>AP024674.1:2700000-3000000 GCA_025998755.1 Armatimonadota bacterium
ACTGCCCGCCAGGATGGCAAACAGCGCCGCCAGGGGGTTCAGCCCTGTGAACCGGCCCAGAATACGGGGCGTCAGCACGGTGTCGAACAGCGTAAGGTTCAAACCCAAGACCACCGCCGTCACCACCACCGCGCTCACCAGGTTTCCACCGGGCGCCATCAGCGTAACCAGCGCCACTGTCAGCGTCAGAAGCAGTGTTCCAATATAAGGCACGGCGTAAAGCAGCGCCGCCAGCATCCCAAGCAAGAACGGATAGCTTGCCTCTATGCCCGGGATCTGGTCCAGAAGCAGCAGAACGCAGGTGACGGTCACACCGTAAGTGCAACACAGGACTATGAGCCCGCGCAAATACCCCAGGAAGACCGTTCCGACCTTCTCCATCACCTCCGCCACTCCTTCCCGATACTGCGGAGGCACCACATGGATCGCTCGCTGCTTCATTTTCGGCCAGTCGTTCAGCATGTAGAATGTGGCGATCAGCATCACGATGACGTTCAGCAAGAACCCGATCGTCCCGGAGAGCCCGCCAAGCAGCCTTCGAAGCATTTTCGGCCCCTCCGTCTTCGCCACCTCTTCCAGTGTCGCGCTCAGCTCTGCCGCCGTTCGCGGGATGGGCAGGCGCAGTCGCTCCACCAGGTCGTGGCTCGAAATGGAGACCCAGAGCTTGCGGGCCTGGTCTATATACGCAGGCCACTGCCGGGCCAGCGCCTCGCCTTCTGCCACGATGATGGGGAGGAGCCAGAACAGAAGCGACCCCATCAACGTGAAAAACACCACGTAGACGATCAGCACCCCGTAGCTGCGGGGCAGACCGCGCCGCTGCAGCCGCTGCAGGGCGGGATCCAGCACCGCCGCCACCGCCATGGCGATCAGGAACGGAGTGAGGACGCGGCTCACCAGCCACAGCAGCACGACGACGAAGGCCAGCACCACCGCAGCCGCCGCGAGGCGCGACGCCCGCATGGGGACCGGCGCTACGCTGTCAGCATTTCCCGCAGCTTTTTGAGCGCCTTGTTCTGAAGCCGCGACACGTGCATCTGGCTGATGTTCAGACGTTTGGCCACCTCCGTCTGCGACATATCGAGGAAATAGCGGTAGAGAAGCACTGCGCGCTCACGCTCGCCCAGGTTCTGCATGGCTCGCGTGAGGTCGTCATATAGCTCCAGTTTCTCCAGCAGCTCGTCCTGCGCCCCCAGCGAGTCGGACGGCTTCATCCCCGCCGCATCCCCTTCGCTGGACGAGGGAGCATCCACGGAGACCGGTGAATACGCGCTGGCCACGGCCAGCCCGTCGAGAACGTCCTGCGGTGGCACCTGCAGACGTTCCGCGATCTCCTCGATAGTGGGTTCGCGTCCCAGTTCGTGCGAAAGCTCCTCAGAGACCTTGGAGACCTGCTGGTTCAGCTCCTGAAGGCGCCGCGGGACCTTCAGACCCCACGCCCTGTCCCGGAAATAACGGCGGATCTCCCCCACAATGGTGGGTGTGGCGAAGGTGCAGAACTTCGAGCCGCGAGAGGGGTCGTAGCGGTCAACGGCCTTGATCAGGCCGATATTGCCCACGGCGATCAGATCTTCCAGAGGCTCGCCGCGGTTGGCGAACTTGCTGGCCAGGTAGCGCACCAGCCTCTGGTTAGAGTCTATGAGCTGCTTCCTGAGGCGCGGGTCCCGTGTCCTGGCGAATTCCCTGAAAAGCTCCTCGGAATCGTCGCGGTCGGCGTTGCCCCGGCGGCTACCCCGCGGCATCTCTTCCCTGTTCACAGTTTTTGACCAGGCGAACCACCTGTCCCCCGCCGGCGGCCTCGCCGATTCCCACCTCATCCACCAGAAGCTGCATCAGGGAGATGCGGAAGCTTTCGTCATCGAAGTCCGGATCAATATCCAGGGAACCGGAAGGACCGGCTTCCGGGGGAATGGGAACATCGTCGCAGATGGTGAGGACGATGCGTCCTTCCTCCAGCTCGCCTGTTACGGTGATACGCGAGGCCGCGCGTCCCGCCTTTTCCGCCCGTTGCACCGAGGATGCGCAGGCTTCTCCCACCGCCAGGCGCAGGTCCTCCACCTCGTTGTACGAGAGGGGAAGCCGCCCGCACAGACCCAGAACGGCAAGCCGCACCACCGAGACATACTCGGCCAGCGCAGGGACTCTGAGTTCCATCACCGGCGCATCGTTGAGCGACACGGGCTCAGTTCCTTTCCGCGCGCGCGACCGCCTCGTCCACCGACTTCAGGATGGTGAACACATTATGCAGCCCCGTAACCTCCAGCACGTGCTGGATCCTGGGCTTGGGGTTCACCAGAAATACCTCGCCGCCGTTCTCACGCGAGCGCTTCAGACCGGCCACCAGGATCCCCAGACCGCTGGAGTCCAGGTAGTCCACCTTGCTCAGGTCCATGACGAGATACTTCGACCCGCCGTCAAGCTGCTCCAGCATCGCCGACCGGACCCGGGGAGACGAATACACGTCCACTTCTCCGGAGAGAGAGACCACTGCGATGTTGTCTCCCCGTTTCTCCGTATGGATGCCCAGTTCCATCAAACCTCCAGACTCTTCCCTGCCGGACTGTGCCTCTCGCGCATCTTTACCGGGCTTGCCCAACGTTCCCAGCCGGGAATCGCGGGTGGCGCCCGTCCCGCGGACGGCTTCCGTTCCCTGTTTCTTTCTTAGCCCACGTTCTCGGTCGAGGATTCCACCTCTTCCGCTGCCTGGCTGACCGCCTCGCGCCCGGCCTCCACGGCCTCCTTGATGCGAACGCTGGCTTCCTCCACCAGATCCTTGCCTTTGGCGGCCAGCTCCTCGGCGCGGGAGACCAGGTCACCCGCCACCCGCTCGGCCTTGCTCTTTAGATCATCCAGAGTATGCCGGACATCCTCGCGCATCTCCGTGCCCGTCTTCGGGGCGAAAAGCAGGGCCACAGCGGCCCCAACCAGCGCCCCCAATCCCACACCCGCCAGCACATTGATCAGGACATTGCGGTCGTTTCGCTCATCCATTCCTGCTCTCGTCCTTTCGTTTGTCGGAGGGGTTCAACAATCTGTCCAACCCCGCAGCCACACCGGCCGCCACCCGTGCCGCCATTCCGGCCGAGTTGGCCGCAACCTTTTTCGCCGTTCCCACCGCACGCAGACCCGTCACCGCGCTTGCCACAGCGCCCACCGCACGCTCCGCCGCGCCGATCTTCACCGTCACAGACTGCACGGTCTGTTGCACCTGGTCGAGGATACTGTTCGCGCGGTCTGTTACGGTGCGCACCTGGGTCTGGACGGCTTCGGAGGTCTCAGTGACAACCTTCGCTATCCGCCGCAGCACGAGGAAGGCCATCAGCAGCATGAGGATGATGAAGGCCACCAGGATGGTGAGCAAGATAGCGATCCACAGGCCCTGGCCGGCTGTCACTGCTGCACTCCTCCTTCAACGGGCTGCCTGGCCCCGCGGCACACGCTCTCGATCGTGCCGCCGCCTAGCACCGTCTCCCCGTCATAGAACACAGCTGCCTGTCCCGGGGTCGGTGCGCGTTCCGGGGTGACAAATTCAAGCTCCCACTCGCCGTCCGGCAGCGGCCGGACTGTGGCCGGGACTTCGCGCATATTGTATCTGACTTTACAGGTCACGGCAATCGGACCGGCCGGAGGCACTCCCGACACCCACTTTACCGCTCCCACCCGCACGCTGGTGGTCATCAACTCTTCCCACGGGCCCACGGTGATGATATTCCGGCATGTGTCTATGTCCACCACATACAGTGGTTCGGCGGCGGCCACGCCGATCCCCTTCCTCTGTCCGATGGTGAACCCGGCTGCTCCGGGGTGCCTTCCCAGAAGCCTGCCCGATGTGTCCCGGATCTCTCCCGGCACCGCGGTCTCGGGCCTGCGCTGCGCCAGGAAGGCGCGGTGGCCTTCGCTGCCCACAAAGCAGATCTCCTGACTGTCCGGCTTCCGCCACACTGGCAGCCCCATCTCTCTGGCCAGCGTCCGGGCGTCCTTCTTGGCCATATCCCCCAGAGGAAACTCCAGGCGCGCAAGCTCCCGCTGCCCCAACATATACAGAACGTAAGACTGATCTTTCCGGGGGTCGGCCGCGCGCAGGAGGGTGAACCGTCCTTCAGCGTCCCGGCCGATCCGCGCATAGTGCCCCGTGGCCAGGCGGTCCGCCCCCAGAGCCTGCGCTTTGCCCAGCAGGGCGCTGAACTTCACGTGCTCGTTGCACCGGATGCACGGGTTCGGGGTCCTCCCGCGCGAGTATTCGTCCAGAAAATCGGCGATGACGGAGCGTTCGAACTCTTCCCGCATGTTGAGGACGTAATGGGGGATGTCCAGCATTGTGGCCACGCGACGCGCGTCCTCCACGGCGTCCAGCGAGCAGCAACCCTGCCCCTCGGAAGGCGCGTCGGACGGCCAGATCTGCAGCGTCACTCCGATGACGTTATACCCCCGCTCCTTCAGCAGAGCTGCGGCGACGGAGCTGTCCACTCCGCCACTCATGGCCACCACCACTGTCATGCCGGTTCTGTCCGTCACGGCGCCCACCTCGCGGGATCGTTCCGCCTCAGCCGCCGGAGCGGGCGCGGCGGCACGCAGGGCAATAGCCGCCGATCTCCACGCGTGCCATCTCGATGGAGTAACCGCGCTTCGTCTCCACCTCCCGTTCCATCTCCGCCCAGGTCTCCGGCTGCATATCCTCCACCTTGCCGCACTGCATGCAGACGATGTGCAGGTGCATCTTCTCGGGGAGCGGCTCGTAAAAGTGCCCGTCGTGCTCCCCCATGTGCAGCAGATCCAGCTCGTCTATGAGCCCCAGCTTCCGCAACCGCTTGATGGTCCGGTAGACGGTGGTCTTGTCAATGGCGGGGACGCGGCGTCGCGCCTCGCGAAGCAGCGTGGGGGCGTCCAGGTGCTCGCGCGAGTTCTCCAGCAGGTCCACAATCACCTGCCGCTGTCGCGTCATCCGCAGCCCCTTCTCCCGGCAGGCCTCGGAAAGGGACTTCCCGGCCATCTTCCGGTCGTAGGAGCGGTCGCTCACAGCCTGTGATCTGGTCTCCATACCGCCATGGTGGCTCCTATCGCTTCTCTTTGTCAAATAAAACACTTACCCTGCAGAACAGGCGCCCGTTTGCCGATGTACAGGGATGCCCGTCTTTTTGCCAGGTCAAGGGTCCTGCCGCCGTGTCCGGAAGCGTTGCCCTCCTGGCTCCGAACGTGCTATAATAAAACCCGGTAAATCTACCGGGTTGAGACAGAGGAGGGCAAGCTGATGAAGCCGGATTCTGATGTCAGAGGCCCGGAGGCCCCCGCCGTGGCGGCGGTCTCCATTTACCCTGGAGAGCGCCACCTGCTGGATCCCGAGCTGGTGGCCGAGGCAAGGAGGAGCCTCATCGAGAATCACGAGCTCCTGTGCGAGCCGGCGTGTTCGTCGGATCTCGAAAACGATATCCTTCTGGAGCTCTGAGTCCGGTCCGGGCTGTTTCGCCGGTGTCCCGGAAGTTCACCGGCGGGCAGGGAAAGCCCGGCAGACAGGTTTGAGGCGATACTGCAAGGCGGACCCAGTCGGGTCCGCTTTCTCTTGTACCCCCCTCCGATGGGCTCCTAGCTCAGCCCGTGGGGAAGAACATGGCGTCCATATAGGCGTCGCGGAAGTCGGGGCTGCCAGAGAGTTCCACATAGCGCACCCGGGACCTCAGCCTCTGCGCCTGCCGGCGCTCCGCGTGCGAGAGAAGCGCCATCTGCGCCCCCACTCCTGCCGCATTGCCCACCGAGCGGATGCGGTTGAGCGGCACGGCTGGAAGCAGCCCGATCCGCCGGGCGCTTGAGGGTCTCACAAAGTTGCCGAACGCTCCGGCCAGCAGGACGACGCCCAGCCCGGCGGGGTCCACTCCGTTGCGGTCGCACAGCACCTGGATGCCGGCCGCGATGGAGCCCTTGGCGTTCTGAAGCTCCCGGATATCCGCCTGGGTCAGCGCCACTTCCCCCTGATGCCGGTCACCAAAGACCACCTCCTGCGCGCCGTCGCGCTCGCGCAGCCGGGCGGCGACCGGAGCCGGGACCGTATCCGGAAGTTCGTCCGCGGGCAGCAGGCGGCCGGTCTCGTCCACCAGTCCGCTTTCCAGCAGCGCCGCCACCGCGTCCACCAGTCCGGAACCGCAGAAACCCCGGGCGCGCGCTCCGCCGATGGTCTCGATGCAGAAGTCCCCGTCCGGCGTCAGGCGGACCGATGTGATGGCTCCCTCCGCAGCTCGCATTCCGCTGGAGATGTTCGCGCCCTCAAAGCACGGGCCGGCCGGCGCGGCGCAGGCCACGATGTCCCCGTTGACGCACAGGACGATCTCCCCGTTCGTCCCGATATCCACCAGGAGAGAGGTTCCTTTGCGCCTCCAGAGCCGTGTCGCCAGGATGTCCGCCACAATATCGCCGCCCACGTAGCTTGCCACCGCGGGCATCACATACACCCGTCCGGCGGGGTTGATGTCCATCCGCGCCTGACCGGGCGGAAGGGAAAGCCCCTCCTGGACTACGGGAATATAGGGAGCGAACGCGATGTTGCGGGGATCTATCCCCAGGAACAGATGCTGCATCACACTGTTGCCCGCCACCGAGACGGCATACACCTGGCGGCGGTCCGCTCCAGCCTCGTCGCAGAGTTCCCCGATCATCCGGTTCAGCCGGTTGCAGACCTGGGTATGGAGCGTCTTCAGGCCGTTCGGCTCGTTGATGGCATACTCTATTCGGCTGATGACGTCCGCCCCATAGGAAACCTGCGGATTCAGATCGCTCGCTACAGCAAGTTCTTCGCCGGTCCATAGGTCACGCAGGTAGCCCACCAGAGTGGTGGTTCCGATGTCGAACGCCACCCCAAGGAGCGATGCTGTCGTGTCACCCGGCTCGATGCCTGTCAGGCGCCCGTCGCAGAGCACTGCCGTCGCCTGCCATTCGGGGCGAAGCGCTCCGGCAAGCGAGCGCAGCACCTCCAGTCCCACCGTGTCCTCTGCAGCGATCCCCAGCTCGCGGCAGGCCCTGGCATAGTCGCCGGTCTGGTCCTCCAGCGACGGTGGAGTCAGTTTGAAGACGCGCTTCACCACCGGAGGGGCCAGCCGGAACCGCGCGCGCACCCCGCCGGTCAGAATCTGCTGCGGTCCATAGGACGGGACTGTGACCTCCACCTCCCCGCGGGGCCACGTCTGGCACGCCAGCCGCCAGCCGTCCTTCAACTGCTCTTCGGAAAGGAATCGCCGTTCGGTGTCGGTGGGTTCCGAAACAGGGCCTTTGACGAACACCAGGCACTTACCGCAGGTTCCGACCCCATTGCAGGTGTTATAGATGGCGACATCCGCCTCGCGGGCCAGAGCGAAGATGGTCAGGGAGTCGCGGACGTGACGAACACGGTCGGAAGGGAGGAAGCGCACGCAGGCCTCTGTGCGCCGAGAGGGCGATCTGTCTGTCATAGGGTGCAACCGGTCCTGGCTTTGGGATTTTCCGGGTGCATCATAGCGGGAAAACCGCCGCTGCGTCATCGGGATAAGTTCGCGAAGGGGTGCTGGGGGACAGGCCTTTGATGCAAAAAGGGCGCCCTTTGGGGCGCCCCCACGGTGTCAGTCGGAAGACTCCAGGCGTCAAGCCGACTCGACCTTGATGTTCCGGGTCTTGGCCACCTGGGTCTTCGGGAGGGTGACCTTCAGCACGCCGTTCTTCATGACAGCCTTCGCCTTGTCCGCATCAACCTCCGCAGGCAGGCGGAATGACCGCCGGAACGCGCCGCGCGCGCTCTGCCGGATATGGTAGCGGCCCTCCTCCTTCTCCTCCTCTGCGGCGCGCTCACCGGAGATGGTGAGCGTGTCGCCGGTCACGGAGATCTGGACGTCTTTCTGCTCCACACCCGGCAGCTCCACCGAGATGCGGACGTCCTCACCGGTCTCATAGATGTCAACCGCGCCAAACCCGGCGTCAAAGACAGGCGACTCGAACAGCGGGCCGGAAAGGACACCCAGTCCACCGAACAGGCGGTCCACGCTTCGGCGCAACTCGTCGAACTCTCGGAACAGCGACCTCGCCGGAGCGGACCAGAAGTCAGTCAGGCTGTCCTCCCTTCGGACCAGGGCTCCCTCGGTATCGTTCTTGCGCACCATTCGATCATCACCTCCTTTGCACCGTGTCTTGTCTTTCCACCTCCCGTTCCTGTAATACCCTTGCCCGTCGCGGACTAAACATACTGATGTGAAAAAACTTTAGTCTTATAGACTCATATATGTCCGCCCTGGCCCTGCTCAGCCCCTGTGCAGGGAGCCCCGGCACCTAGGGAGGGTAAGTCCAGAACACATTCCGCAACGCGTGTTCTCGATGCGCACGGCTTGCCCTGCGCTTTTCGACCGGCGCAAGGAGCACCCGAGAGTGTCGAGTCTGGAGCCAAGAGGCCCGACAAGGGCAGACGCCCTGATCCCAGGCCCTCTCCCGTTCCTGAAAAAGGGCTTCCCACTTGCTGCCTCTGTTTCCGGAGCGCCGCTACACGCTCAAATGGTGGAGTAGTGCCGAGGGAGCAAATTCCTCCGCCCCTGCCGAGAGAAGGTTTGGATGCGGGGAGCCGAAGCTCGGCGCTCCGGGGAGCTTGTTCCCAAAGCACCCGGCCAAGCACAAAGGATCGATCCAGGACGGAAGGGACGGATGCTGGCTGTCAATAAGGCGAATGCCAAAAAAGTATCGGGCCCGGTCTGGGCAGCCGGGCCCGATTGCGTTGCAGGCGCCAGCCTGCGATGACGCCTGCGCGAGGCAAACTTGTTGTCCACCAGCGTCTATAGTATGCCAGAGAAAAGTCTTCCTGTCAACACCTTTTTTAGAGAAATTTTCACCGTGCAAGGCCGCAATTTGATAAGATATAGACAGGTAAGTTTATAAATTCTTCTTTCGTACCGACGGACCAGGCGGAGAGACCATAGCTTATGCCTCTCAGCCGCCCAGAGGGAAACGCGCTGGAGAATCGGTCGCGGGAAGGTTATACTGTCGCAACCGCCACAGGGGACGGGAGACCGTCCCATGCCGTTGCGGCAGAGGCGCTTCGGAGAACGGGGAGCACGCAGAGGTGTCCAGACGTCCTGTCTATCTGCGCATAGCTGAAGAGATCAAAGCCGAATGGCTGACGGGAGCGCGCTTGCGTCCCGGCGACCGCCTGCCCACCCAGCACGAATTGCGGAAGCGCTACGGCGCCAGTCTGCCCACCATCGTCCGCGCCCTGGGAGTTCTCGCATCGGAAGGTCTGATACGCAGCCGTCAGGGGAGCGGCACCTACGTTGCCGAAGTTACTCCTGAGCGCCGCGTCCGTCCCGTCTCCACCTCTTTCATCAGCTTCATTGCCCAGCTGAAGGACGATTGGCTCAGTGTGCGGGCGTTCCGGGGTGTTGAGCGCAGGGCCCGCGAGCACGGATACAAGCTGCTGACCGCCAGCGCCAGCTTCTCAGCCGACCACGAAGCCCGCCTCATAGAGGAGCATCTTGCGGCCGGAGCCGTGGGGGTGGTCATCTCTCCTGCAGTCCGGGAGCGGCGGCATCTCGCTGAGGATTATATGACCCGGCGCTGGCGCGATGTGCCCATCGTGGCCATCGACATGGGGCAGGAATACTGGGACCGTCCCATGGTCGTATTCGACAACTACCGCCTGGGCTACGATATGACGAAAGCCCTCATCCAGCACGGGCGGCGCAGAATCGCTTTCATGCACGTCTCTGAAGAGCAGCTCTGGAACTCCGTGCACGAGAGGCGCCAGGGTTGGGAAAGTGCCCTGCGCGAAGAGGGCATCCCCATCCCACCCGCTTATCGCGGTTGGCCCTCTCCTCCGCGACTAGAGACGTGGGTCAAGGGTTTTGATGAGGACTTCGGGGAGATCACCCGCGAGCTGCTCTCGCTGGATCCTGTCCCGGACGCCGTAATCGCCTGGGAAGATCACTCCGCCATGCAGCTTATCCGGGCGCTTATGGAGGAGGGAGTCAAGGTCCCGGATGATATCCTGGTGGCGGGGTTCGACGACCACGACGCCACCAGCTACTTCTATCCCCGCTTCCCAACTTCCCACCCGGATTTCGGACGGGCAGGCGAGATTGCGGTGGACATTATCCATCGCATTCTGAGCGGCGAGCCTCTTCGCCCCAGAACTTACATCCTGCCGGTTCCGGTGATATGGCGTAATCCGGACGACGAGGTCCATCCGCACCATCAGCCTGCAAAGGGCTCTTCGCACGCTGGACCCGTTGCCGCACAGCCCCGCATGCCCGAGAATCCGCTCAGCGTTCCACCGTATCCCTGAGCTGCTCGATCAGCAGCGCGAGCTCCTGACGGGCAGCGTAGAGCACATCGGGGTCCCGGGTGTACTCGGTCATGGAGGCGGCCACCTCCGGACGCACCTTCAGCGCGGCGCGGGCCCTCTGAAGCAGGCGGGGCGAAGCGGCTCCTGATCTCTCCGCCTTGTCCGTCAGGAACTTGAGGATGGCGAAGTAGTCATAATCGTCAATGCCGTCCCGGATGGACGCCAGACGGATGGACGCAAGCGGCTGCCCCTGCGGCCCCGGGTATAGAAGCTGTCCGTCTCCGTTGAAGGTGGCGCAGGTAAACGTGTTCCACGGGATCTCCGGCCAGCGCTTGCCCGCCTCCATCATACGCCGGATGAGCGGGTCATCCGGCCCCTGCTCTGGGTTGCGATTGGTCTCCCAGAGGTTGACCGCATAATACAGGAAGCCGGGGACGTTATACTTCCAGTTCTGCCAGAAGATGATGCGCGGGTCTATGGCGGGATAGTCAATGAAGAAGTTCGGCCAGGGATGATACGGATGGCAGCAAACGTAAGTCCATACCTCATCGCCGTCGCGCCGGTACTCCTCCGCCTGCTCGTGAATGTAATGGGACGTCAGAGGCACCCAGATGTCCACGTATCCTTTCAGTTCGGGGTGCGGCATGACTGTGGTCATGCGGCGAAGGTCCGGGAAGCGCCGCTTCAGCCAGCCATACGTCTCGCGCATCTCCCAGAACTTCTCGCGGGGGCACTCGTCGAAGCCGTAGATATAGGTCATCTCCCACCAGCCGCGCGGCTTCAGGTAAGCTTGCCAGTCCTCGATGAGCGCGGCCAGCTCCTGTCCTCCCTTCTCGTTCTCGTACTTGTGCCAGGTGCACGCCAGAGTGAAAGAGTTCAGCCCGCGCTCCACGCAGAACTCCATCAGGTCGCGCTCGGGTTGGGGAGTCTTTGAGTAGATATTCGTGGGGTTCAGCCGGTAGTCCAGCATGAACGCGTACCACTGCTTGCGCATCTCATCAGAGACCGGCTTACCGTACCACTCCGCCAGTTCGTGCTGGAAGAGCGCAAACGCTGTCTTCTGGGCCGGTGCCCTGGGAAGGTCGAAGTCCCACACCCGCACCTCCAGCGGGACGCTGGTCTCGGGAGCGTTGGCGGGAGCGATGCGAACCTGTCCCCGGTAGACGCCAGCCGGGATACCCGGTGGAGCGAAAACCGTTACCCATACCGGCTTCAGCGCGCCCTTTTGGAGATCGAACAGGGCATTGTCCATGAGCGGATCGGGATACCACCCCGCATACTCCACGGCGTAGCGAGGCCACGGGGTCTTGACGAAATCTACCAGGTTCAGACGGACGTTTCCCCGGCCGATGACTGCGCCGTGCGGGCCAGTCAGGTCCGTGGCTGACACGCTCACCCGATTCAGATCGCTGCCGTAGGCCACTACCACTACCTGCACGCTCTCCTTCTCATTTCGGGCCAGCGAGATACGGGCAGGAACCCCGAACCTTCCCGAAAAAGGCTCGTCTCTCAGTACCTTGGTCAGGGCGGACTCGACTCCGACAGAGTAGCCTTTCCGGCCGGTGTCCGCGCAGACCGCACGAGCCTGTGCCAGCTCGCGGGCCACACCGTCCAGCATGGCCTCCAGCTCTAGCCAGGCCTTGCGGCCTTCGGCGGACCGGGCAAAGGCTGCCACGCCATCCAGCCTGGCGAGGACCGCTGACACCATCTCACGCTCGCGCTGCCGGGCGGGCCTGAGATCTGCCGCCAGCCTTTTGAGGCTGGCCAGCTTCTGACGCAGCGGAGGGACCCAAGCGTAATCTTGAGGAGAACGACCGGCCAACTGCCCGGTGGACTCGTCATAGACTGCGAACGCGATGCGATGCAGTCCTTCGAAGGGGAAGCGATACTGAAAGGTGTATTCCTGCCGGCCCGGAGCGGCTGAGGTGCGGTGGCTGGAGAGGACTTTCCCCTCGCAGAGCACATCCACGCGGACGGGAACGGGGCGGCTGCGGGGGTTCTCGAAGCTCACGGTGGCCGGGTAGCGTCCCGGGGCGGAGACAAACGTCTCGGGCCGGCTGCAGGTGCCTGCTCCCCTTAGCCCGACCGGTGCCCACTCCTTCCGGGCCTTCCGGTCCCGGATGACCAGAGCGGCGGAAAGCCCGTCCGTGTCCTGGAAGGTCATCTCCCCCCAGTTCTCAGGCTCCACAAGATGATAGCGGATGCTTGCCCAGACGCTGCGCTCCTTCACAGTCATGGATCGCCGAGCGAAGTTCGCCTTCCACCTTTCTCCCGGCCGGGGTGCGGCGACACCCAGGGTCTTGAAGGGGATCGTGAAGAAAGCGGTCCAGGCAGACTCCTCGCGTCCGGTCTCCACAGTCCACTGGCCGTCCCAGCTTTCGGGCTGCTCGGGACGGTCCTTTTCATCGTACTGCGTGCCGGCCACGGTCGCGCCAAGATGGAAATAGGTCTTCGGGTCGCGGTCCGGGTCCAGCATCACGTAGACCGAGTCGTCCTGCCAGATGCGCGAATCCCGCTCCGTCAGTTGCCCGCTCAAGCGGTCCATCCGTTCTTCGAAGCAGCGGAAGAAGACATACAGGTTCGCGTCATCCCAGGCCAGGCGCACCTCGGTCTGCTGCTCGGGGAGATAGTCTATGACGTAGTTTTCGAAGCGCGGGATAACAGCCATCCGTCGCTGCACCGCACGGACGGGAGAGTTTCCCTGCAGTTCCGAGCCAGTGAGCTTGCGGACGGAGACTGCCGGGGGCGTTCCAATGGGGTCGCGCGCGATGGAAGGCAAGGCCGCGGGAGCGGCCAGAAAAAGCAGCGTCAGCACAGACAGCGCTCTCATCGGTGCGTCCTCCTTGAGCAGCAAAGGGCGGCCGGCTACGGCCACCCTTGAGACAGAGCCGGTTCCTCAGTGTAACAGAGATAGTATCATCCTGCCAATCTTCCGTTTGCATCTTTCGCGACAAAATCCTGACCCTAACAGGAACTGTTGCCGATAATCGGACTGATGTTTCCAGACTCCCGCTGGCCGCTCCGTGATTCCGGGAGATCCTGCGCGCGAGATGGTGCGATGCCGATAAGCCGACTCAGTGATCGGCGCGCTAACGACACCGTTGGTAGAACGCCGTGAAATCCATCAGTTTTAGAATAACAGCATTGCTTTGCCTGGCGGCCGTTGCTCTCGCGGCGGCACTTCTCGTCCGTCACCGGACGCTCACGACCGAGGCGGAGATGATCGCGGCCCAGGTCCGCGAAGAGCGATCGCACACACTGGACCGCATCGTACAGCTCCACTCGCGCAGGGTCTGGAGCCTGGTGTACGACTACACCTTCTGGGACGCGATGGTGGAGTTCGTGCTCGAAAGAGACGCCGGGAAAGCGAGCAGTTTCCTCGACTCTGCCCTCCAGACCTACGGGACGGACGGCATCTGGGTCTACAACCTGCAAAGGGAACAGATCTACGCCGCTCATAGTTCTCGCGCCGGTTCCAGGCTGCTGACTATGCGTCTCCCGCCGGAAACGTTCAAGGAGATCAAGAGGCGTCGCCTGCTAAGATTCTTCACTTGGACTCCACAGGGTCTGCTGGAGATCCACGGCGCAACGATTCACTCGTCGGCCGACGAGGATCGCCTGGGGACGCCTTACGGCTACTTCCTGGCCGGCAAACTCTGGGATGAGGAGACTCTGGCCTCATTGGCAAAGGACGCCGCTTGCCGGTTAGCGGTCCTTCGTCGCCCTGGCAATCGCCAACAGGACCAGGTGGGCGCCTTCACATACCTGCAGCCGCTGCCGGGCTGGAACGGAAGGGAAGTGGCGTATCTTCAGGCCTCTTTCGAAAGCCCCGGCTTGAAGGCGCTAGCAAGAGGCTCGCTTCAGCAGCTTGTTATATCCCTTGCGATGACTGCCGCGCTGTTAAGCCTGATGGCCATCCTGCTGGCCCGTTGGGTCGGGAAACCGTTGGAGCGGGTGGCGCGAGCCGCGAGCACGGGTGACCTGGAGCGCATCGCGGAGCTGCAAAGCCAGTCGACGGAGATCGGAGAAATTGCACGGCTCATTGGACAATTCTTCCAGCAGGAAGAGAGGAAGCGGGAGGAAACCCGCGAGCGGGAGCGTCTGCTACGCGCCTGGCAGGAGAGTGAAGAGCGCTACCGCGTTGTTGCCGAGATCACGGGCAACGTTATCTTCCAGGTGGATAGGGACGGCTTTTTCACCTTCCTGAACCCGGCCTGGAAGGAGTTGACGGGCTTCACCGTGCAGGAGGGACTGGGACACTGTTCCCTGGAATTCTTGCCGGAAGAAGACCGCGAACAGGCGATGGAGCAATTCTGGAAGCTGCGCGAGCCGGGACATCCTCCTGTCGCGGCGCACGTTCGCTTCATCCGCAAAGATGGCAGCCTCCGTTGGGCGTGGGTCAAAGCGGGGCAGGTGCTCTCACCTACAGGCGAGGTTGTCGCCTCCATCGGAATAATGACGGATGTGACCGAGCACCTCCAGCAGCAGCAGGAGATCGAGCGGCTCTCCCTGGTGGCGCGCAAGACCGCAAACGCTGTCGTCCTCACCGATTTGGACCTCCGCATCACCTGGGTCAATGAAGCCTTCTCGCGGCTGACAGGTTACAGCACGGAAGACGTTCTCGGCACGAGGGCGGACGAAGTGCTTATCGCGCCCGGTTCCTCTAAGGATGTGGCTGAGGAGGTTCGCCGGAAACTGGCGGAGTGCGTCGGGTTCCAGATGGAGATCTGCCAGAGGACGAAGTCCGGCGACCCCTGCTGGACACTGCTGGAGGCCACGCCCATCCGCAGAGAGGACGGAGCTCCGGACGGGTTTGTGCTTATCCAGACGGACATCACGCAGACCCGCAGGCGAGAGATGGAGTTCCGTGCCCAGACCGAAGCGCTGGAGCTCCAGCTGCTCCAGCAAAAACACTCGGCGGACAGGACCTGCCGGGAGTTGGAGCGTCAGCTAGAGGAGCGAATGAAGTCGGAAGAGGAGCTGCGGCGCGAGCTGGAGCGGCTGGAGCAGATCCGCCGTCGCTTGGAAGAGCAAACAATAACCCTGCTGAAACAGGCGGAAGAGTTGACCTTCACCCGGGACAAGGCGCTCGAGGCCGCGCGGTTGAAGTCCGAGTTCCTTGCCAACATGAGCCACGAGATCCGCACTCCGCTGAACGGCGTCATCGGGATGACCTCGCTTCTGCTGGACACCTCATTGAGCGAAGAGCAGCGCGACTTCGCCGAGACCATCCGCACGAGCGGAGAGGTCCTGCTGTCCGTCATCAACGATATTCTGGACTACTCCAAGATGGAAGCCGGCAGGCTGGAGCTGGAGTGCCTGGACTTCAACCTGCGGACGGTCCTGGAGGAAGCGCTGGACGTCCTGGCAGTGCGCGCGGCCGAAAAGGGCTTGGAGCTTGTCCTGGATCTGCCCCAGGACGTCCCGCAACTCTTGAAAGGCGACGCAGGCAGGCTGCGGCAGGTGTTGCTGAACCTGATCGGCAACGGCGTGAAGTTCACCAGAGAGGGAGAGGTCGCAGTGTCGGTGGCGGTGGTGGATCAGGATCGCACATCCGCCACCCTGCGGTTCGCCGTTTCCGACACCGGGATCGGCATCCCGAAAGAGGCGCAGGAGCGCCTCTTCCAGCCTTTTTCCCAGGCCGATGGCTCGATGACGCGCAAATACGGGGGCACGGGGCTGGGGCTTGCCATCTCCCGCAGGCTGGTTGAACTGATGGGCGGCACAATCTCCGTGCAAAGTGAGCCAGGTAAAGGGTCTACCTTCTTCTTCACCGCGTGTTTTCAGAGACAGGCGTCGCAGAGACCTGCCAAGCGCCCTCCGGCGGACATCCGGGGCCTCAAGGTGCTGGCCGTCGACGATAACGCCACCAACCGCCGAATCCTTTACGAGCAGCTGAAGGCGTGGGGATGCCGGCCTGCAACTGCCTCCTGCGCCTCAGAAGCGCTGGAAATCCTTCGCCTAAGCGCTGCCGAAGACCCGTTCCGTGTCGCCCTGCTGGACCTGCAGATGCCCGAAGTGGACGGGCTGACACTGGGAAAGCAGATCCGAAACGATCCGCAGAACGCCGGGTGTATGCTGATACTTCTGACCTCCGTGGTGGGCGTCGGTGCGAGAGAACAGGCTCTCGAAGCGGGCTTTTCCGCCACGCTCACCAAGCCGGTGAAGCAGTCGGCGCTGTTCGAATCACTGGTGGACGCCGCGGCGGCGGCCGGTTGGACGGCTCATCCGGGATCCATCTCGGAGGCGAACGCTCAGCCGGTCGCCCAGCCCGGCGGCAACCGCAGCAGGCCGCGCACGCCGCAGGTCCGCTGCCTGGTGGTGGATGATAACCCCGTCAACCGGACGGTCGCCGAGCAGATGCTGCTACGCGAGCGCTGCCACGTTGACCTGGCGACGAACGGCCAGGAGGCTTTGGAAGCCTTGGAGCTGAGCTGCTATGACATTGTGTTCCTGGATCTCCAGATGCCGGTGCTGGGCGGGCTGGAAGCCACGCGGCAGATCCGCGCGAGCGAAAAAGCATCGGGGCGCCACGCGTGGATTGTGGCCATGACGGCACATGCTCTGCCGGAGGACCGAGAGAAATGCCTGGCGGCCGGGATGGATGACTACATTGCAAAGCCGCTGACGGCGACGGACATCCGGCAAGCGATCCAGAGGTGGAGGGTTGCAGTCTCTCGCCGCACGGGCGAGCGAAGGTCTGAAAGACAGGTCGCCTGAAACAGGGGCAAAGTCCAACAGCCAGCAAGGGTAAGCGCGCTGGACCGGCTACTGGCGGTGCAGCGCGAACGCAGACAACGCATGAAAGAGGGCCGTACCACAACAACCGAAGAGACAGGTGGGAAGTCCAGGTCATCACTGCTCGCGAGGCTGAGCTTGCGATGGAACGGACACCTGGAGCGCCGGGTGCGCGAGCGGACGGAAGAGCTTCACCGGTTGAACCTGGAGCTCGAGGCAGAGATCGGCGAGCGCAGGCGCATCGAGGACTCGCTGCGCCGCCGGGCTGCATTCGAGCAGGATATAGCCGTAATTTTCGCGAATTTTATTAACCTTCCCTCGCATAAGTTGGAGCAGGAGATTGCCCGAGCGCTGGAAGTCCTTGCCCGGCACACGGGAGCAGACGCCTGTCTGCTGTGGGAACTTACCGAAGATGGCGGCAGCGTGAAAATGCGCCATCACTGGGCCAGCCCTGACCTCAAGTTACCCGTCTTCTGCGAGGATTTCTATCCTGTGCAGCCATTCGGATGGTGGATGGACCGGATGCGGGCTTTCGAGCCCATACTGGTCTCGAGAGTCGATGAGCTGCCCGACGAAGCATCGGCCGAGCGGTCAGCCTTGCAGGAACTGGGACTGCACTCTCTGATGGCAGTGCCAGTTGCCTCTCGCGGATGGCTGAAGGGGTTTGTGGCGCTCTGGGCGATCCGCGCTCCCAGAGAGTGGGAGGAGGACGACGTTCCGCTGGTGAGGCTGGCGGGCGAGGCCCTTTCCAGCGCCCTGGAGCGTCAGCGCTCCGAGCAGCAGGTCCGCCGTCTGAACAGTTTGCTGGAGAAGCGCATTCAGCGGCTGAACGCGCTCCGGCAGATTGACATCTGTATCGCGACTGGGATGGATCTCCACGTTTCGATGGGGATGCTGCTCTCTCAAGCCCGGGAGCAGCTGGGAGCAGCAGTCGCCGCGATACTTCTGCTTGATGAGGACAGCCAGACACTCCGATACGCCTACAGCGAGGGACTGCCGCTTCAATCCCTCGAGCAGACCCTCCTGAAATTGGGGGAGCAGTTTCCGGGACAGGCGGCTCTCACGGGGGAGATCATCTGCGTGGACGATTTTGAAACCCTCCCAGAGGTCTCTCGCCCTCGAAGCCCGGCCCTGCGTTGCGGAAAGTTTAGGGCATGCTGTTCCGCGCCCCTGACGGTGCGTGGCACGACAAAAGGAGCCCTGGAGTTATTGTTTGAACAACCCGTACTCGCCGATCGGGAATGGAAGGATTTTGTGGCCATGCTGGCCAGCCTGGCCGGCATCGCCATTGACAGCCATCGGCTGGTGTCCGACCTGCAGCAGACCAACCGGGAGCTCATCGCGGCCTATGACGCGACCATCGAGGGGTGGTCCCGGGCTATGGACCTGCGGGACCGGGCAACCTGGGGCCACAGCGACCGGGTGGCATCTCTGACGGTGCGTGTGGCAAGACGCCTGGGAGTCCCCGAGGAAGAACTGGTTCATATCCGCCGCGGAGCACTGCTCCATGACATTGGCAAGATGGCGACACCGGATACCATTCTGCTGAAACCGGGAAAGCTGACCGAGGAGGAGCGCGCCATCATGGAGCAGCACACCACCCACGCATATGAGATGCTTTCCCCCATCGAGTTTCTCAGACCCGCTCTGGACATCCCCTTCTGCCATCATGAACGGTGGGACGGTTCGGGTTATCCGCGGGGGTTGAAGGGAGAGGAGATCCCGCTCGGAGCGCGGGTATTCGCTGTTGTGGACGTATTCGACGCGCTCACTTCCGACCGTCCGTACCGATCCGGGTGGTCCAGGGACAAGGCGCTGGAGCACATCTGCGCGCTGGCGGGCTCGCATTTCGATCCTCGGGTGGTGGAGGCGTTTATGCAGGAGTTGCTCGAACATGGCGGGGGACTTCGCGAAGCAGCCTGAATACCTCCGGGGGATTTGACGCGCCGCCCGGCCGTGACTATAGTCCTGTGCGGCTGCGGCACAGAGCGGAAGACCTGTGGAGGCCGTGGCCGGAGAGTGGCCGATGTCGGATATCAAGACCAGGCGCTGGATCGCCCTCGCAAGGATTGCGGCGGGGCTGGCGTTGCTCTACGGCGCGCTCCCCAAGTTCAGCGTGGGATTCCTTCAGGGGTTCCCCTCCAGTGTGAGCGCGTGCGCAACCGGCAACCCGTTTCCGTGGCTGAGGACTTTTCTGGTGGAGATGGTGCTGCCCCATCAGCAGGTGTTCGCGGTGATGCTGGCGGTGGTGGAACTGCTGATGGGCGTGGCGCTGACTCTGGGATTCCTGACCGGGCTCGCCTCGCTTGCGGCCATGATCTGGGCTGCTTTGATGATGCTTGCCACCTCGCATCTGACGAATCCTCTGCCGTATGCTCCTCCCGCCGCGCTGGCTCCAGGAGCGCATGCCGTGCTGCTTTTTCTGCTTTTCTTCGTCAGCCGAGCAGGGCGGACCTGGGGTGTGGATGCGCGGGTGGCCCCAGGGAAGGGCTGGATCTGGTAGGCAAGCTGATGTTGCGCGTATGGCTCATCGCCTGGCAGGCCGGTGGTGACGCCGCGACTCAAGACGTCTCTGCCCGGCTGGCCAGGCAAGAATTCCGGGAGGTGCTGTATCGTCCCGGAGGACCGGCGTCGGATCTCGCCCGCGCCATCGCAGGTCGTTGCGGCCTGCAGGAGAAGGCCCTCACTGCCGATGCTTCCTGTAGGAAAGATGCCACAGTGTCCGGAGGTCTGCTGGGGCTGCTGGAGGCGCTGCGCTCCGGCGAAGGAGACGAAGGCAGCATCTGCGTACTGGTGGAGCCGGAAGAGTGCCGGCGGGCGGTCTGTGAAATTATGGGATTGCCCGGGGGGCGTGAGAACGCCGTGAGGCTGGATCCGGGGGCAGTGAATCTTCTTCTGTTCGACCCCCGTCGTGGCTGGATGCTGGAGACTGTCAACGACACGGAGCACCTCCGGCGCTGGCAGGAAACACCACAGGCGCCCGCGCAGCCTACCAGGAAGCACGCGGCGGAATCTTGAGGAGCGGCTAGAGAGGGCACGGAACTGGACACAGAGCTGTTTGACCGGATCTATGGCTGTCTGCTGGGGGTGGCGATCGGCGACGCGCTGGGTCAGCCGCGCAGGGGGCTGGACTGGCGGGGAGTGCAGGAGCGCTTCGGAGGCGCTCTGGAGCTGGCTCCCTGGCCGCTGGATGCCCAGCCCGTGGCACAACAGCCGGCTGGACGAATCGGCGAGCTGGCGCAGCTGGTGATGCGCCTTTCGCTGCGGGCGGGAGCATCCGGCATCCGGCCGCGCACCGGGCTGCTGGTGGACGAGCTTCTGGGGATGGAGACCCTCTCCAGCCTGCCCGCGCAGGCCGCCGTCGCGCGCATCCGCGCCGGAATAGAGCCCACACGGTCCGCCGTTCCTGAGCTGGCCGGGCCCGAGGCGCTGTATGTGGCCGTGCCCGTCGGCATTGCCAATGCGGGCGATCCCGAGACAGCCTTCCTGGCGACGCGGGCGATCGCCGGCACCATCCTTCTCGGCGCGTCCCTTGATGCCGGTCAGACGTTCGCCGCAGGGGTCTCCGCGGCGCTCATCCCGGGAGCCACTCCGTCTTCTATTCTGGAAGTGATGCTGGACCTTGCCCCCCCCGGTGTCTCGCGGGAACTGGTGCCGGCTGCACGTTTCGCGGCCGCGCATCTGGGCGATCCCACCGACAATCTGATGCCAGCCATCCACGACCGCTTCTCCTCGCGGCGCTCCGCGGACGTGCACGGCCCGGCGGTGGAGTCCCTGGTGGTGGCAGCGATGCTGGTATACCTCAGCGACGGCTTGCCCGGGCAGTCTCTGCGGGCTGCGGCATCCTACGGCGGCTGGAGTCATGCCACCACGGCTGCAGCCGGAGCTCTGGCGGGATGCCTGTCCGGGGCGACATCCATGCCGCAGGAGTTGACGCAGACCGTTCTTGCCGCCAATCCGGACGTGGACATCGTCCAGGCAGCCCGGCAACTTTGCAGGCTGATCCGCCTGGAGTGTGAGAGGCAGAGGAAACGGCTGGATCAGATTGAGCAGCTGGCCGGGGCGGATGCGGCTCAAAGGCGCTGAGGCTTTGCGGGCGGAACCCTCCTGCCACCCTGTAGTTCCCGGCGCCGAGGCCGTCTGACCCGGATCCTCGACCTCTTATTCACCTGTACACGAAAAAGCCCGGCCGGTGGCCCGGCCGGGCAGTTACGAGAAAGGAGGGTGGGAAGCTTTCGTTTCTTCTGACGTCGGCCTCGTCTGTTTTGTTCCCGCTCTGTAAACTTTTTTCACACTATTTCTAATCCGAAGTCCGGACAGTTAGCGGTTGTGGAACGCCCTGCGACAGCTCCGCCCCCGGCCGGTGTCTGAGATGCCATACAACAACCGACCCCCGGCCTCCAAGGGCCGGGGGTCGGAAGAGAAAGGAGGGTGGGAAGCTTTCTATCTTCTAGGACGGATCCACCGGGCGAAAGGTTCCGCCAGCGAAACAAATTCTTCAACAATTCTTTGCCCCGGCCGACCCGGGAGACACTCCTTTGATCTCCGTGTCTTGACCTGCCCGCCGCGGTTTCAGCTTTACAATGGCAGGTCACTGCGCCGGGAGCGACCGCGTCACCAGCCGCTCTGAGCACGATGGGCCGCAAAACAACCAACCCCCGGCTCTGCTGAGCCGGGGGCTGGAAGAGAAAGGAGGGTGGGAAGCTTTCTACCTACTTTGACGTAAACCATTGCAGAAAGGTTCCGCCCGGAAAACGTTTTTTTCATCTTTTTTCCCGTCGCCCCTTATGCCGTCGAGCAGGAATGCGGGCGGGACCGGTGCGGGTGTCTTCTGGCGGGACAAGCCAAAGAAAATCCCCGGGCGGTGACCCGCCCGGGGTTGAGAGAGAAAGGAGGGTGGGAAGCTTTCATCTGCTTTGACGATAGCCTGGCAAAAAAGGTTCCGCATTAACACGCTTTTTTTATAAAGATTTTGTTCCAGCCGGCCGGACCTCCACCTCCGACTCCCACCAGGGACACCCTGCTTCCACGAATGGTCCCCCTCCGTCCGCCATCGAAAGATGAAAAACGTACCGGCCACGCTGCGCCGGAGCCATGATGCGGACGCGAAGCACAATCCCCTCTCCCGGACGCACATCGTGTGGAAGCTCCAGCCGCTCAGCGCGTGTCCAGTCTACACGGTCTGCCAGGCCGCAGAGAAGATGAACTTCTCCCGCTCTCCACGTGTCCCACCCGTCGTTGCGGATGCCCACCACGACCTCCCGCTGCCGGCCGGCCTCGAATCCTGCGGAAGCGTCGTCGAACGTGAACGTGCACCGGCGTTCGTTCTTGCCGCCCAGGTGATGCCGAAGAAGATAATAGAACGTCCAGGGATCCAGGAACGCATGCGGCGCGTTCGGGCTGGAAGCCTGCGCCGCATCCATTAGAGAGCGCACGAACGAGGGGCCCAGCAGGATGAGCCGGAAACTCAGGAACTGAAGCCCCTCCCGCCTGAAACGCTCCATGCAGGCGATATTGGCCTCGTTGTCCGGGCACAGATCGTGCATCTGCCACGCCACGGGGGTGTTTCCCCGAAGGTGGCCCTCCCCATCCATCCAGGCCCGCTGGGTGGCCATCCCGTCAGGGCTGAACTCGGCCGTCATCTCCTCGGACTCCGGCGTAAGTTTCCCTGCGTGCCCGTTGATCAGGAATCCCGTGATCCGGAGGTTGTAGCGGCGGTACAACTCCCGGCAATGGTTCACCCACGCCGCGCGCGCCGACGGCAGTCCTGATACCGGCCGCGGCTCCAGGAGGACGGTAGGATTTACGTATCCCGCGCCGCTGTCTCCCGCCGTGAAAAAGTCCGCTTCCGAGGCCGAGTTCCACGCGTAATGGAGCGCAGCCGGGTTGCGGGCGCTCAGGTTGGGGTTGAACGCCCAGCCCATCGGCACACTGCCCCGTTCAGGATCCGCCCACAGTTCGGGGATCTTGCGGGTGAGCCAGGCAGCAGAGTCGAAGTCCCCGATATAGAACAGGGTGAAACCAAGAGGCGCCAGGCTCCCATCCGCGGCCATATAACCCTGCTCCATCAGGCGGCGGGGTGTGGGAGGCGGGTTCTGCACATAGCGGTCCGGCAGAGGCATCTGGCTCCAGAGGGATGCGTTGGCCATAGCCGAAAGGCTGTGGGCGTCAGCGTCCAGATAGCCGTTGTAGGCGGAGAGCACCCGCACCAGCTCCCATTCCGAAGCAACCGGCTCATGGCGGCCCGGGGGGACGGCGTGGTCCGTATATTTGAATGCCCACGGAGTGAAGCCGGCCACGTGCATCATGCGGCCGCCGCTGCGTTCCCACGCCGATCGCATCAGCTTCCGGAACGTCTCCAGATCGGCACCCACCGGCTGATTGGGGTCATCCTGCGGAGCTTCATCGCCCCAGTTGGACAGGTCGAACAGAAACCCGCGTCCCGCCACGATCCAGTCATGGTTCGTCAGACAGTGCTCCCACCAGGGCATTGTGCCGGAACGCTGCAGCCAGAAGGCGTCCAGCCAGTAGCCCAGCCTGCACGGATCCGCCCGTCCCGAATCCAGATAGCGCTCCTTTGCCCAGAGATAAGCATCACATTTGGCGCTGCCAGACCCGCCCTCCCGCAGCGGAAAGAGCCCCGTGAGCTCCAGTTTCACTGGAAAAAGCTTCCGCAGCCGCGCTCCCAGTGAGCCTTCCGGCTCGCTTCCCCGCACGGGCAGAAGATCCTCCACACCGGCGGCGGTAGTGGCCACGTTGGAGGTGGCCGGAACAGCCGGGTCCCAGACCACCAGCCCCTTCACTTCCCCCGCGAATCGCGTGGCCACCTGCAAAAGCGCGTCTTCCGGCGTTCCGTCCCCTCCGTATGTTACCAGCGAGACCTTCTCCAGCCAGTTGCCCGGCCGGCGCAGGTAATCCAGCCAGAAATCGTCCGCTTCGAACACGCGCAACATCAGGCGTGGCCCCTTGCGGTTGACGATCCCCTGGAGACAGGCGGCGGCGTGGAACAGCTCGTACATCCGGCTGGCCAGAGCGGGGTCGCCGGCCACATCCCACGATGCCGCGTCCCGCAGATCCAGGACCACAAGCTCGCCCTGCGCCTGCGGAGCTGTCCACACATAGAACTCCGCTGACGATTCCGCAGTCCGGCCCTCCGCTGCGGCTTTCACAGTGACAGTGTGAAGCCCTTCGCGGAGGCGTATCCGCACGGACTGCCGGCCCGGCTCGCAGCCGCCGGCGCCCCGAAGCCGCGAACCATCGAGGGTGATGACGACCTCATCCAGAATCCCGGCGTGTTCCGTCTCCCAGACCAGCTCCACATCCGCTCCCGTCACCCGTCCAGCGTGAGCGGGGCGGACGATGCGGACCAGGGGAGTCTGCGGTGTCACGAACTCCGACCAGCCGGACCAGTCACCCCATCGCCCGCCGGAGCGGACTCTTGCCCGGGCCCTGAGGGCCGCCGCCGGTGGGAGGGAAGGAAGCTGCACGGTGTAGCTGCGGGAGTCCACCTGGCCCGAAGACCAGAGCAGGCCATCCGGCGAATGCACTTCGGCCTCGAAGGCGTCGTGAGGCTCCGCAATGAACGCAAGGGCCGGCCGCAGCGTGTCCACGGGGCCGGCGGGAAAAGTGATCCTTGTTTCCAAACTCTTTACCTCCTCCGGAGGGTAAGCCGCTGCCTGCGCGGCCACAGCCAGAAAGGCAGCGGCTGCCACAGCCCTTGCGGCTACAGGCCATGTCGGCATTCTCAATGCTCTCATGGGCGGCGCGCCCACGAGGGAAGAGCGCCGCCGGGCGGGCAAACGGCCACCAGGGTATCCGCCCCCCCATATGCCACCTGTTCCGAGACAGCCACGCCGGGAATCCAGAGAATCTCCTCCCCCGCGCAGATGAGTGGGACGCGCTTCCGGTCTTCCCGCGGCACGTGCCGGTCTGTAAAGATATCCTGAAGCTTCTTCGCCGCGCCCAGCCCCTTCGGACGCATCCGGTCGCCCGGCCGCCAGTTTCTCACGTGGAGCATTCTGTTCCCTGCCTGGAAGGTCAAGCGCAAAGGCTCGTCGCCGGCGTGATCCGGCTCTGACACGTGGATGCGCCAGCCTCCTGGCGTGGTTACCTCTCCCGCCTTGGGAAGCTCCAGCTCGAACGGCTCCGGCTCCGCAACGGGACGGGAACGGCTCAGACGGAGCCACCGGGCATCCGACGAGACGCGCACACCCAGCCCGATGTCCTCTGCTGGCGACGGCTGCCGGGCCGCCGACAGGACGCGCTGGCACATCCGGAAGGTCACGTCGCGTGGTCCGCCGGTCAGACGCTCCAGCGCCAGCCGCGCGGCGCGCCGGGCCAGAGCCGGATGAGCATCTCGAAGGGCGGCCGCATCCAGAAACAGCTCCCCGGTGCCAGTGCTGGATTGAACGAGAAGGTTCAGGAGCTCCTGCGCCTGCGCGTCCAGAAAGGCATTTTCCTCGGCCGCCATCTCGGCCAGCCGGAGGAGGCTTTCGCGTACGGAAGGGGATACCTCGCGCTCTAACAGAGGCAGCACGCTGTGACGGATGCGGTTTCGCAGAAAGCGTGCATTCCGGTTGCTGGCATCCTCGCGCCACCCTTGACCGAGTTGCTCAAGATGCAGGCGCACCGCCTCGCGAGAGCGTCCCAGAAACGGCCGGACGAACTCGCCCGACCTCCAGGCGATTCCCTGCAGTCCCCGCAGTCCCGCGCCGCGCAGGAGATTCATGAGAACGGTCTCCGCGCGGTCGTCCGCGGTATGGCCCGTGGCGATGACGCGGCACCCCGCGTCTTTTGCTGCTTGCCGGAGAAACGCAAGCCGTTCATTCCTGGCCGCCGCCTCCGCCGAGCCCGGACCCAGCGAACGGGATCGTCCCGTTATAAGACGGACACCTAGAGCGTCGCAGAGATCCCGGACAAAGTCTGCGTCCTCTCCCGATTCGGCACGCATCGCATGGTCGAGGTGAGCCGCGAAGACCTCCCATCGTCCGGCTGGCGCAAGGTCCAGAAGCGTCCGCAGCAGGCACACGCTATCAGCCCCGCCGGACACGGCCGCAAGTACCCGGTCCCCCGGAGCGATCAGCTCCCGGACCCGGATGTCTTCCAGCACCAGTTCAAGGAAGCCCGGCCCATCCATCTCTGCTGGCAAGGTACACCACCCGCCCCGGGCCGTCAACTCGGGCTGCACGCGCAACTCCGCCATCAATTGACAGAGCCTGCGGCGTTGGCGTAACATCACCCCGTCCCCCAAAGCGCAAAAGCGCAGCGGGGCTATTCATCGCCGCTTCAGGGAGTGAGCCGTCCGTTGCCGACTCTTGATCTGGAAGGTTGGAAAGCGTCGTATCTGGATTACGGAGTCGGACTCCCCCTGGTGTTCATCCCCGGCATAGAGGAGTATAAGGAGTCTTTCGACTACCAGATCCGCGGGCTTTCGGACCGCTACCGCGTGCTGGCCTACGATGTCCGTGAGCATGAGGACGGCCACGCGGGGGATCTCTCCGTGCTGGTGGAGGATCTGGCCCGGCTGCTAGACCGCCTGCGCCTGCCGGGCGCTGTGATCGCAGGACACTCCTTCGGCAGTCTGATAGCCCAGCTGTTTGCTCGGACGTATCCGGAGCGCACGACCGCGCTCATCCTGATTTCAGGATTCGCCAAGGCTCCCACCCAGAACCCGCACACTCTTCTTCGGTATCTGGGCTCCGGGCACATGCTGGAGCCCGAGTCCCGCTGGGAGCGGCTGTTGATCCGCCTGGGGCTGCGCAAGCCTGAAGAGCCGGAACTGGAGGAGCACCTGGCCTGGGTCAGCAAGCAGGCGGCCAAGACGAGCCAGGCCACCCTGCGCGACCGGCTGACCATCGTGCGGCAGTTCGACAGCCGCCCCTGGCTGGAGCGCCTTTGGATGCCGCTGCTTCTCATCGTGGGCCAGTATGACCGCCCCCCGTTCCTCTCCGCGGCCCAGCTATTGCAGCATATGACTCCCGACTCGGTGGTGGAAGTGGTGGAAGGAGCCGGTCATTTCCCGCATATCGAACGCCATGACCTCACCAACGCGTTCGTGGACGAGTTCCTGGCAGCCCGGCTCACCAGCCTGGTGGACTGAACCGCTGCTCCGTGATAGACACCCACTGCCACCTTTACGATCCCCGTTTCGATGAGGACATCGAGGAGACGTTGGGCCGGGCTCGGCAGGCCGGCGTGACCGGCATGCTGATTGCGGCGTGCGATCGCGAGACTGCGGACCGCGCGGAACGCCTGGCCGAGGCGGAAGCACTTTCATTGGCCCTCGGGCTCCACCCGCACGAAGCGTCCCGGTCGGTGGAGGATAAGGGCTGGCTGGAGGACATCCGGGCGCGGCTCCTGCGTTGTCCGGCGGCGGCCGCAGTGGGCGAGATGGGGCTTGACTATCACTACACGTTCTCCCCTCCCGATGTGCAGCGTCAGGTCTTCCGGGCGCAGCTGGAGCTGGCGAAAGAACTCGGCCTGCCGGTCACCATCCACTCTCGCGCGGCGGAGGAGGAGGTCCTGGATATTCTGGAAGAGGCCGGCCCTCCGCCGGCGGGCGCGGTGCTTCACGCCTTCACCGGTTCGGAAGCGGCGGCCAAGCGGGCCCTTGAGATGGGACTGTACATTGGCGTGACAGGGATGATCACATTCCGCAACGCCGAAGACCTGCGCCGCATCATCGCCACCGTCCCCCTGGAACGCATCCTGCTGGAAACGGACAGTCCCTATCTGGCGCCGGTTCCCCACAGGGGGAAGCGGAATGAGCCCGCCTTCCTCATCCACGTGCGGGATGCGCTGGCAGACCTGCTGGGGGTGTCCGCCGCGGAGGTTCAGCGGATAACGACGGAGAATGCCAGAAGGGTGTTCACGCGCCTGCGCGAGACGATCTGAGCATCCTTGTCGCATTTTCGGCGCAAGACATCAGGAGAGGGGCGCAAATGGCTGAATGGATTGTCCGCGAAATGCGCGGAGAGGATCTGGCGGACATCATGGAGGTGGCGCGGCTCTCTCTGCCGGCTGACCCGATGTGCCCGGAGCTTTTTGCGCGCAGAGTCTTTCTGGACCAGAACTTCTCGCCCGCCACATCGCTGGTGGCGGAGCGGGGCGGACGTGTGGCGGGATTCGTGACGGGTTTTGTGCGCCGGTATCCCATCGAAGATATGCCGGATGACAGCAACCGGAGCTGGATCACGCTTTTCGCCGTGCACCCTGATGCGCGTGGGTGTGGTGCGGCCACGGTCCTCTTCAATCATCTGGAAGAGACCCTGAAAGAGATGGGCAAAAGTTCGGTTCTGGTGGGTCCGTATGTCCCCAACTGGTGGGTGCCCGGGGTGGACGAGAAGGAATATCCCGCGGCCATCGAGTTCTTGAGCAAGCGGGGATATTCGGTGGTCACCCGTCCTCTTTCGATGGACAGCGATCTGGTGGCCTATCGCCGACCGCATTGGGTCTCAGAAAAGGAAAAGTCCCTGACGGAGTCCGGTGTGCGTTTTCAGGATTTTCGCCCGGAGCTCATCCCGGCGCTGTTCGGATTCCTGAAGCGGGAGTTTCCAGGCGATTGGCAGAGGCACTTGCGCGCCACGTGCCAGCGCATCCTTCAGGGCGAATATTCTCCCCGGCAGGTGCAGGTGGCCACGGAGGACGGCGAGGTCGTGGGGTTCGCACACTATGAGGGCGAGAGGTTCGGTCCCTTCGGCACCGCTTCTGCGGTGCGGGGAAGGGGGATCGGGGCGGTTCTGCTTTGCCGAAGCATCGAAGCCATGCGGGAAAACGGACTGCACAACGCCTATTTCCTGTGGACCAACGACGAAAGCGCCCGGCTCTATTCCTCAGCGGCGGGGTTCCGGGAGAGCCGGCGCTTCGCACTGATGAAAAAGGAGTTGGGAGGATGAAATCTGCACGCCTTCGGGCCGCTGCAGTCGCGGCAGTTGCCCTCCTGGCCGCTTTTCAGGGAGGATGCTCCCGCGCGCCGGAAGAAGGCGTGGTCACGCTCCGCCTGGTGCTGTGGGGGACGGCCAAAGACGAGGCGTCCCTGAACGAGATGCTCCAGCGCTTCTACCGTGAGAACCCTGGTGTGCGGGTGAAGCTGGAGATCACTCCCCACGCCCGCGTCTTCGATAAACTTTTGATCTCTTTCGCGGGCGGGCGCGCCCCGGATGTGTCGCGGGTCAGTTCTTTATGGTTTTATCCCCTGGCGGCGAAGGGGGTGCTGGCCGATCTGACCCCCTTCATCGAGCAGGATCGCTCCTTCGACCTGAACGACTTCTATGAGGCAGCGCTCGACGGCTGGGGACGATATGGCGGGCGGGTCCACGCTCTGCCCACGGATCTGGATCTGACCGCCATGTTCTACAACAAGAAGATGTTCGATAAGGCGGGCATCCCGTATCCGGACTACTCCTGGGACTGGAAGCGGTATCTGGAGGTCTGCCGTAAGCTGACAAAGGATCTGGACGGGGATGGCCGCATTGACCAGTGGGGCACATCGCTGGATGGCTACTGGCAGTCTTACGTCTACCAGAATGGTGGCAGCATCCTGAACGAAGACAATACCCGGTGTATGCTGGACCGGCCGGAAGCCTACGAGGCCATTCAGTGGATGGCAAACCTCCGCCTGAAGTGGGGAGTTGCGCCCAGTCCCGCGGACACGGCTGACGTGGGGCTTACCGGCCTGTGGGCCAGCGGGCGTCTGGGAATGTACTTTACGGGCAGTTGGGCGGCTGCCATGGTGTTCCGCGACCGGGTGAAAGACTTCGATTGGGACGTGGCGCCGGTGCCGAAGGGCAGGCGCCGGGCCACCTTCCTGGGAGGCTCCGCTTTCGCGATGATCTCCAGCACAAAGCATCCGAAGGAGGCCTGGGAGCTGGTGAAGTTCCTGACCAGCCCGTATGTGCAGGAGCGGTGGGCGCGGGAATATCAGATCATGCCCAGCCGCCGCTCCGTGGCCGAGTCCGGCGCGTTCCGCGACCTAAAGGAGCCGCCTGAGCACAGACAGGTCTTCATCGATGCCGCGCAGTATGGTCGGACCCTGCCGAGCGTGTATTCTCAGCGGGAGATGAACGACATCATCAGCAACTACATCTCCATGGCACTTCTGGGCAAGATGACGGCCAGAGAAGCCTGCGAGACGGTGACGCCGCTGGTGAACGACCTGCTGCGCTATGACCGGGAACGCGAACGCCGTACCGGTCGCTGAGCAGGCCCAGATTCACCCGTCTTACTACCGATTGACAGGGACACAACAAAGCCGTACAATCGAATACAGAGAGACACGGGTCGCGGAAGCGTTGAGGCAGTGACTTGGCCGAGCGTGCAGCCATGGCCTTGGCGTAGAAGAAAGGACCTGGGACATCTGTTATGACGCGTCGCATCCTCCCGGCGGGACAGGCCTGCGGTGTCCCGCACTGGGCGGCGGCCCTGCTTGCCGCGGTGCTGGTTGCCGCGCTCCCCGCGAGCGCCATCGCGCAGCAGGCCACGCCCAGTCTCAGCAAACTGTCCATCCATCTGATCCTGAACTACACCACGGGAGCGCGGCAGATCGTGGCCGCGCACCCGCGCGTACTCAAGATCCTGGACACGCACACCTCGATGCTGGAAGCGATGCGGGACTACAAGTCCCGCACGCCCGGAGGCATTGTGGTGCTCCGCATCTACACCGCGCATCGCTACACCCTGAACGACAACCCGTACACAGCGGCGGAGCATTTCTGGAACAGCATCCTGGCGCCCAGGGTCAACGCCCTTTCTCCGCAGGATCGCGCCCTAATAGACTATCTGGAAGGGCCCAACGAGGCGGACAGCACACCCACGTGGAACAGCCCGGCGGAAGTGGCGTGGTACAACGCCTTCTGGATGCGTCTTGCCCCGCTGATCGCCTCGGCTGGATTCCGCCCGTGTGCATACAGCATCTCTGTGGGCAACCCTCCAGGTTCGCTGGAGGAGATCCATAAGATACTGGACACTATTGCGCCCTCGCTGCGGGTCATCAAACAGCTCGGCGGAGCCTGGAGCTATCACCCGTATACCATCCTGTATACCAAGGATGTGGGCACCGAGAATTGGTTTTCCCTCCGGTATCGCCTGTTCTACTCCTATTTCGCCAGCAAACATCCGGACCTCGTGGACCTTCCCATGATCCTTACGGAAGGGGGTGTGGACGGTCAGTCCTCGCCGCTCGGACCGGGTTGGAAGGGTGGAGGCGACGCTGCCAAATTCCAGGACTGGCTGGCCTGGTGGGACAGCGAGATTCGTAAGGATCCGTATATCCTCGGATGCACCCTCTTCCAGAGCGGCGATCCGGTGGGCTGGTGGAGCTTCGACATCGAGCCCATTGCCGCCTGGCTGGCGCAGCATCTACGGAACAACCGGGCCACAGGCACTCCGCGGCAGGCCCGACAGGCAGCCAACGGTCAGGCGGTAACCATCAGTGGAGGAGTGGTTTCGGCCGCCTTTCCGGGAGTCCTCTACGTTCAGTCTCCGGACCGGGCTCACGGCGTGCGGGTGGAGAAAGCCAACCACGGTGTACAAGCAGGCGCGAGGGTGGATGTGTCCGGTGTCGCCCGTACCAATGCCAACGGAGAAAAGTATATTCAAGCCGACTGGGTGAGCGCGCTCGGCTCTGTGCCCGTTACTCCGCTGGCCATCCGGTCCTCCTGGCTTGGTGGTGGTCCCTGGCTCCATAACCCTGCCACCGGGGCGGGTCAGCGCGGCGTAACCGGAGGAGTGGGCGTCAACAACATAGGGCTGCTGGCCACGGTCTGGGGACGAGTGCGCTCGGTGCAGTGGAATCCTCAACCGGCCAGAGTCATGCTTGACGATGGAACGGGCAAAGTCATACGCGTGGACTTTCCGGGCGGGGCCATACTTCCCGCCGTCGGTTCCTACGTGCGCGCAACCGGCCCGGTCTCCTGCTACGCCTCCGGCAGTTCCATCCTCCCCAGACTGCTCCTGCGCAGCCAGAACGATCTGCAGATCCTCTCGCCTTAGTCCCGGAGCCTCGCTCCGGGAGATCTGCAGTTGTTGAGCCGCCCGGCGCAGCCGGGCGAGTCGAAACCACGGACATCAACCTGCGTGGTCTCGATACTCGAGGCTTGGGCCGCGCTACTCGACCACCGTAGGATGACTGGCGTTGGACCGGAAAGGAGACGAAACGGGGCTGCCGCCGGCGCCGGTCAGCTGTCAGGGGATAGCGCTTTCTCCATCTGGATGCACTCGAAGCAGGTTCCGTCAGCGCCGGTGTGCTGCACGCGGCCAATCTCGCGGAATCCGCAGGCCAGATAGAACGGCAGCGCGTTCAGCGACGCTCGCAAAAACAGCCGGTCCCTGCCTGCCGAACGGGCAAGCTGCTCGAAATGCTCCATAAGGATCCGGCCGATCCCGTGCCCGCTGAAAGCCGGATGCACATACACAGACGCCACCTCTCCCGTGGAGACCACAAACCGCCCGAACGCGATGATGCTACCCGCCTGCTCCACAACAACGAGCGATCCGTCCTCAGCAGCGCCGCGGAGATCCTCCGCAGTCAACAGGCCTTGCCAAGCACGGATCTGAGAGGGGTAATAGTGCCCTGCCGCCAGATGTTCCACCGAGGTGCGGAAGACAGCCAGCGCGTCGCCCTCATCGCCAGGGCGGCCCGGCCGGAGGATGAGATCCGCCGGGAGCGGGACGCTCACTCCTGCCGTCCGGCGTCCAGGAACACCGGCTGCACCAGCGCAAGCGAACCGTCGGAGGCTACCACCCGCGCCCGGACGTATCCGGTTCTCCCCGAAAGATCAAACCGGGCAGCCTCGCCGTGCGCCACTTCCAGCAGGCGCCCCTCCGGCCCCCGCAGTTCGATGCGATACCGTAAGCCCGCCGCAGGCCAGACCTTCAGCGCAAGCGATTCTCGCCCCACCCGAATTTCCCGCAGTTCCACCCCCGTGGAGGCGTAGAAATCACCCCGCGCCAGAGCCGATGCGATGGCCCCTGATGTCAGCTCCCGCGCCCGGACCATCACCCATCCCTTGCCCGGGCCGTCCGGGTGTCCCGGCACGTAGGTGTGGACATCGTCGGTCGCGGTCCCCCAGATGCGCACTCCCCGAGTCAGCAGCCAGTCCCACATCTGCTCCGTGGACCGAATCCCGCTCTTCGGATCTCCCTCGTTCAGGCAGCCGCTGCTCATGTTGTAGATCTCCAGCAGGACCGCTCCCCGGACCGGAAGCACCTCTTCCGCGTTGAACGCCCGCGTCCAGTTGGGATGGTTGATCATCGCCACTCCGCCGGCGGCACGGATGGCATCCACCTGCCGCTGCAGCGCATCCGGGACCGTCTCGCCTCCCTGCGGCCCGATCTCGCTTCGGATGTTGATGCCGCACGTATGGACGTTCCTCCCGCCGGGCTTCGAGTCCAGTTCAATGCCCGGCAGAACAATGAATGCCGGCGTCTGGACGTGCGCCAGAGGCTCCACCGGCGTCAGACGGCGGTGATCCGTGATGACACAGAAGTGGTATCCGTGCTCCCGGTACCACAGGGCCGCCTCCTCGGGAGGCAGTTTGCCGTCGGAGTTGGTGGTATGCCCGTGCAGGTTGCCACGAAACCACCGCTCGCCGGCACAGCAGGAACACGGCAGAACCGCACCCAGACAGACGGCCGCCGCGGCCAGAACGGTTAGTCCAAGAGGACCGTGGTTGAAAGACGAGTGCATCCGCTTTGTCCTTGGTCAGGCAACGTTTTGCGTGGAATCGCCCCGCTCATTGTTGAGAGGGCGGCCTCCAAATGCCACGGGGATGCGTCCATCCCTTGTAGCGATCCTTCCAGTTGTCAGCCTGTTCCGGGTAGGGAAACGGAAGCCGGGAGAAGTAGCGATCCCGGTGGCCCAGCAGGCGTTCTTCGAACTCCTCGAACGGCACAGACCGTCCTTCCGGTCCCTGCCAGAGCCGCTCCGCAAGGGCCAGCAGGCGCGGGTAGAAGCCCAGGTCTTCGATGATCTGCCATTCGTCTTCCACAGGCGGATCGTGCCACGCCTCGCCCTGGCCCCCCAGCAGCCCAGGCACGGGCAGGGGGACATCTTCGTTGGGGCTCCACTCGTAAATACGCCGCACGTACTCCGGCGCAAGGCCGTAATCGAAATATACGTCCCGCGAGTGAGAGTTGATCACGCGGTATCCCATCGCCGCAATGGAAGGCGCGTGGCTACCCATTTTCCAGGAATGGATCACCACGTCCTTCGGGATGCCCTGATCCAGCTGGTCGTTCCATGTGACCGTCGTGCGTCCCAGCTCCTTCACCACCTCGTTCATACGAGAGATGAAATAGGCCATCAGCGTGGGCGGATGATCGGGCTGACTTGAGATCTCCTCCCACTTGGCCTGACAGCGGGGGCAGTCCGCTCCCCCCTCGCACTCGTCGGTGCCGATGTGGATGTAGGGTGACGGAAACACCTCCGCCACCTCCTCCAGAATGGTCTTCAGCGTGGAATAAAGCTCTTCGCAGCCCATGCACATCGTGTCGTTTGTGCACTTCAGATGCGGCATCAGGTCCAGGAAGGCCGTGCAATGCCCGGGCATCTCTATCTCCGGCATCACGTTGATAAACCTTGCGGCGGCATACTCCACCAGCTCGCGAAGCTCGTCCTGAGTGTAGTAAGGCTCCGTCTTCAGGTGAGGAAACGCGCGGGTCTCGAAACGCCAGCCCGGATACTCTGTCAGGTGCATATGAAAGACGTTCAGTTTGTAACGCGAGGCGATGTCTATCTGGCGCCGGAGGAACTCGGGACTCTGATAGTTGCGTCCCTGGTCCAGCATGATTCCGCGCCACGGAAATGCCGGCCAGTCCTCTATGACGCAACAGGGAGCAGTCAGCCTCCCGCCCTCGAACCGCAGCATCTGCCGCAGCGTCTGCACCCCGTAGAAGAGCCCTGCCGGAGCGTTCGCCTGCACCAGGGCTCCCGGTCCGACGGTGAGACGATATCCCTCCTCACCGAACTGCTCGCCGATGTCCGTCAACAGAAGCCCGAACGCGCCTTCCAGCGGAGAGCCTGCCGCCGTGATCTCCGGGTCATCCACGATCTCCAGCACGGGAAACTCCTCAGCCGTCCATCCGGTCAGCTCGTTCACGGCGCGGGCGAGCGCCTCGTAGGCGAGCTCAAAGGACGACTCCGCCATCTCCGGAGCCACGATTCGGAAACGAGGCGCCATGCGGCTGAAGTCGGTTACGTTGCCGGTCCACTCAACGGACCGCGGAAGGGGAATGAGCGCGGCTTGCTGCATGAATAACGGCCCCCTGAAGGTTTGGCATCAGGGGGCCTCTTGCACGCCAGGCGTGCGGATTCCTTCGCTTGCGGAGGTCAGGTGTGCAGCTCGCGGAGTTCGCCGGTCTGCATGTAGTACACGCGCTCGCCCACGTTGGTGCAGTGGTCGGCGATCCGCTCCAGAAACCGGCTCATCAGAATAACGCCGATGCCCAGCTCCGCCGAGGATGGGTTCTGCTGGATCTGCTCCAGCACCTCCGAGTGAACCTCGCGGTTCAGGCGGTCCACCTCATCGTCGCCTGCGATCATGCTCTGGATCAGGTCCAGGTCGTGGGAGACGAACGCCTGCAGGGTCTCACGCAGCATCCGGATGACAACCTCGGACATCCGCTGCAGCTTGGCATACGACGGGCTGGCCGGCGCATTCACCAGGCGGATGCTCATCTTGGCGATATCCACAGTGTAATCGCCCATCCGCTCCACATCGGTGATGATCTTGAGCGCCGCGGCTATGACCCGCAGATCGCGCGCCATCGGCTGCTGCAGCGCGAGCAGGTGCAGGCAGTTGTTCTCGATCTTGAGGTTCAGCTCATCAACTATATCGTCCATCTCCTGCGCGCGCCGCGCCTCGTCCACATCGCGGTGGGCCAGGCTATGCATGCTGAGACGGATCATGTCCTCCACCACACTGGACATCCGCAGGATGTCCTGCTGGAGCTCCGTGAGCTGCTCTTCAAATGTATGCCTGAGAACCGTCATTGGTCTGGGTACCTTTCAGGCGGCGCCACGCTCGGCCCTGGGCGCGGACGCCGGCAACGGGGATGCCGGATACTGCGGGGACAGCCGAATGTCCTGCATGATATCCGTATTCTATCCGAATCGCCCGGTGATGTAGTCTTCCGTCCGCGAGTCCGCCGGGCGGGTGAAGATGTCGTCTGTCGAGCCGAATTCGATCAGCTCGCCCAGCAAGAAGAACCCGGTCTTGTCGGACACCCGGGCAGCCTGCTGCATGTTGTGCGTGACGATGACGATGCAGATGGATTTTGCCAGCTCCCGCATCAGCTCCTCGATCCGCAAGGTCGAGATTGGATCCAGCGCGGAGCAAGGCTCGTCCATCAGCAGCACTTCGGGCTCGGCCGCAAGCGCTCTGGCGATGCACAACCTCTGCTGCTGACCACCGGAGAGCGCTAGGGCGCTCTTGTGCAGGACGTCCTTGACTTCCTCGAACAGCGCGGCCCTTTCCAGCGCCTTCTCTACGATTTCGGTCAAGCGGGCCATATTCTTCACCCCGCTCAGGCGAGGGGCATAGGCCACATTCTCGAAGACGCTCTTGGGGAAGGGGTTGGGCTTCTGGAACACCATGCCCACCCTCCGGCGCAGTTCCACCACATCCACCCGGCGGCCGTAGACATCCTCGCCGTCCAGCAGAACCTGCCCAGTGGTGCGGACGTTTGGGATCAGGTCGTTCATCCGGTTGAACGCGCGCAGGAACGTGGATTTCCCGCACCCGCTCGGACCGATAAGCGCAGTGATCTCGTAGTTACGGATCTCGATGCTGACATCCGAGAGCGCCTGCTTCGGGCCGTACCACAGCGACAGGTGGCTGGAAGCAAGCTTGACGGGACGGTCCAGCGGCCGACCGTCTTCCGGGACTGTCGCTCGTTGGATGTTCAGCAGCGTCTCCGGGCGGGCCGGTCCGTCCGTCCGGGGACCGGCCTGTTCATTCTCTGTCATTGTCTTCATTGAATCAGACATTTCAGCCTTCCGCAAACCAGACCGTTGTTCCGGGCTCCCTCAGGGCTCAGCTCTGCTCCATCTTTGCCCGGGTGCGGCTGCGAAGCAGGATGGCGGCAAAGTTCAACGCAAAGGTCAGAAGCAGTAACACCAGGGTGGTGGCGTACTGTATGGGCATGGTATCGTCCACGTTTACGGACTGGGTGCTCATTACGAAGATGTGGTATCCCAACTCCATGAACTGGCTGTTCAGCGTCTTGGGCAGTTCCGGCAGGAAGTATGCCGCTCCGGTGAATAGGATCGGCGCCACCTCTCCCGCTCCGCGCGACACCGAAAGGATTCCGCCGGTCAGGATACCCGGCAGAGCCTGGGGGATCACAACCTTCCAGGTGGTCTGCCATTTCGTGGAGCCGAGCGCCAGACTACCTTCTCGGTAGGAATCCGGAACCGCACGAAGCGCCTCCTCCGTGGAGACCACCACTACGGGCAGGGTGAGCAGCGCAAGCGTCAGAGCCGCCCACAGCAGACACGGCTGGCCCCATACCAGCTGGCCGCCGTAGAGCGAGCGGTCTATGCCGCGGCCCACAAACTGGATGAAGAAGCCGAGCCCGAAAAGGCCAAACACAATGGACGGAACGCCAGCCAGATTATGGACGGCCGACCGGATGATATCCACCATTCGGCCCCGCGCATACTCGTGCATGTAAACGGCAGTCATCGCCCCAATCGGCACGACGGCGATCGCCATGACGATGACCAGCAGCACTGTACCGTAGATGGCGGGGAAGATCCCTCCCTCGGTCATCCCGGCCTCCGGCGCCTTTGTCAGGAACTCCCAGGTGACGTGCGGTCCGCCGTTCCAGATAATGATGCCCATCAGGATCACCACGATGGACACTATGAGCAAGGCACACAGGCCCGTCAGAAAGGCGATGGAGCCGGCTGCCACCTGCGGTCCGCGCCCGTGCGGAAGTGTCCTTACGGGTTGACTCATTTCAGGCTCCCCAGCTTGCGGCTGATGCGCCGCACCAGCGCATGTGAGAAGAGATTCAGCACGAAGGTAATGGCAAACAACACCACCCCGATGAAGAACAGGACCGTGTAATGGGCGTCCCCGAAGACCACTTCCGCCATCTCCTGTCCGATGGTGGCGGCCATGGTCCGCGTGCTGTCGAATGGGCTCCACGAGACGATGGCGGCGTTCCCTGTGGCCATCAGGACGATCATCGTCTCACCTATGCCGCGCCCGATGCCCAGGATCACCGCTGCCGCAATGCCCGGAGCCGCCGCAGGCACCACAACACTGAGCGCGGTCTGCGCCTTGGTGGCTCCGAGCGCAAGGCTTGCCTCGCGGAAATCTTTCGGGATGGCGGTCAGGGCATCCTCAACCACCGTGAAGATCACCGGCGTGATGGCCAGCCCCACAGCGATCCCTCCCACGAATGCGTTCAGACGGGACTGCACCCCCGTGATCTTCTGCAGAAAGGTGGCCAGCACCATCAGTGCGATGAAGCCGAGCACCACCGAGGGAAACCCGGCCAGGATCTCGATGACCGGTTTGACCAACTCGCGCGCCTTGCGCGGAGCAAATTCGGCGGTGTAAATGGCTCCACCAATGGCAAGCGGAGTGGCGAACAGAATGGCGACGATGGTCACCTTCAGGGTGCCGATGATCAGCGGGATGATGGAATACTTCGGCTCCACACCCACCGGCTGCCACATCCGGGTGGTGAACAGGCTCTGAAGTGTCACCTCTTCCTGAATCTCCCTGCTGGTCACCAGAGGCAGAGCCTCGCGACCGACGAACACGAAGATAAGAAAGACTCCCAGTATGGACAGCGTGGACGCAATCAGAATGATGTGTTCCGCAAGCGTCTCCAGAGGACGGAAACGCCTAGCGGTGAGCGGGCGCGCCGGCGCCCGCTCAACCGTTGTTGCATTGTCAACCAATGGCATCGCCCCCGGCTTCTTCCTTCACCCCGCGCACCAGTTTACAGAATCGGGATATATTCCACCTCTTCGACTACCTTCTGTCCCTCCTCAGAGAGCGTCCAGTCAATGAACTCCTTGATGGCGCCGGTTGGTTCGCCGACGGTGTAGAAGTACAGATCGCGGGACAGCGGATAGGTGCCGGACTTGATGGCCTCCTTCGTGGGAGCCACGGGCTCCGACTTGTCGTCTTTGCTGATGAGCACATCCCGAACGCCCTTGGTGTAGGCGACGCCGCCGTAACCAATGCCGTTTTTGTCCTTCGAGACCGCATTGACCACGCTGGCCGTGCCCGGCATGTTCTGGGCGCGCGGGTCGAAGTCCTCGTCCTCCAGGACGTGCTCTTTGAAGTAAACATAAGTCCCGGAGTTGTTTTCGCGGCTGTAGAGCGTGATGGGCGCGTCGTTTCCGCCCACTTCCTTCCAGTTCTTGATCTTGCCCGTGTAGATCGCCTTGAGCTGCGGGATGGAAAGGCTCTTGACCGGGTTGGACTCGTGCACGTACACCGACAGTCCGTCCTTCGCCACCACGAACTCCACCACATCCTTGCCGAACTTAGCCTTGACGCCTTCCTTCTCCTTGTCCTTGATGGGGCGCGAAGACTGGGCGATATCCGTGGTGCCGTTCTGCAGGGCCGCAATGCCGGTGCCGGAACCACCGCCTGTCACCTGGATGGTTACATTCGGGTGGGTGCTCATGTAGCGCTCGGCAAGGCGCTGGCCCAGGATGACCATCGTATCCGAGCCTTTGACGGTTACGGTCTCCTTGCCGCCACCCGCGTCTTCACCGGTCTGCTGCGGGCCGGCGCATCCGGCAGCCAGAACAGCCACGGCAGCGAAAGCCGCCAGCCGGGCCAGAATGGATGACCTGACAAATCTCTGCATTATGATACTCTCCCTTCCGGGCTCAATGGGTGACCAGGGCCTTTTGCTAGGCCACCCAAGGGATAGTACTCCCCGGCCATTGCTCACCCTTCAAACGATTGTTATGCTTGGATGAATGTAATGTTACAATCGCTGTAACAATTCCGTGTGTGGCCCACTGAGCTTCCGGAAGGAAGAGAATAACTGCCTGGGCGAGCCGTCGTTGACCAGCAGCCTGTTTTGCCGTGGATTTCCAATCCGGGCATCCGTTCAACTCTCAACATTCAGCCGCAGCCGCTCCAGCCTGATCCTTCGCTCTGTACCCCGCACTATCTACGCTTGTCGAGTAGCGCGGCGAAAGCCGCGCGTATCGAGACCTTGCAGGTTGATGTCCGCGGTTTCGCCCCGTCCGCCACCGGCGGACGGCTCAACCGGCATAGGCCGTGAGTTGCGGGAGCGACTTCGCCGACCTACGGCGTCTGTGGCCGTTCCCGCTTGGCCTTTCGCAACTGTCTTTCCGCGGCAGTGTTATAATCGCCGCAGTTGTTTGGCGAACAGGAGGCTGGCGGGTGTGATGAAAACGGCGCTTTGCGCAATCGTTGCGGCAGGAGGTGTCCTGATGAGTGTTGGGGGAGTCGCAGGCGGAACAGCAGCGGATGATCTGGAGCTTGCTACAGGGGGCAGGACGGACTACGTTATTGTCGTCGCCCGCGATGCGACCCCTTCGGAGCGGCACGGAGCGCAGGAACTGGCCCGGTTCCTGAAAGAGATGTCCGGCGCGGACTTCCCGGTCGTTCAGGAGAGCAGACGCGTACCCGAAAAAGCCGTTCTGGTGGGTCGCGGGCGGACGGTGGAGTCGCTGATCGGCGCCGGGGAGTTCCGCGGGCTGGGAGACGACGGATTCCTGATTCGTGTCTGCGGGCAGCGCTTGATCCTTGCAGGCGGCAGGCAGCGGGGCTCGATGTACGCCTGTTACAGTCTGCTGGAGGACGTCCTGGGCTGCCGCTGGTATACCAGCACAGTCAGTGTGATCCCGAAGAAGCCCACGATACGCATCCCGGCCGGACTCTCGGTGCGCGAGGTCCCTTCCTTCGAGAACCGGGATCCGTTCTACTTCGATGCATTCGATGCGGACTGGGCGGCGCGCAACCGCTCCACCGCTAACCATTCCCGGCTGGATGAAACCCGTGGCGGGAAGATCGCCTACTTCCCCTTTGTCCACAGCTTCGAGATGCTAGTCCCTCCCGGAGAATACTACGACAAGCACCCGGAGTATTTCTCGCTGGTGGATGGTAAGCGTCTGAAGGAACATTCGCAGCTCTGCCTGACGAACCCGGATGTCCTGCGCATCGCCACGGAGCGGGTGTTGCAGTGGATGGAAGCCCACCCGGAGGCGAAGATCTTCTCCGTGTCCCAGAACGACTGGGGGAACCCCTGTCAGTGCGAGTCCTGCCAGGCGGTGGTCAGGAGGGAAGGCTCGGAATCCGGTCCGCTGCTGGAGTTCGTCAACGCCATCGCGCGCGAGACCCGAAAGCGCTTCCCGGACCGGCTGATAGACACCCTGGCCTATCAATATACGAAGGAACCCCCGCGCACCGTCCGGCCGGAGCCCAACGTCCGCGTGCGTCTGTGTCCCATTGAGGCCTGTGTGGCCCATCCTTTCGAGCAATGCCAGCGGAATGCCGTCTTTGTGGACGTGCTGAAGCGGTGGACAGACATCACGGACAATCTCTACGTCTGGCATTATGTGGTCAACTTCCGGTGCTACCAGCAGCCCGTCCCCAATCTGCGTGAGCTGGCCGCCGATATCCCGATGTATGCCCGCCACGGCGTCAAAGGTCTCTTTCTGCAGGGGATGTATCAGGAAGGTGGCAACGGAGAGCTGTGCGAACTGCGGTCCTGGGTCATGGCCAAGATGCTCTGGAATGCCAACCGGGACATGAACGCCCTGGTGGATGACTTCCTCAACGGTTACTACGGGCCCGCCGCTCCCGCCATGCGCCGTTACATTGACCTGATGCACGACAATGTGGAGAAGAACAGTATCCACGTGGGCATCTACGATCCTCCCACGGCACCCTATCTGACCAAAGAGGTGCTTTCGGCCGCGGAGGGATGCTTCGATGAGGCCGAGGCGGCGGTGCGGTTCCGGCCCGAGTATCTGCGGCGCGTCCAGCGTGACCGGCTGGCCATCCGCTACGTGCGTCTGATGCAGGACATCGAACGGTGGAGGGAATCGGGCAGGGAGACTAAAGCCGCAGGGGATCTGTGGGCCCGCCTTCAGCAGTTCGCCGCGGACCTGGAGAGCCACGGCGCGAAGCGCATCAGCGAGCCGCAGACCATCCGCGAGTGGTTGGAGGGATTGCGCCGGGAGCTGGGGCAATGACGGCCTGGAGGGTTCTGTTCACGATGCTGACGATCCTGGTGACAACGGGGACGTACGCAGCGGAGAGTCCCTCGGAGATACGTTGGGTGAATGCCACCAGCCTCAGAGTGGAGGGTCAGGGCTGGCCGGGAGAAACACGCCCCTTCCGGCGGCTTCCGGACCGCGCGGAGGGCAAGGTGCCGGACAAGGTCTGGGAACTTTCGGGCAATTGCGCCGGGCTGGCAGTCCGCTTTGTGAGCGACTCTTCCGAGATCCACGTCCGATGGACTGTCTCCGCGCCGTTCACGATGAACCATATGGCGGATACCGGCATCAGCGGGCTGGACCTTTACGTCCGGCGGGACGGAGAATGGCGCTGGATGGCTGTCGGGCGGCCGGACGGGGTGGAGAATGAAAAACTTCTGGTCTCTGGTCTGCCACGCGAGCAGCGGGAGCTGATGCTGTCTCTCCCGCTTTACAACGGGCTGACCCGGCTGGAGATAGGCGTTCCGGCTGGCTGCCTCATCGAGCCTGCTCCAGCCTGGCCGGAAGGCACGAAACCGATCGTGTTCTACGGCACGTCCATCGTCCAGGGCGGGTGCGCCAGCCGCCCCGGGATGGCCTACCCCGCCATTCTGGGCCGCCGGCTGGGTCTGCCGTCCGTGAACCTGGGGTTCTCCGGCAACGGGAAGACGGAACCCGAGATGGCAGACCTGCTGGCGGAACTGGATGCGGCAGTATTTGTGATAGACCCGCTTCCGAATATGGGCGCGGTTCCCGTGGAGGAGCGGATCACCTACCTGCTGGATGTGCTGCGGCGGAAGCGGCCTGGCACGCCGGTCATCCTGGTGGAAAGCTACGGCAACCGCGGGGAGCCGGCGCGCAGCGGCAGGCGTCCGGAGGACACATCCGTCAATGAGGAGATGCGCCGCGCGTACCAGAAGGCAAAGCCCCTGTGGGGTGGTCTGCTGACTCTGGTGGAGGGACGCACGTTGTTGGGCGAAGACTGCGAGGACACCGTAGACGGAGTTCACCCGACGGACCTGGGATTCCACCGCCTGGCGGATGCGCTGGAACCGGCGCTCCGCAAGGCCCTGGGCCGGTAGACAGGACGGCGGCAGGGAAGGGAGCAGGCTTCGCGGAATCTACCTGCCGGGGTTCATCCCCAGCCTGCACTTACAGATATTACGGAAGGAAGGTTTGATATGTCGGAAACGAAGGACACGGGTATACGCTTCGGGGTCATCGGGTACGGCGGAGCTTTCAACATGGGCAAGATGCACGCAGAGCACGCGGCCGCGGCCGGGATGCCGCTGACCGCAGTCTGCGACCTGGACCCGGCGCGAACCGAGGCGGCGCGCGCCGATTTCCCGGGGATCGAGACCTACAACGACGTGGACGAGTTTCTTGCGAAGGCACCGGTGGACCTGGTAACGGTCATCACGCCGCACAATACACACGCGGACCTGTGCATTCGCTGCTCCCGGGCCGGCAAGCACGTTATCACAGAGAAGCCCATGTGTCTGACAGCCGACGAGGCGACGGCGATGATCGAGACCGCCCGCGAGGCGGGAAAAATGCTCTCCGTCTACCACAACCGGCGCTGGGACGGCGACTTCCTGGCCATCAAACGAGCCGTGGACGCGGGGCTGATCGGCGATGTGTTTTCCATCGAAATGTCCATGGGAGGGTTCGGCCATCCGGGCCACTGGTGGCGAAGCAGCAAGGAGATCTCCGGCGGCAACTTCTATGACTGGGGCGCGCATATGGTGGACTGGATGCTGAACATCGTCGGCAAGAAGGTGCTGGACGTGACTGGCATCTTCCAGAAGCGCGTCTGGATGGACGTGACCAACGAGGACCATACTCAGGCCATCATCCGCTTCGAGGACAACATTTGGGGGAACGTGGAGATTTCCAGCATCGCGCGCGCCGGGAAACCGCGTTACCGCATTCTGGGAACGGCGGGCGCCATTGTGGATCGGTGGGAGGGCCATTTCGAGCTGCTGTCCTCCGTGGAGGGCATGCAGGCGGAATGCAAGGTCCGTTATCTGGAGACAGACTGGCCGGCTTACTACCGCAACATCGCTGGATTCCTTACAGGCAAAGAAGAGCTTGCTGTCACTCCTGAGAGCGCGCGCCGGGTCATCTCCGTCATCGAGACCGCGGAGAAGTCCGCGGAGGCCGGAAAGGCCCTGGTTCCGCCGTTCGTCTGAATCTCCCGAACACAGAAGAGGCTGTTGCAAACAGATGAGGCCCCTGCCGCCACGGCGGCAGGGGCCTTCAACGCGCTTCGCCAAGGGCGCTCCTAGCGCGGGGGTACCTCGCGCTCGGTGGGACCGGTGTAGATCTGCCTTGGCCTGTTGATGCGGGTGGCCGGGTCCTGCTTCATCTCTCTCCAGTGGGCGATCCAGCCCGGCATCCGCCCCAAGGCAAACATGACCGTAAACATGTTCGTGGGAATCCCCATCGCCTTGTAAATGATTCCGCTGTAGAAGTCCACGTTCGGATACAGCTTGCGCTCGATGAAGTACTCGTCGCTCAGGGCGGCCTCCTCCAGGTGCTTGGCGATATCCAGCAGGGGATCCTTGACACCCACTACCTCCAGCACCTTGTCGGCCTGCTCTTTGAGGATCCGTGCGCGCGGATCGTAGTTCTTGTAGACGCGGTGTCCGAAACCCATAAGGCGGAAGCCGGAGTCTTTGTCCTTGGCCATCGCGATGTATTTCTTGTAGTCTCCGCCGTCGTCCCGGATCCGCTCCAGCATCTGGATGACCTCCTGGTTCGCTCCGCCGTGCAGCGGTCCCCACAGGGCGCAAACGCCAGCCGAGATCGAGGCGAACAGACTGGCTCCGCTGGAGCCCACCATGCGAACGGTGGACGTGCTGCAGTTCTGCTCGTGATCCGCGTGTAGGATGAGCAGCAACCGAAGTGCCTCCTCCAGCACGGGAGGCGCCTGATATTCCTCCATCGGATGAGCGAACATCATGTGCAAGATGTTCGCGGGGTAGCTGAGGTCCGGCCTGGGATAGACGAAGGGCTCCCCGATGGACTTCTTGTAAGCGTAGGCGCTGATTGTCTTGGCCTTTGCCAGCACCCGGATCATGTTCAGCTCTTCATCCCCGTCCGGGTAGAAGCCAGAAAGCGAGGCCACCATGGCGGAGAGAATGGCCATCGGGTGGGTCATGGGCGGGAAGTGGTTGAAAAAGTTCTTCATGTCCTCGTGGATGATGCTGTGCTGCGTCATCAGCTTCGAGAACGTCGCATACTCCTCCGCAGTCGGCCACTTCCCGTAAATCAGAAGATAGGCCACCTCGATGAATCGCGCCTTGGCCTCAACGAGCTTCTCGATGGGATATCCCCGGTAGCGCAGAATTCCGCGCTCACCGTCAATGTAGGTGATGGCGCTTTCGCAGGAGCCCGTGTTTGCGTAGCCCGGGTCCAGGGTGATGGCGCCGGTTTTGGCGCGAAGCGAAGTGATGTCAATGCCCACCTCGTTTTCCGAACCGACGACGACCGGAAACTCGTATTCCTTGCCTTCGAGAACCAGTTTGGCTGTGCTCATTGTCGCTGCTTTCCTTTTGGTCCGTTAGAGAGGAGGAAGCCGGGTTTTGTTGGGAGAGGGGCCGCTGCCGGCCGCTTCCTCAGGCTTGCCGCCGGAAGGCTGCGGGATATCCTTCGGAGTTCTGCGCCTGATGGCGGGAAAATCAATGGTTCCGTCTGCTTCCCGTGGCGGGATTTGCCGTTGCCGCCCCCTTCCCCGCGCCGCGGTGCACATATCGTCCCCGGCTCCGGAAAGACGAGGAGATTATAGACATCCGCCCGCGGGGCTGTCAACGCAGGTGGATTCCCGTGTCTGGTCCAAGCGGGAATGTTACCCTGCAGGTAAACCTTGGTGTTCCAGGAACATCCAACCGGAATACCTCCCTTACGGGGTAATCCCTCCGACGCAGGCGGACGAGTGGAAGCCATCCCGTTAATAACTGGCCTCCACGCGCGCGGCTTGCGCCGCGGTAATCTACCATCGTACGGTAAAAACGCCCCCGCCGGAGGCGGGGGCTGTTGCCTTCCCGATCCGTCCGATGGAGATGAATGCTCAGCGCGGCCGTTCCATCTCCATCCGGATGAACGTTATCAGCCCATTCAGCTCGGAAGCCGCTTCCGCGGAATCTCTCTGAAGGCAGGCTTGCAGAGCCTTGAGCAGCTCCACTCCGCGTTGGCCTGCCAGGCGGGCCTCATAGCTGCTTTTCTCCCTCCATATCTTCACGCTTAGCAGGGGATCCTGTGCGGATGTGGCGCTGCTCGGCAGGTGACCCTGAGCGCAGTCCAGCGCCTGACGCGATGCGACTACGCGACGCGCCACTGAATGGATCTTCTTGCCCTGACCGGTCCGGAGGAACGCATCGACGTCCGCCGATTTGGCCGCCAGGATAACCGGCGGGACGGACCGGTCGGACGGGCCCAGGTACTCCAGGCAAATCACCTGTCCTGCAGGCCATCGGGCATCCTTGCTGCTGGAAAGATTCTCGGAGCCCGGTCCGGACTCGTGGCCACACGCCAGCGCCACCGGTGCGGCTGTCACTATCAGCATCGCCGCTCTCAACGCAGTCATTGTACCGGGCCCCTTTCCTCCTGATCTGATCTGGTCAGTCTGCCACACCACTTAGCCGGAGCGCCGCCGCGCACGGCAGCGGACAGCCAGAGTTCCCAGACCGCTCATCCCCAGCAGTGCTCCCATCTGCATGAATACCGGCTCGGGAACCAGACAGTTCCTGCAAGCAGACGACATAGTCCAGCCCTCGAAGTAACTGGTCAGCCTGGCCTGCGTCAGCCACACGGGATTGGCCAGCTCGTTCCATCCGTTGACGGAGACATCGCCGTTCTGGGCAATGTTGAACCCGTACGTTCCGGTCCACAGAACGCTGAAGTTCTTGGAGCCGGTTTCCCAGCACACCAGATTCAGCTCGGCAAGCCAGCTGACAGGGGCACTTGACTTGTCTCTTTTCGGCTGGTCGAAGAACTGAATGCCCTTGCCTGCATTGATCTGGTAGTTCACGTAGTAAAACTGGGGATAGTTGTTGCCGTCCTTGCCCTTCAACGTGGTGTTCCAGTAGAAGGGATCGTTGTCGCCTGTCATGTCTAGCTCACCGGGGTCGAAGTAAGGTGTATTGGCCCCTGCGTTGGTATTCAAGGGGTGAGAGGTGCTAATCAATTGCACCCAGCGAATCTCCACCCCGTTTCGCAGCGGTGGGTAGTTCCCGGCGAACTGGCCCTGCACTGTAACGCCCCCACTCGCGCCGTCATCGAATACGTCAGGATCTGATAAGGTGAGCCTGCCGACATTGTGGCCGCACGCCAGAATGTCCTTGTCTATAGCGGCTGCATCAACCGCTCCTGAAGCCATCAGGAGCGCTGCGAGCCCCAGCAATCGGATGATGTTCTTCACGCTATTACCCTCCACTTTAGCCTATCACGGCTTCCCGGTATGCCCAAAGGTCACCGGGAGACCCCGTCACCCGGGGCTGACTTGCTGGTCGGGAACCTTTCAGCCCCGAGATCAAATACCGAACATGCTTCGCAATAACGGTAACAGCTTCCCCCCGTGAGTGCAAGAGGATATGGGGAAATCAGGTATTTTTGCTTGGTCCTTGAGCCAGTACGATGCCTGAGCCCTCCGACGCAGGCGGACGAGTGGAAGCCATCCCGTTGATAACTGGCCTCCACACGCGCGGCTTGCGCCGCGGTAATCTACCATCGTGGGACCAGTCGAAGCCTTCGAATCTGGCGTCTCGGAGTATTTGCCGAGTCAGCATAAGCGGACCCCTTCTCCAGCATTCAGCCGCAAGGGCGTTTGCTTCCGCCAGGGATGCTGTTCCCTCCACTTCGGAGCAATGCGGCAGTTCATTGTGCCCCCTCTCTCGCATTTGCATTGCCCGTTCCCGCCGAAAAGACGGAAAAAACCCTATTGGCGGGGCCGGCGCCAGGATCCCTTGCGCTCCCCGCCCCAGACGCGATCAACCACGGGGGACGCAGGAACCGCGCAATGGCAACCAGGGGAACGCTGCTTGTCGGCTATGACGTCGAGAAGACCACTGAGTGCGCCGCCTTCCTGGAGCGAATGGCGGACATCCATGAGGAGATGAACGCTCCCTGCACGGTCTTCGCCCTGGGAAGCTGTCTGCTGGCCGAGCCGGACGCCTTCGAGGCGGCAGCCGAAAATCCCCTCATAGACATGGCGCAGCACACCTGGTCGCACATACCCTTGAAGACGGTGGTCATCGAGGACGGCGACACGGTGGAGGTGATCCGCGGCGGGTCGCTGGAGCAGATCCGCGACGAGGTCGCCCGCGCCAGTCAGGCCATCGAGAGCATCTGCGGAGTCTCATGCTGCGGCATCACGGGTCCCTGGGCCTATTACCGCGGACTGGCGGATCGTCCGGACGTGCTGGAGATCCTCCACGACAGCGGCATCCGGTATGTCCGCAGCTACGGCCGCAACGAGAAGGACTTCCAGCCGGTCTCCACAGCCATCCAGCCTTTCTGGTACGCTCCCCAGGGCTTCCCGGATATGCTGGAATGCATGGTGCACGGGTGGAACGATGTCTACCTGCGCAGCAAGGTGGGTTGGAGCAACCTGCAGGGGTTCCTGGACCAGATGAAGGCCGACCTGGAGCACGCATCCGAGCGTGGCCTGGTGTTCAGTTGGGGCTCGCACGACTGGTCCTCCCTGCGCGAGGATCCTTCGCTGTCGCTCATCCGCGGGATCCTCCGTCATGCCCGCTCCCTGGGGATGCAGGTGCTGAACTACCGCCAGTTCTGGGCGCGCATGGACTCTTTGCGCACCCGCGCGGCTGACGTCCGCAGTGCAGGCGCTCTGGCGTGACCCAGCGTCCGGAAACAGGCGAGCCTGGTCGTCCGCCCGTCGCCTCCCAGCCATGGCGTCGGTGAGTAGGCTCTCGCTCCTCATAGTTAGATAGACGCAGTTTTTTCGCCCCAATGCTTGACAGGCAATTCGCTGTGGTATAATAGATGTGAGTTACATATATAAGTTTCTTGCTATGGCGCAGCACGATCGCGAGATGCACGGTTCAACAGGTGGAGAGCCCATCTCGCAAGGGAGCGATACGGCATCTGGCGGGCGAGCTGCTCCAAGGAGGTAATCAAGATGCCATTCAGAGATGGAACCGGTCCTCTGGGGGAAGGTCCGATGACAGGACGCGGGCTCGGCCCGTGCTCGGGGAACCCCGTTCCCTTCGTTCCCGGGCGTGGAGGATTCTTTGGCCGGGGGCGAGGCCGGGGGGTCGGGCTCGGTCTGGGTCTGGGCCTGGGCCGCGGATGGGGCGCGCGATGGTTCGCTGGAGCCGCTCCCGCTTCGGAAGAAGACGAGAAAAGCTTCCTGCGTGACCGCGTCAGCGTCCTGGAGAGCGCTCTGGCAGCGCTGAAGAAGCGGCTGTCCGACCTGGAACAGGACAAAGGCTAAGCCTGGAACACCGTCGGGGCAGCTTGCTGCCGGGAATGAAATTCCCTCCGGCGCCCGGAGCGGCTGCCCCGGAAAGTACAAATGACATGCCCAGAGGATACTGTCACAGACACGGTCAACAGGGTCCCTGCACCTGCTCCATGGGCAATCTTTACCGCTTCGTGGAGCCGCTGGTGCTGTATCTGCTGCAGGTCAAAGGCCGTTCCTACGGCTATGACCTGGCAGGCGAGCTGAACGCGCACGCCCTGACCGATTCCCGGATAGACCCTGCCGCTCTATACCGCACCCTCCGGACCCTGGAACAGAACGGACACGTGGTCTCGGAATGGGATACCTCCCAGCCGGGACCGGCCCGCAGGGTGTATCGCCTCACGGAGTCCGGACGGCGGCATCTGGGGGAGTGGCTGGTGGTGCTGGAGCATCTGACGGACGGGCTCCGCCGCCTGACCGAATCCATCCGCCGTTCCCTCCCGGCGGAGCAGATCCCGGCGGCACGTTAGGGCAATCAGGCAGCCCCGCCCGGTCCAGAATCAGGTCAGCTGGCGTCCCGGCCGCCCCACCCGTGAGTGTGCGGCAGATAGTCGCGCCACGCCTGATTGCGCTTGCCGTCCATATACTTGGTCAGGCTGACGAAAGGCACCCACCGCGGCCGCCGCGGAGGCCGCGCCAGGTGGAAGCCCACTTCGGCAAGCGTCTTGTCCCCTTTCTTGCCATTGCAGCGCTTGCAGCAGCAGACCAGGTTCTCCCACTCGGTCCGGCCGCCCAGGCGGCGGGGAATCACATGGTCCACGGTGAGGTCCTGCGCGGTCTGTCCGCAGTACTGGCAGGTGTAGTTGTCGCGCGCAAAGATGGACCGGCGCGAGAGCCGCAGGCGCGGCATCGGCCGTTTGACGTGATACTTCAGGCGGACGACCGAAGGGCTGACAATTGCCTCCCGCGTGGTGTGCAGCGTGACGGAGTCTGTGTGCAGCACGTCCACCTTCCCCAGGCAGATCAGCCCGATCGCCCGCCGGATGTTGCAGATATTGATCGGTTCGTAGTCGCTGTTCAGGACCAGCACGTCCTGGTTCAAAGGGTCCATCTTTCCTGCGCTCTTGCCCGTCCCGGCCAGAAGCCGTAACTTATCCTTAAGAAAAAGTCCGCCCCACACTGCTTGTTCAGTATGGGGCGGACTGGAAAACGCTCACGCACGGCAACGGATGTGTCCGGACCGGGAATGCCGGAACACGAACTCATCGGTGCGACGGTAAAATCCCGCCGCTACCCCGCAACCAGAATGGGAACGTCTGGGGAACACTCTGCCCTCTACGATTCCGGCCCGAAAGCCATCCATTGCCGCCTTCCGCACAAACGGAAGGATGCTAACTGCATTATAGGAAACACCAACCGCCCGTGTCAACGCGGGCGGCTGGAGACATCAGCGCGCTAAAACGGACTGCGGAAAGTTCACCAGCCTCCGCTTTTCACCAGCACCTGAACATCCGAGCTCCGGCGGGCGCGGATGAAGCGGCGGTTCTCGTTCCAGCCCAGCGGCACGCTTCCTTCGATGACGCCGGTTATCTTCACAATGTCACCGAGTCCTATACCGGACACACCCGATGGAAGCCGCACCAGTATGCCGGTGCGTCCCTGAAAGTCCTCCACGCCCGTCCCGTCGTCAATGTTGATGTAGGATCCCAGAATGTACTTCACCTGTCCGGTTGTGGTCACCAGGAGGCCGATGTTGTTCAGACCGCGACCGCCCCGGACTCCCGGCATCCCGGCGAAAGGGCCTCCCCCCACACTGCGGCAGTTCATCACCAGCGGAACGGCCTCCGGGCCGCTCCCCAGTTTCGTGACCACGGGCGAGGCGATCTGCCGCTCCGAGGGAACATTGTTGATCCGCCGCTCGGACACGATTCCACTGATGGAGACCCTGTCGCCCGGGGATAGCCCGGAGATGTTGCTCTGGACTCGAATGCCGAAGCTGCGGTCCGTCTTCTGGGCGTAGAAATACCCCTCAGACGGATAGGATGCCGTGACAACCATCTCCGACAAGGTCACGGGAGTATTGAGCGGCAGGTCGCGAGGATGCGCCTTGAAGACCAGCGCCGTGATGGTGGCCTTGGGGAACGTCATCGTGAAGTTCCGTGGGTCCACCGACGCAGTGAGGTCGGTCACTTTCCAGTCGATGTTCACCGGATTGCTGACGGGAGGATCATTGCGGTCGAAAAGACTGGTGGGACCGTTTATGTTCTCCAGTCGGTGCATCGTCACCTTCGAGACCGACCCCAGCCCCGGTACGCTGATCTGTGCCGTCTTGTCCCGATCCTCCGAAAAGTTCAAAACCCAGACAATGTATTCCGCAGTGGTGGAGCGCCACGTTACGTAGCCGCGAAGGTTGTGGCCATCGCTGAAGCTTGAGATGAAGCGGTCTCCCCAGAGCTCGTGCGCCTTCTTGAAGACCTTGTAGCCGGGGGTCTCTGTGCCGTCTCCCCAGGATGGACCGAACCAGAAATGGGCGTGAGTGATGCCCTGCTCGGCCAAGACGAGGAGCGTTTCCGCGACACCCAGAGCGTGCGCCTGCCTACGGATCTGCGGTGTCCCAAGCCACCTCCAGTAGCTGACATTCCACTCCGTGGCCAGGAACTCGATCGTCGCGGGATTTCTACCAGATGCGACGACCCGTTCCCGGGCGCCGTTGTAGTCGCGTTCAAGCAGGCTCCTGACTTCACGCAGACCACGTTCTGCCGTGGCCGGCGTGTCGCCGTAGCTGCTGGCGAAGTGCATCAGCGGCCCGTAGGGATGGTAAGCAATGAAATGCACCGGGTTCTGCGCATCCGCCAGAACAGCATCCAGCCAGGGATGCGCCCGCCCCGGAGCAGCAGTTGTGATGCAGGGCCCCACCTTGATATTCGGGTCTACGTCCAGCATGGCCTGGGCAATCTTTTTGTAGATACGAGCATACTGCTCCGGCGTATGTGCCACCGGGGATCCGGGCGTGCACCAGGGATAACCGAGTTCCGGTTCATTGCCGATCTCCCAGTATTCGACCCTGGGCGTGGGTGGCTCACCCGGGGCCAGGAGCTTGGGCCGCCCCTGCCAATTTATGCTGTCCAGAATGGCCTGGTCCTCGGGAGGAAGGACATCACCCTGGCGATAGGTGCGAAGGATATGATTCACGTAGCGCACCCAGTGGGCCGCAAGTCTAGCCAGGGTTTCGTCGCTGGTGTCGGAGTAGTAGAACCGGCATCCACCGGAGGACTCCAGGGGACCAATCCCACGCGAATTCACAGTAATCACTGGCTGAGCCTCGTAGTCGCGGGCAAGACGCAACCAGGAGAGGGTGGTCAGCTCATACGGACCAGGCGTTCCGGTATGGCCCACCCAGGTTCCGCTCATGTCCTTCCAGTTGTAGGTATCCGCGTCCAGGCCGCCGGCCGGTCCGCGGACCGAAGAGCGACGCACCATCTCCCAGTGCTGCCCATTGCCGGCGCTGAGTGATGGATGGGTTGTCACGTTCGTCGCCTGCCCGAGGACTCCGCGGCTCATCGGGCGCTGGGCAGCGGTCACATCCAGCACAAGTTGCTGAAGCTGAGTGACAGCCGTGGAGGGGGGGCCGTATGGGGAGGGGCAGAGGGAACCGTCCAGCGACACGGCTCGGGCGGTGAAGGTGTACTCCGTCTCGCTCCACAATCCCCGGGCGGTGGTCTGCTGCCACTGCTGCTTGGTCCGCCAGACCGGAATCGGTCCTATGGAACCATCCTCCTGCAGGTAAGCCCGCACGTACGATGACGGCTGCACTCGAATGAGATACAGGCGGTCATCCGGGTCGTCGGGGTGGATGGATAACTCAACCGTGTTGTAGGTGGGGTTCGCTGTCTGGATTGCGCGAGGCGCTTCGGCGACCGTCTGGCAGGGAGACCCCACGACAACCAATTCCACCGAGTTCTGGCGCCATCCGGTGGTGGCGTCTTGCGCCTCCGCCCAGCCATCGGCCGAGTTGATCAGAGGGTTGCGTGCCCAGGCAGGCCTTGCAAGAAAAGTCCAGCGGGCTGTCACGGTCCCGTCCCCACCAGTGGCATTTCCGCTGAACGTGACGCTGCACGACAGAGGTGTGATGTACTGGTCCTGCTCACCGCCCCAGGACCCGATCATGTATCCCCAGCGGCCCCCTCCGGTGGCGTCTGCCAGCTGCCAGGTGCCGCCGTACTTTGTGATGGTCGCGTCCGTCTTTCCCCAGGCCATGTAGCCCCGCCCCCGCGAGGGATCCTGACCGGACTGCGAATGATTGAACAGCACGCGGACGTTCTCAATGAGGTTATATCCGAACGGGTGCGTGGCGGACATCGTGACGGTGTAGACCGTCGTTCCGTCTGCCACAATGACCTCTGCGTCCACCGACGGTAGACTGGAGATGTACACCGCCGCCGCGGCGCCCGGAATCAGCCAGAGGGCAACCACAGCGACCAACACGCGCAAAACACTCGGCCGCAGGCCGAAGCGGCCGGCAACTTTGGGAAGAGAATCAATCATCGTAGGTTCCCCTGGGACGATCAGCGGAAAGGGTTTATCGGCTGGCAACCAGATCGGCCCATCACAATCATATTACCACAGAGAGGCTGCCCCGGGAAAGCCGCGCTGAATCCATCCCTGAACCTGCCGGAGCTCCCATAGACAGGTTGTGCATTTGATCCACGCTGCGTATGCGGGAACCGGGGCTCCGGTCAGTCCTTCCTGCGGGGCAGCGCGCGTGTCGAACCCCCCGTGATGCCGCCGTCCACCAGCAGCGTCTGGGCGGTGATGTAGGCGCTTGCGTCCGAAGCCAGAAACACGATGGCTCCGTCCAGGTCTGTGGGCTGTCCGGGACGCTTCAGGGGGATGCGGTCGCACAGATACTCCACCCACTCCGTGTCCTCGTACATCACACGCGTCTGCTCCGTTTTGAACCACCCGGGCGCAAGGCAGTTGACTGTGATGCCGTACGGCCCCCAGTCGTCGGCAAGGCTCATGGTGAGCTGCTTCACTCCGCCGCGGCTGGCGCCGTACGGGGCAAGCCCCGCGTAGCCGAAGACGCAGGTGACGGATCCGATGTTGATGATGCGGCCGTACCTGCGCTCGGCCATTCTCCGGGCAATCGCCTGTGCCACGAAAAAGGTGCCGCGCAGATTGGTGTCCAGGACCGTGTTCCAGTCGTCCCATGTCACCTCGAATGCCGGTTTGCGGATGTTGCATCCGGCGTTGTTGACCAGGATATCCACCTTCCCGTAGTGCTCCCAGGCGTCCCTCGCCATGCGCTGGATGCTCTCGTAGTTCCGCACGTCCAGTTCCAGGGGGAGCGCGCGGCGGCCCATCTGCTCGATCTCCCGGCGGAACGGCTCCAGCGCCTCGATGCTGCGGCTGGTAATGACCAGATCGGCTCCCGCGCGCGCTAGGGCTCGCCCGAAATACTGCCCGAGACCGCGGCTAGCCCCGGTCACGATGGCCACCCGACCGCTCAGATCGAAGATGCTTGTGTCGCCCATTGTCTCTGATCTCCGTCCCGGCCTCAGGGTTCCAGGATCACCTTCATCAATCCCGGCTCGCGCTCGTAAAGCCGGGCGAACCACTCTGGTCCCTCCTCCAACGGAGCTGCCGCGCTGATCAGCCGGTCCACCCGCACCTTCCCGGCTGCGATCATCTCCAGACAGCGGGGGTATTCGCCGGCGGATGCGCAGGAGCCCTGCAGGGTGAGCTCGCGCGTCACCACCCACTGAAGAGGGAGGGTTACTTCGGGAGCCAGATTGCCCACCAGCGTTACCCACCCGCCCTTCCGCACGGACTGGACCGCCGCGCGGAACGCTTCCGCATTGCCCGCCGCGTCGAACGCAATGTCCACGCCGTCCCGCTCCGTGAGCGCCCGCACCACGGAAGGCACGTCGCAGGAAGATGCATCCAGCAGTTCATCAGCGCCCAGCTCCCGGGCTAGGTCCAGCCTCCTGTGGTCCACATCCGAGACCAGTACTCGAGGACACCCCTCGGCCTTCAACGCCTGCATCAGCAGCAGGCCGATCATTCCTGCTCCCACCACCAACACGGAGCCGGCACGCTCGACCGGCGAGATGCGCACGGCATGTGCGCCGATGGAAACCGCCTCTACCAATGCGGCCTGACGGAACGAGAGGCCGTCCGGCAGCCGGTAAAGGATGCGCTCCGGGACAGCCACATACTCGGCAAACGCCCCGTCACGACGATATTCCCCGCAGGATACGCCCAGTACCCGTCTGCGGTCGCACAGGTTGACGCGCCCCTCGCGGCAGAACGAGCACTCGCCGCAGTAGACGGTGGAATCGAACGTGACCCGCTCGCCCTCTTTCCAGCCCGACACGCCCGGCCCGAGTCCGGCGACCTCTCCCGCCGCCTCGTGGCCCATGATGACAGGAGGAATGCGCCTTCCCGTGCTGCCGTCCATGCCGTGGACGTCGCTGCCGCAGATGCCGCACGCCCGCACCCGCACTAGGACCTCCCCCAGCCCCGGCTCAGGGCCAGGGACGTCCCGGACAGAAAGACTACCGTACTGCTCCAGCACAAGAGCTTTCATAACGCACTCCTGCTCTGGCAGTATAACTGCCGGCCACAGTGTGGCGCACGCCCGAGCCGAGCCGCCCCGCCCGGGCCAAGAAGAGCAGGCGCATTGCCGGGCGATGCGGTGGGCACGTATAATGGGGAGGAATCCGGAATCGGGGTGTGGCGCAGTTTGGCAGCGCGTCCGCTTTGGGAGCGGAAGGTCGCCGGTTCAAATCCGGCCACCCCGATATCTCAGAAGGCCGTACAGCAAAAAAGCGGGCGACCGGGCTCGAACCGGCGACATCCAGCTTGGAAGGCTAGCGCTCTACCAACTGAGCTACGCCCGCTTGCATGGGGATTATACCATTGAGAGGCGCGCATTGCACGCCTCGGCGAAACGAGTTTCTTCGCGCCCCCGTAGCTCAGGGGATAGAGCAACTGCCTTCTAAGCAGTGGGCCACAGGTTCGAATCCTGTCGGGGGCGCATTTGCCCCGGAAGTTCGATGATGCCGGTAGCCGGGCGCTTCCTGGAAAACTAAACCGGAGAGCACCCTGGGCGGAAGGCAGGCGAGCCACACCCGATGAATCCGGCCCGGATCTCCGGCAAGTGTTCCCGACGCCCCTGAAAGTCCATCCTCACAGCGCTGGCTGGCCGGATTCCTGCAGGTCCATGGTCACGGTCACCTTCTTGCCCTCTCTCCAGAGCACCAGCTTCATCTTCTGGCCCACGCGCGCCTGCACGAACACCCCTACCACATCGTCTGCCGTGGTGATCTTCTGCCCGTCTATCTCCAGTATGACGTCGCCTGCCTCGATGCCAGCCCGCGAGGCGGGGCTCGGCTGCTCCACGCGGACGATGAGCGCACCTTCCGCGGCGCTCATTCCCAGACGTCCCGCGATGCGCGTGGTCAGGTCGCGGACATAGAAGCCAGGCCAAGGTCTGCGCACCTTGCCATACTGTTCGATCTCCCTGACCACCCAGCGAACCGTGGAGACCGGCGTGGCGAACCCGATGCCCTGCGCCTCCGATATGATGGCGGTATTCAGGCCGATGACCTGTCCCCTGAGGTTGCACAGCGGTCCGCCCGAGTTGCCCGGATTGATGGCGGCGTCCGTCTGAATCATGTTCTGCAGAATGGTGCCCCCAGGGCTTTTCAGCGTTCGCCCGGTGGCGCTCACCACCCCCACAGTCACCGTGTTCTTGAAGCCGAACGGATTTCCGATTGCCACCACCCAGCTTCCGATGACCGGGGCATCCGATGAAGCCAGAGTCGCCTGCGGCAGATTCCTTCCCTCGATCTTCAGCAGCGCCAGATCGCTGGGCGGATCGCTTCCCAGCACCTCGGCCTCGAAGGCCTGTTTGTCGGGAAGAGTGACGGTGATTCGAGACGCACCCTCGATGACGTGGTGGTTGGTGAGCACCAGCCCCTTCGCGCCGTCAATGATGACGCCGGAGCCCTGACCGGAAGGTACCTCCTCGGCCTGAGGCTCACCGAAGAATCCCCAGAAGTCGCCGAAGGTGAAGCGGTATCGCCGCGCGGTGGTATCTATGTTCACCACCGCCGGGCCCACCCGGCGCACCGCCTCGATGACCGGACTGCGCTCATCCGGCGCATCCACGCCGGAGATTGCAGCTCCCTGGACCGGCGTGATGGCGGGTCCGCTGACCGTCCAGACCTCCGGAGCCTTCGGACGCCCCCCTGCCAGCCTCGCGCCCAGAAAGCCTCCCGCCGCAGAAAGGCCAAACACCGCGGCGAGCAGGAGCAGAATATGCCGTCTAGCCATGACTGTCCCCGATCATACCTCCCCTGATAAGAGCAGTTAGCACGCAGCGCTGTTTTCCGCAAGCAGAGCCGCGCAAACCCTCCGCTTGCGGCAGCCGCCGTTCGCCGCTACCATGACCAGTGGCCGGGGCGGCCTCTGGCCGCCCCGCAAGATTTCGAGGAGCGAACACCAGAGCTTGACCAGAGAAGAGATCGCGGAGATCGAGCAGGCGCCGGTGATCGGCGTGCTGAGCTACCAGGGTGATGTGCGGGAGCACCTGGCGGCCGTTGAGGCGGCAGGGGCAAGGGCGGTGCCCGTGAACCGGCCGGAGCAGTTGCGGGAGTTGGCCGGGCTCATCATTCCGGGCGGAGAGAGCACCACCATCGGCAAACTGATGACCCATTTCGGGATGGACCAGGCCATCCGGGAGCGCTACGAACAGGGAATGGCCCTTTTCGGCACGTGCGCGGGGCTCATCCTGATGGCGCGCGAGATCGAGGGGAGCGATCAGCCCCGGCTTGGCCTGATGGAAATCACCGCCCGCCGCAACGCGTTCGGCCGTCAAGTCCAGAGCTTCGAGACTGATCTGGAGGTGCCAGATCTGGGAGGCGGTCCGCTCAGGGCCGTGTTCATTCGGGCGCCCTATATTTCGGCTGTGGGTGCGGGGGTGCGCATTATGGCCAGTTTCAATGAACGCATCGTCCTGGCTCGTCAGGACCGCTTGCTGGCAGCCGCATTTCATCCGGAACTGGTGGGGGAGACGCGCCTCCATCGCTACTTCCTGGACATCGCGACAGGGAAGGAGTGACCTTGATCGCCGCCGCAGGTCCGGCCGGACGCGTAAGCTCCGCAGTGGCCGTTCTTCTGATGGCGGTGAGCGTGGTTGCGGGCGGAGCCGCGTGGCTGGTCCGCAACAGACCCGAGTCGATCGCACCGCCGGAGCGTCCGCGCCGGGTGACGCCCGTTCTGCAGCGGGAAGGGGACGGCAGCGAGCGTCTGACGATCTCCCCTGACGGCCGTACGGCCGCCTGTCTGGACTCCCACGGTTGGTTTCATCTCTACCGATCCGACGGCAGCCTGGCCCTTCGCCGCCAGTTTCGCGGGGCGTTTCTGATGGACGTCTCGGACGAAGGCCGCCGGGCCATCCTGGGGGGCGCGAGACGCGGTGGATGGTGGGTGCGCATCGTGGACTCCCGCGGCAACACCATCTGGCGGCAGAGCGGCCCGGGTTCCGTAAAGGGCGTGGCGATGACGCCCGACGGGACATCGGCATTCGCCACCGTGGAGGGGTCGAGAATGTATGTCTTCGACCTCGGCGGCTCGCCCCGATGGCGGCGCATCCGGACAGACATCCCGTTGGGCCCCGTGCGCTACAGCCCCGTCGCAGATGCTCTTCTCATCGAAACGGACCAGCCGCCCGGATTCGGAATGGTGGGGTTGGATGGCAGAAAGCGTTGGTGGGTCCGCCGTGGACCAGGACGCCTGTGGCTCGATACGGCCGCCCAGGGAGCGCTGGTGCTGGCCACCTTCGAAGAACCGGGCGTTCATCCGCGCGCGGGGTTCGCGCTGTATACAGCGGTGGGCCGCAAGCTGTGTGAGGTGTCGCTGGAAGGTCTGGAGCCGCGCGGTGCCGTCTCTGCCGACGGCAACCGGGTGGCTCTGAGCTACCGCAGGAAGCTGGTCTCCGGCGAAAAATGGGTCATGGAGCGCCGCGTCGGGATGTGGACGGCGCGCGGTCGGAGACTGTGGGAGGTGGGAGGTCTTTTCTTCAAGCCTGTGCTGGCGGGGCTGGTGGAGAATCCTGCCGGCGTGGTGGTGGCGGAGGACTACACGCTTCTTTCCGCGCTGGACGCAAGCGGAAGACTCGCCTGGCGAGGTCCGGCCCTGCGCCAGCCTCTGGTCTATCTTGTGCACGATGAGTCCTGGAGGCTGGCCTGGGCACGCTACCGGGATGGTTCCCTGGATCTGTGGAGCATGTAGTCCCACACCAGCTGCTGATTATGGAAGAATCCTGCCGGAGAGCTGCCTCCCGGTCGTGAAGTGCTCTCTGTAAGGAGACGGATGTGACACTGATAGACTGGCTTCGCAAGCTGGGCATCCTTCGCTTCGGAGCGGAGAAGGCCGTCTACCGGAATGCCCTTGAGCAGCCGTACAGCATGATGGACGGCGATGTGTTTGACTCGCAGAAGGACGTCATTGAACTGCACCGCAGAAAGAAGGACGGCGAGCAAGAAAAGACTACCGCGGCGTGACCTTACAGTGTGCAGTCATATTTCGCAGACGGCCGCCCGGCGCACCGGGTGGCCGTTCTGGCGTTTTCAGACCGGCGCTCAAGGCAGGAGGGAAGGCTTCCGCCGGTGTATCATAAAGCATCCCAGAGAACGGTGAGGAGACCCAGATGAGCCGAGTCTACAATTTCAGCGCCGGGCCGGCGGTGCTGCCGGAAGAGGTCCTGAAGCAGGCGGCCGAGGAGATGCTCGACTGGCACGGATGCGGCATGTCCGTGATGGAGATGAGCCATCGGGGCAAGGAGTTCATCGGCATCGCAGCGCAGGCGGAGGCGGATCTGCGGGATCTGCTCAGAATTCCCGAGAACTATCGCGTGCTTTTCCTGCAGGGAGGAGCCACCGGGCAATTTGCGGCGGTGCCGATGAACCTGCTGCGCGGGAAGGAAAGCGCGGACTACATCAACACCGGAAGCTGGTCCAAAAAGGCCATCTCCGAGGCGAAGAAATACTGCCGGGTGAACGTGGCGGCCTCTTCGGAGGACACCAACTTCACCACCATCCCGCCGCGGGAGACCTGGAAGCTGGATCCGCAGGCGGCCTATGTGCACTACACCTCCAACGAGACGATCGGCGGTGTGGAGTTTCATGAGACGCCCGATGTCGGTGACGTGCCCCTGGCCTGCGACATGAGCTCCAATTTCCTTTCCCGGCCTGTGGACGTCTCCCGCTACGGGGTCATCTATGCCGGAGCGCAGAAGAACATCGGCCCGGCAGGGGTGACGGTGGTCATCGTGCGGGATGATCTGATGGGCGATCCGCTGCCCTGCACGCCCACTCTTTTCGACTACAAGATTCAGGCGGAGAACGACTCCATGTACAACACCCCGCCCTGCTACGCCATTTACATCGCGGGCCTGGTGTTCCAGCATGTCAAGAAGCTGGGCGGCGTGGAGGCGGTGGAGAAGACCAACATCGAGAAGGCGAAGCTTCTCTACGACCTGATAGACTCCTCGGAGTTCTACCGCTCGCCTGTGGAGAAGTCCTGCCGCTCGCGGATGAACGTGCCCTTCACTCTGGCCAATCCCGATCTGGATGAGACCTTCCTGAAGGAGGCGAAGGAGCATGGGCTGGTGCAGCTCAAGGGGCACCGCTCCGTGGGCGGCATGCGCGCCAGCATCTACAACGCCATGCCCATAGAGGGTGTGAAGGCGCTCTGCGACTTCATGCGCGATTTCGAGCGCCGTTACGGCTGATCTTCGCCGCAGTTCGTCCGGGGAGGGCTCAGGTTCCGGCCGGGCCCTCCTCCGGGCCGCTCATTCTTGACCGCCAATCTAGCCACAGCCGTTCCAGCCGGCGCACGCGTCTGGGGTCTTTTCCAGCTAGATTCCGGGTCTCGCAGCGGTCTTCCTCCAGATTGTAAAGCTCCCAGGACTCGAAGCCCTCTTCGAACAGGATGCCCGTGCTCTCTCGCGCCGGTCCCTGAGTGACCAGTTTCCACTCTCCGTCCCGGACCGCGCGGCATCCCCGAAACTCCCAGCAGATGGGGGCACGCACCCGGATAAACTCTCCCCGGAATGCGGGGAGCAGGCTGATTCCCTCGGGCGGCGGCAGCGAGCCTCCTGACGTTTCCTCGGGGTAGGGTGCGCCGCAGATCTCCATCAGAGTGGGCATCAGGTCCATAACGTGCCCGGTGGAACGATTGACCGTCCCGGCCGGGATCACGCGCGGCCACCGGGCCACCAGCGGCGTACAGATGCCCCCTTCGTGCGTGAAAACCTTAAAACGGCGGAACGGCGTATTGCTGGCGTTCGCCCACGGCGCGTCCACTGTGCAAAAGGAATCCACGCCTCCGGGCAAGACTCCGGGTGAAGCGTCGATGTGCTGGGCGCAGCCGCCGTTGTCGGAGAGGAACAGGAACAGCGTGTCCTGCTCGAGGCCCATTTCGCGGACCTTGTCCATGACTTTGCGGATGCCCTGATCCATCCGGTCCACCATGGCCGCGTAGATACTCATCTTGAGATCCCAGAGTTCCCGGTCCGCCGCCTCGCTCCACGCGGGAGCGCGGGCATCCCGCGGCGATAGAGTCCAGGAGTCATCCGCCAGACCCGTACTCCTCAGCCGCTCGAAACGCTCGTGCCGGATCTCATCCCATCCACGAAGGTAGCTGCCGCGATAGCGCTGGGTGTCCTCAGGAGGCGCCTGCATCGGGAAGTGCGGCGCGCAGTAGGCGAGATACAGGAAGAACGGCGTGCCGTCGGGGGGGTGCGAGTCCAGAAACTCCAGCGCCCAGTCTGTGAACGCATCCGTGCTGTAGAAGCAGGGAGCCTCCGGGGTGAACGGATGGACCACGCGCCCGTCAATGCCCTAGGGGCGCGTTTGGCCGGGTTGTTTGTGCGCAGGGGCGGGTTCGCCGGGCCGGGGAAGGCCCGGATTGAAGTAATTGCTGGAACCACTCAGCAAGCCCCGGTAGCGCTGGAAGCCCCGCTGCCAGGGCAGACGTCCCTCGGCCGACCCGTTATGCCACTTGCCGGCCATCATGGTCCGGTATCCGGCCGCCTGGAGCGCCTCGGCGATGGTCAGATTACCAGCCGGCGCCAGATCGGCCCGCTGTGCGGCTCCCACCTGCTGCGGATAGAGGCCGGTCAGAAGCGATGCGCGCGTGGGCATGCATACGGCGTTGTTGTAGAAGGAGGTGAACCGCATGCCCTCCCGCGCTAGACGGTCTAAGCCGGGAGTGCAAATTTCTCCGCCGAAGCAGCCGATGTCTGAGAAACCCAAGTCGTCCGCCACAATCAGGACGACATTGGGACGCGGAAAAGCCGTCCCTGACTTGTCCGCCTCTGGCTTCATGGCCGCGAGATCCATTGCCTGGAGCGCGAAGGATAGAACCGCCACGGACGATCTGCCCCCTGGCGGATGCCCACTCGCACGGTGGAGACGATCTCTCCGGGATCCCATCCGTCCACCAGCAGGCGGAGGGGTGGTAGGTCCAGCGGGTGCCCGTCCAGTTCTCTGGTAATGGCCAGGGCCTTACAGATCTTGCCCGGCCCGCTGAGCAGTTCGCGGGGGGCGCTTCGGCCCCGCAGGCGGGACATCACGTCCAGGCCTGTCAGCGGCTCCAGCGCGCGGACCAGAACAGCTTCTCCCCTTCCTTCGGGGCCTGTGACGATGTTGAGGCAGAAATGGTTGCCGTAGGTGAAATAGACATAGGCTCGGCCGGCCGGCCCGAACATTGCCGCGTTCCTCGCGGTGCGGCCGCGGAAAGAGTGCGAGGCAGGGTCGTCCTGCAGATACGCCTCCGTCTCCACAATGCGTCCGGCCAGCAGCCTGCCTTCCAGATCCCGCACCAACACAGCCCCCAAAAGCGCTTGGGCCGCTTGCAGCGCATCCTGCTTCCACAGATCCTCCCCCGGCAACTTTAGGCGCGAAAAACAGAGCGTGCCCGTCTCCACGGCGGGGAGGTGTGTTTCCGCGCTCGATGGAATCCCAGCCGTCACCGCTCCGTCACTTCCGTCCATCGGCCGGGGGAGTTGTAACAGACATCCAGCACCCGCTGCGTCTCCAGACCGTCCGCCAACGAGGGATCGCCGGGAAGCCCCTCCACCACCCGGCGCACAAACTCGTAGACGCTGTGAATGTGGAAGCGCATCCATCCCGGGGTGAGCTTTGGTCCGGGCAGTGAGGCTGGCGCGGGATAGCGCTGGACGCATTCGATGGCGGTGAAGCCTTTCAGGCCGCCCAGGTCGCCCCCTGGGGCGGTGTTGTCGTAGAAGCGCAACCACTCCGGCTCCATCAGGCTGAACAGCAGCGCTCCCTTCTCTCCCCGGATCTCGATCGTCAGGTCGTCGTTCGCGCCGACGGCCAGCTTGCTGGCCTCCAGCGTCCCCACCGCCCCGCTCTGCATCTCGGCAAGCAGGAAAGTGGCATCATCCCCTTCCACCTTGCGCATTCCTCCCTTGCCGTCGGGACGCTCCGAGATGGCCGTCACCGGATGAGCCAGAACGCGGCGGAAATCTCCCAGCAGCCACCTTGCCAAGTCTATGATGTGCGATCCCAGATCCACCAGCACGCCACCGCCGGCGGCCCGGTCCGTCTTCCAGTGCAGGGGACGAGAGGGGTCGGCGTTCGTGGAGTGCAGATAGCGGAGATTGAAGGTGTAGATGCGGCCCAGACGCTCCTCCTGAAGCAGTTGCCGCGCGCGCATCAGCGCGGGCACGAAGCGGTAGTTGAAAGCCATCTGGCGCGTCCTGCCGTCGGCTGCGTCCGCATCCGCCTGCACGATGCGCTCCGCTTCCTGCAACGAAGCAGCCAGTGGTTTGTCAATGTAGAGATGCTTCCCCGCGCGGATGGCGTCCACGGCCACCTGCTCGTGCAGGTTGTTCGGCACACAGCAGCTGATGATTTCGATGTCGTCCCGCTCCAGCAGTTCGCGGTAGTCGGCGGTGGCGAACGCGAACCCTGCCTGCCGCACCGCTGTCTCCTGAGAGGCCGGGCTGCGCACGGCGCAGCCCACCATCTTCAGTTTCGCCGGCGACGGTTCGTACAGCATCGGCAGGGACTGGTAGGCATAGGTATGCATCCGTCCCATGAACCCGTAACCGACCACTCCCACGCCAAGTGTCTTCATTAACACGTCCTCTCCTCGTGCCCTGTGGCTGCCGGGCCTCTGTAGCGGCATGTTTCTGAGGAGACTTTACGCGCTGGGCCGCCGTCCCGGCAAGCTTTCCGCGCAGACGCATCTTCCATGGACGTTAGCGGCTGCGAACGTGGAACAAGCCAAAAGGCGGTCAACGTTGCGCAGCCACGCCGCTTGCGCGCGTACGGATCCTGAGACAACCGAAAAGCGGATTCTCGGAAGCCGCCCCTCGATTCCAACTTCGAGAAAGGGAAGCCTCGTAATGTTCGGATTCGCTGCGAGAAAGAAGGGAAGCACCCGCTGGCAGGATGTCCCCCCGGCCGACCTCCAGGAGGCGGCAAGACCTCTTCTTGAACTTGCTCTCACCGCCATCAAAGCACATGGCGAGCTGGTCGTCTCTCCCGGTTCCGAGACAGCCACAAAGTATCTGGAACGACTGCTTGAGATCTCGGATCGCCTGAGCTCCACGTGCAATCCTTCCCGCATCCAGGTGATGGCGGCGCAGTTCGCTCAGGATGCAGCCGCCTTCGGAAGCTGGCAGCGCCTGGAGGTGGCCAACCTCATTTCGGAGATGCACGACGCAATAAAACATCTCATCTGCGATGCTCAGGACTCGCTGAGCGGGCGGGAAGAGATGGTCGAGAATGTCAGCGCCATGACAGAGCGGCTGGAGAGCGTCGGGCAGGTCACGGACATCGCCCGGCTGCGAGCCGCCCTTCGCACGGAGATCGCCGCCGCCCGGCAGCTGGTCCAGCAGCAGACCGCCAGCCTCAAGAAGCAGCGATCCGAGATGGACCGCGTGGTGGAAACGCTCTCCCGCCGGCTGAATGCGGTGGAGGCCGAGCGTAACACTGACCCAGTGACCGGCGTCGCAAGCCGGGCCGCCTTTGAGTTCCACGGCGCAAGCGTCGCCCAGAGGGTGGCATACGGAGAAGGGCCCTTCACGCTGGCCATTCTGGATATGGACGGCCTGAAAAGGGTGAACGACACACTGGGGCACCAGGCCGGCGATGCGGCGCTTCAGTATTTTGCCTCAGAGCTGACGCGGGCTGTGGGCAGGGATGCTTTTGTCGCCCGGCTGGGCGGGGATGAGTTCGCGGTCATCCTGCCGGGTGTTCCCACGGCCCTTGCTGCCAGCCTGACCCGCCTCTGCGAGAAGCTGGGGCGTGGGCCGGTGACCGTGAAAGGCCCGAAGCAGAGCTGGCAGATCAAGACCGGGTGCTCGGCGGGAGTGACCCCGTTCAAGTCAGGGGCTTCGCTGGCGGATGTGATGGCTGTGGCGGACAGCGCACTCTACGAGGCCAAGAAACAGGGCGGCAACAGGGTTCAGACTGCATTCGCCGCGGCAAGGGCGGCCTGAGGCATCAGGCTTCCGCGCGGCAGCAACGGAGCAGCCGCAGTCCATTCGCGACCACGATCAGGCTGGCCCCCATATCGGCGAAAACGGCCATCCACAGGGTGGCCTTTCCCGTAACGGCCAGCGCAAAAAAGACCGCCTTTATGCCAAGGGCGATGGCGATATTCTGCCAGAGCACGGCATGCGTGCTGCGGCTGATCCGCAGAAACTCCGGCACCTTGCGGAGATCGTCCTCCATCAAGGCGACATCCGCGGTCTCCAGCGCCGCATCAGACCCGACCGCGCCCATGGCGAACCCCGTGTGCGCCCGTGCAAGAGCCGGAGCGTCGTTCACGCCGTCACCCACCATTCCCACCCGGCCGAACCGCTCCGTGAGCTTTGCCACCAGATCCGCCTTCTCCTCCGGCAAGAGACCGCCAAACGCCTCGTCAACGCCCGCTTCCGCTGCAATGGCGTCCACGGTTTTCTGAGCGTCGCCGGAAAGCAGGACGGTGTGCAGCCCGGCCGCTCGAAGCTCCGCCACAGCGTCCTTGCTGGCCGGGCGGAGCTCGTCAGCCACGCCGAACACGGCGACGGGCTCATCTTCCGACATCAGGACGAAAGCCGTCTTGCCCTCGGCTTCCAGTTTTTCCAGGTGCCGTTCCACATCGGGGCCGCAGGTGCCATTGGTCTCCGCCAGACGGTGATTTCCCAGCAGAAGCGCCCGCCCGTCCACGCGACCCCGGACGCCCATTCCCGGCATTGCTTCGAATTCGGCGGCTGGCTGGAGCTCCGCCAGGCGGGCGGCCTCCCGCGCGGCGCGCTCCTCCTCGGATGCTGAAGCGGGGAGATCCTTTTGCGCCCAACCCGCGACGATGGCGGATGCGATGGGATGCTCCGAGCGCACATTCAGGCTGGCGGCCAGGCGCAGAGCCTCTTCCTCGGGAAAACCGTTCAAACTGATGACGTCCGTCAGCCGCGGCCGTCCTTCCGTCAGAGTGCCCGTCTTGTCGAAGGCCACTGCCTTGAGTAGCCTGCCGTGCTCCAGATGCGCTCCTCCCTTTACCAGAATGCCGCATCGAGCGGCGGCGGTCAGGGCGCTGACGATGGTTACCGGTGTGGCCAGCACCAGTGCGCAGGGACAGGCGATGACCAGCAACACAAGGGCGCGGTAGACCCACGGCAGGGCCGGCGCTCCCAGAAACAAGGGGGGAACGGAGGCGACCGCCACCGCCGCCACAACTACCGCCGGGGTGTACCGGGCCGCAAAGCGGTCCACAAACCGCTGTATCGGGGCGCGCCTGGCCTGAGCCTCCCGCACTAGCCGGATGATGCGGTCCAGTGTGGTGCTCCCCTTTGATGCCGTCACCTCGAAGACCAGCGCGCCGGATCCGTTGATGGTCCCCGCAAACAGCGCGTCGCCTGCAGTCTTCTCCACGGGGATGGATTCGCCCGTTATGGGCGACTGGTCCACGGCGGAGTTGCCCTCGATGACGATGCCGTCCAGCGGAATGCGCTCCCCCGGGCGCACCTCCACCAGATCGCCGCATCGCACCGCCCCCACGGGAACAGGAGCGAAAATACCCTGCTCAGAGCGTACGCGAGCGGTGTCCGGAGTCATCTGGACCAGCGCCTGTATGGCCCGACGCGCGCGTCCGGCTGCCCGGGCCTCGATGACCTCGGCCAGAGCGAACAGGAAGGTCACCATCGCGGCCTCAGGCCACTTTCCGATCACCACCGCCCCCGCGACGGCCACCGTCATCAGGAAATTGATGTTCAGCACGAAGCCGCGAAGCGCCCTCAGACCCTTGATGAGCGGCTCACGTCCGCTGCTGACCAGCGCCAGCACGGCGAGCGCCACGACGGGAAGGGAACGCTCGTTGCCCGTGACCCAGGCGGCCGCTTCGGCGGAGACTGCGCAGGCGCCGGAGACCGCCAGCCAGATCCAGCTCCTCCAGCCTGCTTCTTGGCGATGCTCCAAGGGCGCCCCCGGTACCGCCTGCGCTTCCGGCTCCTCGACCGCCAGCCTCGCCCCCAACCCCAGGGGCTCGAGCGCGACGAGCAGGTCGCGCTCATCCGCCAGCGAATGGGTCACCTCCACCCTCCGCCGCGAGAGGTCGGACAGGATCTGCCGGATGCCCTCCATCCGCTCCAGTCGGGCGCGCACTAGGCGTTCCTCGTCGGGGCAGTCCATCTGAGCGATGTAGAGGACCGAACGTTTCATAAGCGCGGAGCAGCGTCTCGGCCTTTGACGGCCGGAATGCCCGTAACCATTATAACGTTTCCCCCAGGACCTGCGCATCCCGCACGAGGCAGAAAAAGCCCCGGCAATCCGTGCTGCCGGGGCCCGCATTAATCTGATGCGTCTGATGCGCGTCTTACCAGCGGCTGCGGCCTCCGCCGTAGCCTCCGCCGAACCCGCCGCTGCGGCCGCCGCCGTTGCGGCTGCGCTCGGGACGGGGACGGGCCTCGTTGACGGTCAGCGGCCGTCCGCCCACTTCCCGTCCATTCAGGGCGTCGATCGCCCCCTGCGCGTTCTCCGCCGGCAGATCCACGAACGCGAAACCCTTGTCCGTGATGACACGGATGGCTTCGATCGGACCGTGCGGCTCGAAGATCGCCCGGAGCTCGGACTCGGTGGTGCTGTAGCTCATGTTGCCCACGTAAAGAGACTTGGTTGCCATCGGTACTCCTGTCCTCTGGTCTGAGGCTGCTCGCTTGCAGCCGTGACACAACCCGATGAATTTCAAAGCAGGTCGAGACAGAGCACTTGAAATGCCGAAGTCATCCACGGGGCCCGAATCAGTTCGCAGAAACTACGAGGTGAAAGGGAGGACCATGCGCCTGTTGAGAGGTTGTGACACGGCAGCATAGCATGATCCTCCCCGAACCGCCACACTCTGGCGACTTTTTCTTCAGATTCTTTTCGAGAAGGCGCCTATTTCCACTTGATGGTGCACCCGACAGGCGGAGTCTCAGCCACGGGCGGAGTCCCTCCGGCCAGGACGCTGTCCAGGGCCTCCCGCAGGTAATGCTTCTTCACGGCTGACGGATCGTCGTAGTTGTCGTCCGGAGCGCCGTGATACACCAGCCTGCCCGAAGCGTCGAACAGGAACACCTCGGGCGTCCGCTCCGCCCCGTAAGCGCGCGCCACCTCCTGCGTCTCATCGAAGAGATATGGGAACGGGTAGGACTTCATCCGGGCGCGGGACTGCATCTCGGAAAAGCTGTCCGCAGGGTATTTCACCGGATCGTTTGCATTGATCAACACGAACCGCACTCCTCGTGCAGCGTAGTCCCGGGCGATCTGGATCAGTCTGTCCTCCCACGCCAGCACATAGGGGCAGTGGTTGCAGCTGAAAACGATCGCCAGCGCGCTGGCGCCATCCTTCAGCGACTCCAGCGAGATCGTGTTCCCGTCCACGTTCTTCAGTCCAAACGCCGGGGCCTCGGCCCCGATTTTGAGAGCCATGGGTTCCATTCCTCCTCAGTCTGATGTCCGTTGGCCGGCAGCCCTCCGCAGGGCCTGGCGCATAAGATCCTCCGGCGGGAGCGGCGTGAAGCGTCCGTCGGAAGTCCGGTATACCCGGCACGAGAGTCCCACAGGATTCGCGGCGGCGCCCTCCGGGTCTATGTCCTGCCCGTCCACTCGGATGGTGGGAGAACCGGGAAAGCGCAGACTCTGCGCCTGCTCATCCGTCTCGATGCGGACGATGCACAGATCCGCCCGCAGGTTCTCCTGTTCCACCAGATTCCGGAGCCGTTGCAGCGCCGGAGCGTGGGAGGGACAGTCCTCGAAGTACAAAAACTCGATCTTCAACGTGCCTTCGCCTCTCCTGCCGTTTGTCGCCGGAACTTGAGACGGTTCGCGGGACGTGATATGATTCAGTTCGCCACTTCCGGGGCGCAGACGAGATGCCCGACCTCTTCGACCAGCAGAGCCGGCCCGGCGAGCCCGGGGGCAGACAGCCCCTGGCCGCACGAATGCGTCCGGTCACGCTGGACGAGTTCGTCGGGCAGCAGCACATCGTGGGCGAGGGCACCCTGCTCAGGCGCGCCATCGAGTCCGACGAGCTGCCGTCCCTGATTCTGTACGGCCCTCCGGGCAGCGGCAAGACCACACTGGCCGCCATCATCCAGAACAGCAGCAAGGCGGCGTTTGAGTCCTTCAGCGCGGTGACGTCCGGAGTGGCGGAGATCCGGGAGGTCATCCGCCGGGCCCGGGAGCGCAGGAAACTATACGGCCAGCGCACCATCCTGTTTGTGGACGAGATCCATCGGTTCAACAAGGCCCAGCAGGATGCCTTTCTGCCCCATATCGAAGATGGGACCATCATTCTGCTGGGAGCCACCACCGAGAACCCCTACTTTGAGATCAACTCTCCCATCATCTCCCGAGCGCGCGTCTTCCAGCTTCAGCCGCTTTCCAAGGACGACATGAAAATCCTGGTCCGCAGGGCGCTGGAAGACCGGGAAAAAGGTCTGGGTGAGCTGGAATGTTCCCTGGAGGAAGACGCGCTGGAGCACCTGGTGGATGTGGCGGGCGGGGACGCGAGAGCGGCGCTGAACGCTCTGGAAGCAGCCGCTCTGAACTGCCCGCTGTCGCCGGAAGGGCGCAGGCTCATCACCCGCAAGATGGTGGAGGACGCTCTGCAGCAGCGGGCTCTGGGCTACGACAAGGCCGGCGACTCCCACTACGACACCATCTCCGCGTTCATCAAGAGCATGCGCGGGTCGGACCCGGACGCCGCCGTATACTGGCTCGCCCGTATGCTGGCCGCAGGGGAGGATCCCCGTTTCATCGCCCGCCGGATTGTCATCCAGGCCGCTGAGGACGTGGGCAACGCCGACCCGATGGCCCTGGTCGTCGCCACCGCCGCCGCCCACGCAGTGGAATATGTGGGGATGCCGGAAGCGCAGATCCCCCTGGCGCAGGCGGCCATCTATCTGGCCTGCGCCCCAAAATCCAACGCAAGCTACGTGGCCATCAACCGCGCAATGGAGGACGTTCGCAACCGTCCGCACGTCGCCGTCCCGCCGCATCTGCGGAGCACGGGCTACCGGGGAGCGGAGCAGCTGGGGCACGGCGTGGGCTATCTGTATCCGCACGACTATCCGATGGGGCAGGTGGAGCAGGAGTACCTCCCTCCCGGGGCGAAGTCGCGCCGATATTACGAACCGACAGAGCACGGGCTGGAGCGCAAGATCGCGGAGCGTCTGAAGGTTTGGCAGAACGAGCTGGCTCGCCGCCGCCGCAAGCCCGGACAAGGGGAATAAGCTCGGATCCCGCCGGAGAGCGGTTCAAAAAGACAGTCCCTTCCCCTCAATTCTCCGGCTGCGTCTCCCGACAATAGTAGCGTCCCGGCAGGCGCGGAGTCCGTCTCCGCGGCGGGGACCACCCTCCGGCGCCACGGATGGCGGCGGCTTGGGCGGAGGCGGGAGCAGATTCCCGCATCCGGCTCAAACGGGCAGCCGTGTGACGTGACCGACCCCATACGGCCTCTTTCTTCGCACGGACGCGAGCGGCGCGCAGATGCGGTCCGCGAGACCTGATGCGCGCCTCCCTTAAGTGAGTCTTGCGAAAAGAGGTGGCAGAAGTGCTTCGCATTCTTGACGACCCTACGCGCGCCGTCCTTGCGCGCGCAATGGACGCCTGCGCCGTCCGCAACCGGGTCATCGCGTCGAACATCGCCAACGCGGACACCCCGGGGTATCGGCGCGCATACGTCCGCTTTGAAGATAGCCTCAAGCAGATGCTTGCCGAAGGCGGTCCGGACGACGTCTCCGACGCCCAGCGGCTGAGTGCCACGGTGGAAGAGGATTCCACCCCGTCTTCGAGGCTGGACGGCAACAACGTCAACCTTGACGCTGAGATGGCCGATCTGGCGCGCAACAGCATCGAATACAACGCTCTGGTGGAGCTGTACCGGCTCAAAGGACAGCTGGTCTCCACCGTCATCAACGGAGGGACCCGGTGATGCCTCGTCTGTCCGCATTCGACATCAGCGCGATGGGACTGAGCGCCCAGCGGCAGAGGCTGGACGTGGTGGCGGAGAACATCGCGAACGTAAATACCACCCGCACGCCTGACGGAGGCCCATACCGCCGCAAGCAGGTGGTCTTTGAAACAGTGCTGGCCGGGCAGGGTCTGCCCGGAGCGGAACCGCAGGGCGTCCTGGTGTCGGAGGTTACAACGGACCCGGCTCCGCCGAAGACCGTCTACGAGCCCGGCCACCCCGACGCCGACGAGCGGGGATTCGTAACCCTGCCCAACGTGAACATCGTGGATGAGATGGTGGATCTCATCAGCGCGACGCGCTCCTATGAGGCCAACGTCACCGCCCTGAATGCCACCAAGGGCATGCTGATGAAGGCGCTTGAGATCGGGCGAAGGTAAGGAAGGCGGACCATGGCCATCGAAGCGATCCGATCCGGTGCGGCGTTCACTCAGACCCAGCAAGCCGCCCCGAAAGGAAACGGCGAGGGATTCGCCAGCGCGCTTACTGACGTGGCGAAGCAGGTGTCTGCGTTGGAGTCTCAGGCCAACGACATGGCCCTGAAGATCGCCTCCGGCGATGTGGCCGAGCTGCACAACGCGATGATCGCCATGCAGAAGGCCAGCACAGCGCTGGAACTGACGGTGCAGGTGCGAAACAAGGTTCTGGAAGCTTACCAGGAGATCATGCGCATGCAGATCTGACCTGCGGCGTGCGGGGGCGAAGGGACCGGCTCCAGACCGGGAGCGCCCGCCTCCGGCTGCGGACGGGCCTTGCGGCCGCACTGGGACCGGTCACAGGGCCCGTATCCGCTTCACAGCGTCGGCTGCAAAACGCGTGCGGCTAAAGAGGGATGGAAAACAGACTCCGGTCGTTCTTTCAGCTATGGACTAATCTGACTCCTCCGCAGAGGGTGATTGTCTCCTTCTTTGCGGCGGCGGTGGTTGTGACGGCGGTGGTCCTGGCCGTGGTTGCCAGCCGTCCGGACTACACCGTCTTGTTCTCCAACCTGCGTCCGGAAGATGCCGCCGCCATCGTCCAGAAGCTGCGCGATTCCAAGGTGCCCTACCGTGTGACGGCGAACGGCACCGCCATCGAGGTTCCTTCCGCCAGCGTCTATGAGGTGCGCCTGAATCTGGCCGGCCAGGGACTGCCGCAGGGCGGCAATGTGGGATTCGAGATCTTCGACAAGAACTCGCTCGGCGTTACGGACTTTTCCCAGAAGATGAGCTATCTGCGAGCCCTGCAGGGAGAGCTTCAACGCACCATCAGCTCGCTGGACGGCGTCTCGGACGCGCGGGTGCACATTGTGCTGCCGGACGACACTCTTTACAGTTCGGAGAAAAAAGACGCTTCGGCATCCGTGTTGCTGAGGCTGGACGGTTCCCGGCCTCCGTCGGACGAACAGGTGGCAGGCATTGTCAACCTGGTGAGCGCCGCCGTTGAGGGACTCAAGCCGGAGCGAGTCAGTGTGGTGGACACGCGCGGAAACGTCCTGGCGGACGGCTCTGGCCAGGGACGGGATTCGCTGCGGCTGACGGCCACGCAGCTCGATATCAAGCGCGCGGCGGAGCGGGCCATCCGCTCCGACGTCGAGAGCATGCTGGACCGCGTGGCCGGTCCCGGAAAAGCCGTGGTGCGCGTGAGCGCGCGGATGTCCTTCGATCAGAAGCAGACCACCAGCGAGATCTTCGAGCCGGCAGGAGGAGGAACCCAGGGCGTCATCGCCAGCCAGGAGCGGACTCGGGAGGTCTACGGAGCCGGGGCGCGCTCCGTCGGTGGGGTTCCCGGGACGGCGTCCAACGTGCAGCCCCCGGCGCAGCGGCCGGCAGCCGCCCCGGCTGCTGGGCAGGCCGGTTACGAGCGCGAGCAGGAGAGCACACGCTTTAACGTGTCCCGCCGCACGGAGACAGTGGAGGGGGCCCCCGGACAGATCGAGCACCTCAGCGTTGCAGTGATGGTGGACCGAGAGGTGGGACCGGAGAAGCTGGCCGCCATCCGCCAGGCCGCCACCGCTGCGGCGGGGATAGACCCGGCGCGGGGCGACCGGATCGTGGTGGAGAGTGTCGAGTTTCCGAGAGAGGAGACTGCAGGGAAGGCACCGCTGGCGGCGAGTCTGGGCAAATATCTGAACATCGGGCGTAACGCCCTGGCCATCCTGCTTCTGGCAGGTTTCGCCCTGTTCATCCGCGGAGCGCTCGCCAAACAGAGCATCACCGTGGAGAACGCGCAACCGGAACCGGTTGCGTTGGGATCGGTCGCTCAGGCCGCCCTCGGCGGAGCCGCGCAAAACATCGCTGGGGAGGCTGCCTCCCAGCCCGCCGGGCTTCAGAAGGTGGAGATGCCGGAGCTGACCATCCCGCTGGAAAGCGCAAAGGAACTGGCTATACAGCAACCGGAAGAGATTGCCAATGTCGTCCGCACATGGATGACCGACGAGCGGAGGGCCGCATAAGTTGAGCCAGGCGCAGACACAGCACTTGGAGCACGAGGAGCACCAGGAAGCGCCTGCGGCAGCCAAGCCCCGCAAGCGGCTCACCGGCACTCAGAAAGCGGCCATCCTGCTGATCACGCTGGGGGCCGAGGCTTCCGCAGCGGTCTTCAAGCTGCTGAAGCAGGAGGAGGTGGAGAAGCTGGCGAACGAGCTGGTCCGCCAGGAGCGGGTGGACGTGGAGACCAAGCGGCAGGTCTTCGAAGAGTTCGAGACCCTCTATTCCACCAGCAGCCTGCTGTCGCAGGGCGGAGTGGAATACGCCCGCAGCGTCCTGGAGCAGGCGCTGGGCCCGCAGAAGGCTCAGTCGCTGCTTGAGCGTATCATCACCGCACGAGGCTCCGAACCGTCGGACTGGCTCCAGCACGCCGACCCTCAGCAACTGGCGCGCTGGCTTGCCAGTGAGCAACCGCAGACTATTGCGCTGGTGGTCACCCAGCTTCCGCCGCCGCGCGCCGCTCAGTTGTTATCCACACTTCCGCCGGAGGTGCGCGCCGAGGTCACCCTGAAGATCGCCAGAATGCAGTCGGCTTCTGCGGAGGTTATCGCCCAGATCGAGGACAGCCTTCGCTCCCGGCTGAGCGGAATGGACGCGGATGCGCAACGGACCGTGAGCGGCGTCCAGGCGCTGGTGGAGATCCTCAACTCTGCGGAGCGCTCACTGGAGCGCAGCGTGCTGGAATCGCTTTCGCAGCACGACGCGGCTCTTGCGGAAGAGATCAAACGGAAGCTGTTCGTCTTCGAAGACATCCTTCTGCTGGAAGACAGGGCGCTGCAGATGGTGCTCCGGGAAGTGGAGCAGGACGACCTCCGGCTGGCCCTGCGCGGCGCGCAGGAGAGCGTGCGCGAGAAGGTCTTCAAGAACATGTCCGAACGTGCGTCGGCCACCATCAAAGAGGATCTGGAGACCATGGGGCCCGTGCGCGTGCGCGACGTGGAAGCGGCGCAGCAGCGCATCGCGCTGGTTATTCGTGCGATGGAGGAACGCGGCGAGATCGTCATCGCCCGGGGCGAAGGCGAGGGAGCCGAGGAGTTTGTCTGAGGAGGCCACCGTGGCTCGCGGAAGCGGATTCGTATTCGACCCGGCCAGCGTCCTCAGGTCCGCCATTTCTCCAGAGGAGCAGGCGCGTGGCATCATCGCGGAGGCGCAGCAAGAGGCGGACCGCTTGGTCCGCGAGGCGCAGAGCTCCACGGAAAGCGTGCGCCGCGCCGCGTGGGAGGAAGGCTTTGCGGAGGGCTTCCGTCAGGCTGCTCTGCAGTGGAAACAGGCTCTGGAAGATGCCCAGCGCGAACGCGATTCCGTGGTGCAGCAACTGGAGGAGCTTTCCGCCGGCATCGAGCAGGAATGCCTGAAGCTGGCTTTGCAGATCGCCGAAAAGATCGTCCGTCACGAGATCGAGACCCATCCGGAGACAGTGAAGGACATTCTGGCACTTGCGCTCCGGCAACTGAAAGACAGGGCGAATGTGCGCATCCTGGTGAACCGCGCCGATCTCGAACTGGTCCGGGCGGCGCGGGAAGACATCGCCCGGTGGGCTGAGGGTTTGCGCAACGTGGAAATTGTCGAGGAGCCAAGGGTGGAGCGCGGCGGCGTGATAGTGGAGTCCTCGGATGGCATCCTTGACGCCCGTCCTTCCGTCCAGATGGATGAGTTGAAGCGCAAGCTAGAGGAGGCGGACAGTCTGTGATTCGCCTCTCCCCTCCGCGCCTGGAGCGCTACCACCGGGCCGTGCGTCGCGCGAACGCCGTGCGGCTGAACGGCAGGCTTACCAGAGTGGTGGGGGTGCTGGTGGAATCGGCCGGCCCCGCGGCGCACATCGGCGAGATCTGCGAGATCCACTATTCCCGGAACGATCCCCCCATGCTGGCGGAAGTGGTGGGTTTCCGCGAGGACCGTGTGCTTTTGATGCCCTACGGCGAGATCGCCCGTCTGGCGCGCCACGCCGAGGTGGTGGCCACAGGCAGATCGCTTTGCGTCCCCGGCTCCGAAGCGCTTCTGGGGCGCGTTCTGGATGGCCTGGGAAGACCACTGGACGGAGGCCCCCCGGTGGAGGCGGAAGAGCTCCTTCCGGTCCTCAGAGAGCCGCCCCATCCCCTGTTGCGGGAGCGCATCCGCGAGCCGCTTTCGCTGGGGGTGCGCTCCATTGACGGTCTCATCACCTGTGGCACCGGACAGCGCGTGGGTGTCTTCGCGGGAAGCGGGGTGGGCAAGAGCACCCTGCTGGGAATGATCGCGCGCAACACAGAGGCGGATGTCAACGTCATCGGCCTCATCGGGGAGCGTGGCAGGGAGGTGCGCGACTTCATCGAGCGCGACCTGGGGGAGGAGGGGCTGCGGCGCTCGGTGGTGGTGGTGGCCACATCCGACCAGGTCTCCGTACAGCGTCTGCGCGGCGCACAGGTGGCCACGGCCATTGCGGAGTACTTCCGGGACCGGGGCAAGCGGGTGCTCCTGATGCTGGACTCCGTCACGCGCATCGCGTGGGCGCAGCGGGAGATCGGACTTGCGGCTGGCGAGCCGCCCACCACGCGGGGCTACACGCCATCCGTCTTTGCGATGCTCCCGAAGCTGCTGGAGCGCGCGGGCATGTCGGACCGGGGATCCATCACCGGGCTGTATACCGTGCTGGTGGATGGCGACGATATGAACGAGCCCGTCGCCGACGCCGTGCGGGCCATTCTGGACGGACATATCGTCCTGTCGCGAGCTCTGGCGCATCAGAACCACTACCCCGCGGTGGACGTGCTGGCAAGCGTGAGCCGCGTGATGCCGGAGATCACCACATCGGCACACCGCGCGGCCGCCGGACATCTCAGGAGACTGCTGGCGGCCTACCGCGACAGCGAGGATCTGATCAACATCGGAGCCTATGTGCGCGGCTCCAATCCACTGATTGACGAGGCCATTGACCTGCTTCCGGAGATCCGCGCCTTCCTGCAGCAGGATGTGGAGGAGCGCTGCCCGCTGACCGAGACGGTCTCCCGGCTGACCTCCCTTGCGAGGAAGCCTGGCGATGAAGGGGAGGATGAATGAGACGGTTCATATTCCGCCTGGAACACGTGCTGAATGTCCGCAGGGCGAAGGAAGAAGCGGCGCTGGCCGAACTGGCCGCCGCCCGCCGCGCGCTGGCTCTGGAGCAGATGACACTGGAGCAGAGGCGGGCCCGCGCTCGCCGGGCCCTCCAGGAAGCCCGCAAGAGAAGGATGGAAGGAGAGGATCCTGCGCTCGCCGCCTGGCTGACAGCCTTTCTTGAGGCGCTTGAGGACGACGTGCGCCTTCAGGAAGAACGTGTGCGGCAGGCGGAAGAGGAAGTCCAGTCGCGGCTGCAGGCGGCGCTGGAAGCGATGAAAGAACGCAAGGCTATGGAGAAGCTGCGGGAGCGGCGGCTGGCCGAGCATCTGGCCGAGGCCGCGCGGGAAGATATCCGGGCGATGGACGAGGCGGCCGCCCTGCGCGTGGTATCCGCCGCCTGACTGCAGCCGCAGCAGAACCAGACGAAAAAAGAGGCCCGCCGGATCACCCGCGGGCCAGAGTCAAACTCGTGACAGAAGGAGAAAAGGATGAAAAGGTTTTCGTCCTTCTGTCAGTGCAAGATCCGTGCCAATTCCCCCTTGTCTGCAACCTGTCACTCGCGCGTCAGCTCAAAAAGGGTCACCTCCGGCCGGCAGAGCAGGCGGAGCGGCAGAAAGCTGGAACCGATACCGCGGCTGATGTACACCTGGGTCCTGCCGGGGTCCATGCCAATGATCCGGCGCAGGCGCTCGCCACCGAACAGGCCGCTGGAGAGGCGTTTCCCGTATCCTGACCGCGTCAGAAGCGGGCCGTAGCCCGGCAGGACGATCTGGCCACCGTGAGTGTGCCCGCTCAGCACCAGATCGCAGCCGGCCTCCACCGCCGCCACGATGATGGAGGGAGAATGCGCAAGAAGCAGAATGAACGCGTCGCCGGGCGCCCCGGCCAGCGCGGAGCGCAGGTCGTCCAGCCCGGTATGCGGATCCTCCACGCCCGCGAGGACCATCAGGGCCTTGCCCCTCCGCAGCAGGCGGTGCTCGTTCTCCAGCACCGCGATGCCCCCTTCGCGCAGGACGCGCTTCACCCCCTCCCAGACCAAGGGGAAACGGACGTCCGCATTCCCGGATATGGCAAACGCGCCTTCGCTGGCTCCGGCGCTCCGGACAAGGCCGGCCAACTCCCTCGCGGCCGCCTCGTCCTGAGCCAGGTCGCCGGTCAGCGCCACCACATCCGGCTTCAAGTCCCGCACCAGCCGCCGGATGGCCCGTTCACGGCGGCCAAGGTGCATCATATGCAGGTCACTCAGCTGCAGTAAGCGGAATCCCTGGAACTCCGCGGGGAGCCGTGGACATACCACCTTCCTCCGCACCAGGGAAGGGGAATACGCCTGCGCGACCATCAGGGCGATGAGACCGCCCGCGGCCGCAAGCGCAAGGAGCACAGCCAGACCCACGCGGAATCAGCCTCGCCTCACGCGGCGGGCTCGCCGCAGAGATACTCGATAAGCAATCGCACCCCCGCCCCGGAAGCGCCTTTCTCTATGACGCCATTGTCCTGCGACAGGAACGCCGGACCCGCGATGTCAATGTGCGCCCACGGACGCCCTTCCGTGAACTCCGAGAGCAGCAGCGCCGCCGTGATCGCCCCTCCTTCGCGCCCTCCGGTGTTCTTCATATCCGCCACCTGACTCTCGATGAGGTAGCGGTAATCCTCCGAGAGGGGAAGCTGCCAGATGCGGTCGCCCGACACCCGGGAGCACTCCTTCAGACGCTCCACCAGATCCTGGTTGTTGGACATCACCCCACTGTAGACGCGTCCAAGCGCCCAGACGCACGCTCCCGTCAGCGTGGCCAGGTCTATCAGCTCTTCGCACCCCTCTCTTGCGGCATAACACAGGGCATCCGCCAGCGTCAGCCGCCCTTCCGCGTCCGTGTTTTCGATCTCGATGGTCTTGCCGTTCATGGCGCAGACCACATCTCCTGGACGCATAGCGCTGCCGGACGGCATGTTCTCCACGGCAGGCACGATGGCCAGCACCTCCCGGTCAGGCCGCAGCTCCGCTACAGCCTGCATCGCAGCCAGCACCGCCGCCGCGCCGGACATGTCGTCCTTCATCGTGACCATGCTCTCCGCAGTCTTCAGCGACAGTCCGCCGGAATCGAACGTCACACCCTTGCCGATGATGGCCACCCGGCCCGCGGGCTCCCCCGCCGGGCGATAGCGGAGGGTTATAAACTTCGGAGCCTCCTGGGAGCCGCGCGCCACGGCCAGATAACAGCCCATCCCCAGCCGCTCCGCCTCGGGACGCTCCAGCACCAGCGCCTCCAGCCCGGTCTCGGACGCCATCCGGGTGGCCAGCAGCGCCAGCGCCGAAGGAGTGATCTCGTTCGCGGGAGAGTTGACAAGATCGCGCGCCAGATTCACCGCCCGCGAGACCACGTCCCCCCTTGACACACCCGCCTGAACGGACGGCAGACGGGACGCGTCCATCTCCGCCACCAGCAGCTCCTCGATCTGCCGCGGCTGCGGCTCGCTTTTGTATTTCAGGAACTCGTAGGTGCCGAGGACGGCTCCCTCCACCGTCGCCTGCGCCGCCCGCGCCGGAGCCATTCCCCCCGCTCCGGCTCCGTGAACGATGGTGGCCACCCGGCGGGCGCGCGCATCGCGCGCCCTGCGAAGCGCCGCCGCGGACGCCCGGCGCACCGTATCCAGATCCAGCTTTTCGGGCTCGCCCAGTCCGGTCAGAACCACCCTGGCTGCGGGCAAACGGCCCTGCGTGTGGACCAGGAGCGTCTGACCGGGCTTTCCTTCGAATCCCTCTTCCCGGATGAGCCGGGACAGCAGTCCGTCCAGGGCCCGGTCCACCGCTCCGGTGGCTCCTCCGGGTGCGGCCACCCCCTGAAAAAGGTTCACCACAATGGCGTCACATTCGATGTCCGTGATGGATGCGTTGAGTACAGAGATGATCATTGTTCAGTCAAAGGTCACGATTCTGGCGTCGCGAGTCAAGAGTCCGCAGCGGGAAGCGGAGGCATCAGATGATCTTGGCGATGCTGGCAAGGCTTCGCGGGTCCAGGCGCGATACGTCGCGGATCTCGAACCGGTTCCCGTGGATGTCCGTCAGGATGATCCGGTTGCGCGGGAGGCGAAGAACATTGTCCCGGAGATTGCGCAGGTGAAACTCCCTGCGCCCCTTGTCCGTCTCCACGTCCAGCCGGAACACCCCGAACTCCTCCTTGCAGGACCGCACCCTGCGGATCCGTGCCGTAAAGTAACGCTGCTCCAGCTCCGCCTCCAGCAGCTGACGCGCCTCGATGGGCAGGCTGCGGATATCCCGCAGCATGCCGATCTCGTTCTCGTTCATATCGAAAAAGGTGATGTACTCGTTCTTCCGGGTCAGCGGAAAAGCCCGGCGCGCCTCCACCTGGGGATAGCTACGGTCGCCGACAGTGATCCCCAGCGAGTCCCCCACCTTGTGGATGGTCAGCATCGAAGGGTCCAGAAAGCGGACATCAAGATCCAGCTTGACTTCCGGGACGTCCGGATCCCGTTCCATCTCCTCGGTCATCGGGCCCTCCATCATACCGCCACCCGCCCGCGGGACAGATCCGTCTGCATCTGCACCAGCCTCCAGTAGTGCCCGCGCAGATCCAGCAGCTCGTCGTGCGTCCCTACCTCCACGATGCGCCCGTCGTCAATGACGACGATGCGGTCTGCCTTGCGCAGCGTGGACAGCCGGTGCGCGATGGCGAACGTGGTGCGGTTCTGCACCAGCCTTTCGATGGCTTCCTGGATCTGCTTCTCCGTCTCCGTGTCCACAGCGCTGGTGGCCTCATCGAAGATGAGAATCCGGGGATTGTGGAGGATGGCGCGGGCGATGGAGATCCTCTGCCGCTCGCCTCCTGATAGCCGCCCGCCGCGCTCGCCCACCTGAGTATCGTAGCCATCCGGGAATTTCATGATGAAATCGTGCGCGTTGGCCGCCTTGGCCGCCCGCATGATCTCCTCGGGCGTGGCGTTCGGCTTTCCGTAGGCGATGTTCTCTGCGATGGTCCCGCTGAACAGGAATGGCTCCTGCAGCACCACGCCGATCTGGCTGCGCAGGTCGCTGAGCCGCACCGCACGGACGTCCACACCGTCTATCAATACCTGACCCATTTGCGGGTCATAGAAGCGGCAGACCAGGTTGATGAACGTACTCTTCCCGGCGCCGGTCTTGCCCACCAGACCGATCATCTCACCCGGCCGCACATGCAGGCTGACGTCCTTGAGAATGGGCTTGTTGCGGTCATAGCCGAAGTAGACGTTCCGGAACTCCACATCCCCGTGGATATGCGGCAGGGGAACCGCATTTTCCGAATCCGCGACCTCCGGCTCCGTATCCAGCACCTCGAAGATCCGCTCCGCCGCCGTCAGTGAGCGCGGCACGGAATCGGCCAGGTTGGTCAACCACTGCAGCGGACCGTAGAACATTCCCAGGTAGCCCGTGAACATCATCAGGCGGCCGAAGGTCATCTCACCCTTGACCACCATGATCCCTCCCACCAGCCACACGGGATACTGCCCGAACTCGATGATGACCGAGAGGGTGGGCATCAGCAGGTTCACCAGGCGCGCAGCGGAGTATTCGCTTTCGAAAAGCGCCTCAGTGTTCTCGTCGAACCGCCGCACTTCTCTTCCTTCCTGCGCGAACGCCCGCACTACCCTGATGCCCGAAAGCGAGTCGCTCAGCATGGCGTTCAGGCGGCTCCACGAGGTCCAGAAGCGCGTGTAGACGTAGCGCAGACGCCGCGTGGAAAGAAGGGTGATGGCGGCGACGATGGGCGCGGGCGAAAGCGCGATCAACGCCAGATGCCAGCTGGTCAGGAACAGCAGGACGCAGATGATGATGAGCTGCAGCAGGAAGATCAGGAAGTACTGCGCGCTTCCCACCAGGAACCCCTGCAGGGCTCCGGTATCCTGCGTCACGCGGCTCATGACCGCACCGATCTGCCGCCGGTCGAAGTAAGCGAGCGACAGACGCTGCAGGGCATTGTACAGCTGGCGGCGCACGTCCAGCGTGACACGGCCGCCGAGCCAGGCCGTCAACTGCATCCGCCATACGCCGGTACCGTATGCCACCAGCCGCGCGAGCAGGAGCAATCCCACCAGCACCAGCAGCCAGGTGATGCGCGTGCGCACCGTCGCCGTCTTATCCACCGGCACCAGGGCCAGGTCGAACATGTACCTGTTGATGAACGGCGGGGCCATGCTCACCACCGTGCTGACCAACAAGAGCAGCGAGGTAGCCAGGGCGGTCAGGTAGTATGGCTTCAGGTAGCCGAGGAGCCGGCGGAGGACCTTACCCTTGTCCAGACAGTGCGGGCACACCCTGGAGTAGCTGGGGAGCGCTCGGCCACAGGAGGGACAGCTTTCGCCTTCCTCGCCCTCTTCCGGCTCGGGCTCCTCTTCTCCGTTGGCGATAGCCTGCAGGCTCCGGGCCACACGCCCGAACTTTCCGGACAGAGTGTTGGAGTAGTGCAGCAGCACCACCTTCTGCCCGTCGTGAGAGGCTACCAGTACGCCGCCCCCGACCAGAGGCTCGGCCTCGATCTGCTGGATCTGGGAATAAGGAACCTCCACGAGGACGGAGGCCTGATCCGGCGTCGGATCGAAGACGGCGACCCGGTCGTCTAGGGCAACCAGCCAGCGCTCACCGAAACGTCCGTCTCTTGTGATGTCCGTGGAAGCAGCAAGACGCACCTGGTTGCGCGACTTGCCCATTGCGCCCAGCGCCCGCTCCACGGACCGGGGTAAGTTGTCGCTGATCAGCATCGCGCGCACGCCCCTGCCCCACCGGCTGGAGCGCCTGAGAGCCAGCGCAGGCCTGGTCTCCACTGGCGCGGGATCCGGTGACGGCATGGCCCGCAGCGGCGCTCTTGCGCAGACATCTCGCGCGCGCCGTCCGCAGGTCCGCGGGCGCACAGAACTCCTTCCTCACAGGATTTTACACGCCCCGTCCGGGCGTGTAAACGAAAGTTGACCGCAGAAAGCGCCCTGCGCCAAAATAGTTCGCCGCAGCCCGGTTCCGGGGCGGCACAGGGAGGCTGTCATGACCGTCGCTGAAGCCGTCACGCTCATCGAATCGCTGGCCCCTCCGGCCATGGCTTTGCCCGGAGATCCGGGCGGCCTGCACACGGGAGATCCCGGCGCACCCGTCACACGCATCGCCGTCTGCCTGGATGCTACGGGACGGGCCCTGCAGGAAGCCAGAAGGGCCGGATCGCAGATGATGGTCGCTCATCATCCCCTGATCTATCATCCGCAGGCGTCCCTGGCCGAATCCGATCCCCACGCGCGGCTGATCTGCGATTTCGTGCGCTCCGGTATTGCCCTGTATTGCGCGCACACCGCCTGGGACGTGGCGCCGGGAGGGCTGAACGACGAGCTGGCTCAGCTGACCGGCATCCGGGAAACCTCCCCGCTGCAGGTGACATACACTTCAAATCTGCTGAAGCTGGCGGTCTATGTGCCGGAAGAGGCCCTGGATGCAGTCCGGATGGCTATCGGTGACGCGGGGGCCGGCCAGCTTGGCAACTACTCGCATTGCAGCTTCCGCTCCCCCGGCACCGGCTCGTTCCGCCCTCAGGAAGGAGCAACCCCGCACATCGGAGAGGTGGGGCAGCTTGAGGACGTGGCGGAATGGAAGCTGGAGGCCGTGGTGGACGAAAGCAGGTTGACGGCGGTGCTGGAGGCGATGCGGCGCGCCCACCCCTACGAGGAGATCGCCTACGACCTCTATCAGATGCGCGTTCCGGGCATGCAAGCGGGTATTGGACGCATCGGCGCGCTGGAGAAGGCGGTTCCGCTCTGCGAGTTGGAGGATCGCATTGCTGAGGCGCTGGGCGAGGGCACCTTGCGCACGTGGGGTGAGCCCGGGCGGATGGTAAGCCGTGTGGCCGTCTGCGGCGGCTCCGGGGGAGACTTGATACACGATGCGGCCGCCCAGGGAGCGGATCTCTACATCACCGGCGAAATCCGCCACCACCAGATCCTTCAGGCGCGGGCCTTGGGTCTTGCTCTGATTGACGCCACGCACGCGGCCACGGAGACGCCCGGCATGCGCCGCCTCGCCCGCCGTTTGCAGGAATCCGCTGGCGGCGCGCTGGAAGTGATCTTCCTGGAATAGAACCTACGCCGCGTCCGGGACGCTCACACGGCCACGCCCCTGGAGCGCATCCAGCAACACCGAACACCACGGGCCGGGGTGGAACTCCAGCGTCTGCCCCTTTGCTGTCTTGTGGTCCAGCACCAGTTGGCCTTCGTGATAGACGCAAACGACGCCGGTCCGCAGCAGGATAACCCGCAGGTCCCTGCCTTCCGCCCCGTGCACGAACAGCCGGCCGTAGCTTGCGGGCTTCCCGGCGGCCAAGGAGAGCTCCGCGGCGGCGCGGGCGATTCTGGCTGCTTCATCCATCGGACTTGCCTCCCCCGGCGCGCCGGACGCTCAGGGGCGCTCCGGCCCGCCGTATCCATCATGCGCCGAGGCCGTCAAGAGCTGGTGACGCGAAAAACACAAACCGGTCAGGATTACCTCAAATCTCCATCAGCAGAAGGGTAATCGCCCCTGCAAACAGGGTCAGCTCCAGTATTTCCGGTCCAGGCTGCGATACTGGATGGCCTCGGCCACGTGGGCTGCGGAGATCTCCTCCTCTCCGGCCAGGTCGGCAATGGTGCGGCTGACCTTAAGAATGCGGTCATACGCGCGCGCCGAAAGGTTAAGCTGGCTGATGGCTCCGCGCAGCAGGGTGCGGACGGTCTCCGAGAACCGGCAGTATTCCCGGATCTGGCGCGACCCCATCTGAGCGTTGCAGAAGATGCCGGTCCCATCGAAACGTTTCCGCTGGATCTCGCGAGCCTTCCGCACCCGCTCCCGTATGGATGCGGAGCATTCTCCCTCCGCTTTCTGCATCAGCTCATCCTGCTTCAAGCGCGGCACTTCCACGTGGATGTCCAGCCGGTCCAGCAGCGGTCCGGAGATCCGTTGCAGATACTGCCGGATCTGTTTGGGCGTGCACGTACAAGTGACGTGGGTGTCGTTGAAAAAGCCGCACGGGCAGGGGTTCATCGCCGCAACCAGCATGAACCGCGCCGGGTAGGTCAGCGATCCGGATGCGCGGCTAATGGTGACCACGCCATCCTCCAGCGGCTGGCGCAGCACTTCCAGCACGTCCCGCCGGAACTCCGGGAACTCGTCCAGGAAAAGAACTCCGTTATGCGCCAGGCTCACTTCGCCCGGCCGGGGATGCGCGCCGCCTCCGGAGAGCCCCGCGTTGGATATGGTGTGGTGTGGGCTGCGGAACGGCCGGCGCGTCACCAGCGCCTCGTCCGCGCGGAGCACCCCTGCGACGGAATAAACCTGCGTGGTCTGCAGCGCCTCATCCAGTTCCAGCGGAGGCAAGATGGTGGGCAACCGGCGCGCCAGCATCGTCTTCCCGGAGCCGGGAGGGCCAACCATCAGCAGATTGTGACCTCCCGCAGCCGCCACCTCCAGCGCCCGCTTCGCGATATGCTGGCTCTTGACGTCCGAGAAGTCCACGCTGTAGGAAGGCTGCTCAAGCTGGGCTTCGTGAATGGTGGCAAAGACCGGCTCTGCGGCGAAGCCTCCCTGCAGCAGGTCGAACACCTCCGAAAGGCTGGCCACTCCGTAGACGGGCGGCCCCTGGACGATGGCCGCCTCGCGGGCGTTCGCGGAGGGCACGATCATCCGCCCCACCGAGTCGCCCCGCGCCTTCATTGCGATCGGTAGCACACCAGCCGCAGAGCGCAGGGTTCCGTCCAGAGACAGCTCCCCGACGAACAGACAGCCCTCCAGCAGCTCCATCTCCAGCTGACCGGTGGCTGCGAGGATCCCCACCGCGATGGGCAGGTCGAACGACGGCCCCTCCTTGCGCACGTCTGCAGGCGCCAGGTTGATGGTGATGCGTCTCTGAGGGAAATCGAAACCGGAGTTGCGTATGGCGCTACGCACCCGCTCCCGGGACTCCTGCACTGCAGCATCCGGCAGGCCGACGATGTTGAATGCGGGCAGTCCTCCGGCGATGTCCACCTCCACGTCCACCAGATAGGCGTCCACTCCGAGCACTGCGCTGGAAGAAACGCGCGCAAGCATGGGCTTTTCCTTCCCTCAGACCAAGAGGACTCGCCGCGCGTCCCCCCCGGCGGCGCGGCGGTGGCCCATTATACTGGAGATGAGAGGACTCCTGTCAAGCGCCGGTCGGCTGCTTTCCGCTGCCGCCGGCGGCCTCAGGCCGGGCTGGCACTCCGAATCGGTCGGCACTGGTCGGGGGCGGGGTCGAGCGGTGCCTCTCCGGGCCTTGTGCCTACCAGGATGCGATGAGGGGGAGCGCAGGCAGCTCCTTTCCTCCGGAATGGCGTCTGTCGGCGGTGGTCCTGGTGCCCATCATCAGCGTCTTGCAGAACATCGCGCTACTCGCGCCGTGTATCGCGCTCTGGGCGCGCAACGCCGCCACATCCTTGCGCCACTACTCGCCCGCCCGTTCAGGCCCCAGGTTTCGGAACAGGAACAACCCTTCCTTGCCGGGAGCCACGATGTCCAGCCGCCCGTCTCCATCAATGTCTCCGGCCCACATGAAGATGCCAGTGCCGGAATGCTCCCCCGCTTTGCCGTAGTCAATGACGCACTTGGTGAAGCTCTCGCCGTTCCACTTGAAGTAGAAAAGCCCCACGATATCCGTCTCGCCCGGCTCTCTGCCGCAGTGAGCGCGGTAGCGGTTGCCGGTCAGCAGCTCGCAGTATCCGTCTCCATCCACGTCCACCCACAGCATCTCGTGATACTGGGAGAACCAGGGATCCACCGGGTGGCGCGTCCAGATACGGCATCCATCCGGCCCCCGCTGCTGCGTCCAGTAGTCCAGACCGTAGCCGTGAGCCTGCCCTGCGACCAGCTCCGGGACACCGTCTCCGTTCACGTCCTCCACAAGGATGGGCACGCTGACAGTCCCAAGATCAAACTCCGGATGGAACTTCCATTCGCCCTCCAGCGGATCTGCCTTCGGAGCTTCCCACCATCCGCCAGGAGTCACGAGCGCCATGGTTCCGTCGCCCGAGATGTCCCCGAAGCCCAGTCCGTGCCCCTGAGGCTCCGACGAGAGGACGAACTCCCGGAAGCGGCCAGCCGGAAGCCCTGACGCATCACGCTCCAGCTTGAACATGCGCAAGGGATTACCGGGAGTGTTCGGGACGATCTCCGGCTCTCCGTCTCCGTCCACGTCCCAGGCGCGGGTGGTCTCGATGGAACCCACCACAGCGATCTCGTGCGTCTTCCACTCGCCGCCCGCAGGTCCCGGATTCTCCCGCCAGACGAGCGTCTGGCCCCACCATCCGCCTGTCACAAAGTCCGTGTAGCCATCCCCGTTGACGTCCATCGGGATGGTGGAGAAGTCGTCGTAATACTCCCCCTCGGCGCGGACGTCGCACAGCTTGTGCTTTGTCCACTCCGGGCCGCGATACCAGTATCCCCCGCAGACAATGTCCGGGATGCCGTCGCCGTCCACATCGAAGACGCAGGCTGACTCAAACGCTTCGCTGTCTACCTTGATTTTTTGCCATTCGACGCGCCGTTGCAGTGCCTTTTCCTCCTGGCCGACAGAATGCTGCAAAGGCCGCTTCGCCTGTCCGATGCGGCCTTCCTGCGTTACGCGGTCAAAGATGCCGGAAGGGGCCGGGCATCCGGTCGGCAAACAGAAAGAAAACCTGAAAGAGTGCGTCAGAACGCTCGCCTTGCGGGGCGCCCACACACATCCTATAATACTACCACTCTGCGCGGGCGCGAGATCGCGCCCACGCATCGCGGGATGGAGCCGAAATGCCGAACCTGACCCACGTCTGGGCCGAACCAGACCTGTATCTGATGGCCGATGAGGATCTCGTCGCCTCTTGCGAGCACGTCACCCGGAAGATCTGCCCCATCGAGAAGTCACCGGAGCCGGTGCTGTTCCCGGAGAAGCCCTGGGAAGGCGTGGGGCCGGACGGACGGGTCACCTCCCTGCAGGATCCATACTACGGAACAGTCCTTTACGATCCGGAGCATCGCTTGTTCCGCTGCTGGTACAACGCATACGACAGGTTCCACAACCGCGTCTCGGCCCCTCCCTACGGCAGTCAGAACTACTCCTGCTGCTATGCCGAGAGCAGCGACGGCGTCCACTGGGAAAAGCCGGTGGTGGGAGCCGTCCTGCACGACGGGTCGCTGGAGAATAACCTGGTGCGCTTCCGGGAGGATGCGGCGGAAGGAACCAGCAACCTTGGCGAGCAGGTCTGGAACGTGCTGCCCTACAGCGCTCCGGGCTCAGAGGACCGGTTTGTGGCTTCTCTTTTCACCCATTACGATGATCCCCTGTTCCCTACCGGCATCACGTTCTGCTACAGCGCGGACGGATTGAGCTGGAGGATGTACTACCCGCCTCCTCTGATGCTGGAAGGGGACTGCCACGGATTCGCGTGGGATCCGGTCCAGCGCTGCTACATCCTGACCACCCGTTCCCACCAGCACATGACTCTGTGCCGCCGGTGGGGGCGCCCGTGGAAAAGGCACATCGCCATGACCCGCAGCCGGGATCTGATCCACTGGACCGCCACGGAGACCATCCTGGAAGTGGACGAGAAAGATCCGGACGACGCCCAGCTCTACCTGATGTATGTCATACCCTACGGCCACGCGTATCTTGGCCAGCTCCTGATGTTCTACGGTCACGAGATGACGCTGGACACGCAACTGGCTCTCAGCCGCGACCTTCGCACTTGGCAGCGCGTGGGCGAGCGCAAGCCTATTCTGGAGCGGGGCGAAGAAGGAAGCTGGGACTGCAAGCACGTGGCGCTGACACACAATCCCCCGCACCCGGAGGGCAACCGGATGAGGTTCTGGTATGGTGGCAAGAACGCTCCCCACTATCAGGCGGGGTACGGGGCGATGGGCACCGGTACCCTCCGCAGAGACGGCTTCGTCTGCCTGGAAGCCGGAGACGAAGAGGGCATTGTCAATACTATCCCCTTCCGGCCTCCGAGGCCGAACTCCGCCTGCTGGATCATTCTGAATGTGGACGCAAGCGAGGGAGAGGTGCTGGTGGAGGTAACGGATGTGGACGGACGACCCCTGGACCGGGTGACCAAGGCGGACTGCGAACCCATTCGGGGTGACCACACCCGCGTGGTGGTGAACTTCCCCACCACGCCGGGCAACTTCTTCGACCGCGGCAACTTCCTGCGCTTCGCGCAGGACATCCGCCTGCGCTTCTACCTGCGCAATGCGAAGCTTTACGCCTTCAAACTGAACAACTACTCACCGGTCTGGCCGCAGAAGGACTGAACGCAGAGGAGGATCCCGGGCATGCCCACATGCTACAGCACATCCGCCCTCAACCCGATGGCGGTCATAGATGCCGCAGATGTGAGCCGGGAGTGGGGGCAGTATATCAACTCTGTATGTGTGACGCAGACGGGAGCCTGGCTCATCAGTGTGACCATAAACACCCCGAGTGGCGGAGTCGTCTACACACGCCGCAGCCTGGACCGGGGAAAGACCTGGGGGCCCCGCGTATACGCTGTCCCTCCAGGTTCGCTGGAGGCCGGGCGAACCATTGAAATGGGTCAACTGCTTCCGGTGGATGTGGACGGGGTGAGCCGGATCTATCAGTTCCACGTCCAGCACACGCGGGAGAACACGCGGTTCGGGCAGCTGCGCTACTCCGTCAGCCACGACGACGGTCAAAACTGGGAAGGACCCGGCGGACCGGGGACGCTCTATGAGCTTCCCGCCCCGGCTTACGAACTGTCGCCTGACAGCGACGGCTGGCACCTCATGGCTCCCGGGCTGACGCTGAAAAGCGGCGAGTGGCTCCTGCCGATGAACATCTCCACTGATCCTCTGCCCCTGGGAGAGATCCACTCGGAGCTGGTGTTCGGCATCACCCGGAATATCTTCACCGTGCGGGATCCTGCAGATCTCGAGATGGAGTTCTATCCGCCTCCTCCTCACGGCGTCTTCGTGCCGTACGAGCGCGAGCCGGGAAGGTCGCTTGGGCAGGAGCCGCAGGTGGCGCAGCTATCGGACGGCAGGCTCTTCTGTGTGTGCCGCACCGGAAACGGCTGCCTGTATTACACGGTCTCAGGTGATTCCGGCCGCACGTGGGAGCCCGCCTGCCCCCTGCTCTACAGAGAGGGCGGCGAACGGGTGCTCCACCCCAATGCACCCTGTCCGTTCCGCAGGCTCTCCAACAGGACGTATGCCCTGCTGTTCTGCAACAACGATGGCACGGCTTTCGGCGGGGCGGACCCGTTCGATCACACCAGGAACCGGCAGCCGGTCTATGTCTCCATCGGCCGGGAGACCGGTCGGACCGAGGGCCAGCCGCTGGAGTTCGGTGAGCCTCGGCTGCTGTGCAGCATCGAGGGGTTTCAGCCGGAGGCACACTGGCGTGATCTGACTTACGGATTTCTGCTGGAGGATGGGGGAGAATACTTCCACTTCTATAACGCCGTCTGGCGCTTCATCCAGGTTAACCGTGTGGATCCGGGTTTGCTGGAGATGGAGGACGGCCGTTGAAGACGTTCTTCGCCGTAGTGATCCTGCTGACGCTCGCCGGTCAGCCGTGCCGGGCGGTGTCCGGCGGATGGTCTGTCATCGCCAAATGGTGGAGGCCAGACGCAAACCCCTTTGTGCGTGAGCAGGTCTGGGAGGGAACCTTCTGGAGCGAGGGCTGGAGCGAACCTGAGCAGTTCTACCCGAAGCACTTCCGGCCCGCGGGAAGCGTGCACCTGCTGCTGAAGAACACGTCCCCGCGGGATCAGACACTCGTTCTGACCCACATCAATGGCCAACCCCTTGAGGAATGCGCTACCACTCCCCGCAAAGCAGGGCCTGTGCTCTGGTACCGGCTGGAGTGCCCGCAGTTCCCGGTGGGCGAGATCGCGGACGACCTGACCGGCTTCGACCGGCAGAATGTCCCGCCCGGAGCGTGGGTGGAATGCACCATACGCTTGCGCCGCGCCCCTGAACAGAATGTGCTCCTCCAGTTTCGGTCAGGAGACGGGGAGACGCTGGAGCAGGAAGTGCCTCTGAGTCCTCCCACAGCCAGGATCGAGGCGATCACCTTCTCCCGCAAGATGGACGCCGTCTATGTGTATGTCCGTTCTCTGGACGGCAAGGCCCTGTCGCCCGGCACGCTGCGCGTGGACGGACTGCCGCCGGCACGGCTGATCTGGCAGGAAGGGCCGGGGGGAAGCGGACTGTTACTGGCCGAAGCAAGGCTGGCGCAGCCGCTCCGGTACGGGACGTTCCATCTGTTCACGGTGACGCTGGGGGACGGCCGGAGGCTGGCGCAAGCGGTCAGGGTGTGGGACGGCTTTTTCGCGATCGGCCTCTACGGGACCGTCACGCCGGAGAGGGTGGCCGCGGCGAAGGCGAAAGGGTTCAACAGCTACTTCAATGGACCTCTGGACGTGCTGGACAACGCGCAGATGAGCTACGTGCCGCACGGAGGCATCGGACACCCTGTCCGCCACGCAACACACGGGCGAGGGCTGCTGTTTTACCAGAACCACGACGAGCCAGACGCCCACGACGTGAAGCTGGGCGAAGAGCTGCCTTGGATGGATCGGCTGGGAACGCACGCGATATTCAGCGTGCTGCCCCTGCAGCGCCGCCAGCGCCAGCAGGACCGCGCCACCCCGAATCTTTTGCTGGTGGACAACACCTACAAACCGCTCAACTGGTATGTCTACGGGCAGATTCCGGACGTTTTCTGCACGGATCCGTATGTCCCGCTGGGAGGACGCCAGACGGACTACGTGTGGCGGGCGCTGGAGTGCGCGCGGGACGCCTCCGCGCCGCGGCCGCTTGTGGCAGTGCTTTGGGCATGCAGTCTGGACTCCGGCGCGCCCCGCAACTTCGGACGCCGTCCGCCCACCGCGCGTGAGGAGCGGGCGATGGCTTTCTATGCGATCGGCTCAGGCGTAAAAGGGATTTCCTACTTCATTGACCTGACTCAAGAGACCGGGGAGGGGCAGTTTACCGGCATTTCGGACTACCCGGAACTCTGGGAGGAGGTGGGCCGCATCAACCGGGACATCGCCGCGCTTGCGCCGGCGCTGGCCGTGGCGTGCCCGGCGGGGCCTCCGCAGAAACAGGGACCGCTGTGGGTGCGCACGTTGATGAGCGGACGCGATACGGTGATCGTCAGCGTGGTCAACACAGAGCACTACATCGGCTACGAGACACGCACCCTTTACGCCTTTCACCGCCCCGTGCGAGGCGAGCGCGTGAGAGTGCAGCTTCCGCCCGGGTTCGGCCACTGCCGGGTAGTCCGGGTGGAAGGGGGCGTGAAGTCTCCCGCGCATCACACAAGAGATGGCGACACGCTGGAAATCCTTCTGGGCGAGCTGGACACGGCAGCCGCCTTTCTGGTGACCCGATGAAGCCCGGTAGTGTCCCGGTGGGCCCTCCGAGGCAGGGGCGGATAATGATCTTTTCGGCACAGATTTGACAGACAAGGAGCTGAAAGCAATGGCCTTTCCGACCGTTCAGGAGCTTTTTGACCTCTCGGGCAAGACGGCCCTTGTAACAGGCGGAGCCCGGAACCTGGGCTTCGATATGGCCCTGGCGCTGGCGGAGGCGGGTGCGGATGTCGCAATCACGTCGCGCAATCTGGAAAGCGCCCGGCAGTCCGCGGGCAAGATCGCGGAAGCGACAGGGCGCAGGATCCTGGCGCTGGAGCTGGATGTAACCAGCGAGGATCAGGTCGCTTCCGTGGTGGACCAGGTGAGCCGGGATTTCGGCAGGCTGGACATCCTGGTGAACAATGCCGGGAATGTCAGCAGCACTCCAGAGAATGCTCCGCTGGAGAAGCGCCCGCTGGAAGAGTGGATGAACACCATCCAGGTGAACCTTACCGGCACATTTCTGGTCAGCAAGCACGTCGTGGCCAAGGTGATGATCCCGGCGCGCAGCGGAAATATTATCAACATCGCCTCCATCTCCGGGATGATCGGACGGGACCGCCGCGTCTACGCCGGGACGGACATGGGCGGCAGCACAGTGGATTATGCGGCTGCGAAGGGCGGCGTCATCAACCTGACGCGCGATATGGCGGCATCCCTGGCGCGTTACAACATCCGCGTGAACTGCATCTCGCCCGGTGGATTCTGGCGGCATCAACCGGAGCCGTTCGTGAAAGCCTACAGCGAGGCCACCCCCATGGGGCGGATGGGTCAGGACGGCAAGGAGATGAAAGGGCCGGTGGTGTTCCTTGCGTCGGAGGCATCCAGTTACTGCACCGGCATGAATCTGGTAGTGGACGGCGGGTTCACCTGCTGGTAGAAAGGAGCGCCCTGTGAGCGGAGACTGGAGGGATCAGAGCGCGCTGGTGGTGGGGTTCGGCTCCATCGGGCGCCGGCATACGCGGGTGCTGCGAGAGCTGGGGGTAAAGGACATCCGGCTGGTTGAGCCGCTGCAGGAGCGCCGGCGGGCCGCCGCCGATGAGATGGCAATCACGGAGGGTTACAGCTTGCTGGAAGAGGGGTTGGCCGGCCGACCGGATACGGTATTTCTGTGCTCCCCCACTGCGGACCACGTTCCTCAGGCAATGGCGTCTCTTGAGGCAGGCTGCCACGTGTTCACGGAGAAGCCCCTTTCGGTCTCCACGGAGGGCCTGGACGATCTGGAGGACCTGGCGCGCCGGACTGGCCGAAAGGTGATGGTGGGCCAATGCTACCGCTTCCACGCCGGTTGCCGGAGACTGAAGGACTGGCTGGACGAAGGACGTCTTGGCAGGCTTTTGTTCATACGCAGCATGTTCGGTGAATACATCCCGGACGCCATGCCGGACTACCGCAGCCGTTACGTCTCGAAATACAGCGGAGCCTACGAGCTGATGCACGCCGTGGACCTCGCGGTGTGGTATGCCGGGACCGATCCCGTGCAGGTGCTGGGGCTGGATCGGAAGGTGGGCGAGGCGGAGATGCAGTCGCCGGACCTGGTGGAGATGATCGTAGAGTTCGAGAGTCGCCGCGCTGCGAGCGTTCACATGGATTTCTTCCAGAGGGCCAGGCACATCGAAGTGGAGCTGTACGGGACGCAAGGAACCGCCAGGCTGGAGTTCGGTCGCTGGGACCGGTGCACGGCTTCGCTGTATGAGGCTTCCGGCGGTGAGTGGCAGACAGAAGAGATGGCCACCGACCGCGACGACATGTTTCGCGCGGAGGACTCGGAGTTCCTGAAAGCGTGCGCGGGAGAGGGAGAAGTCTCCGTGCCGGTGAGAGAGGGCCGCAAGGCGGTGGAAGTGATGCTGGCTGCCCGTGAATCTTCGAGGACGGGGCAGGCGGTGCATCTAAAACGCTAAGGAGTAACGGTGTGAAGAAGCTGGGGAAGGCGACGGGATGGCTGCTTGCGATGGCCTGGGCGACGGGATGCGCGGTGCAGGGCGGCCCGGCAGGTGAGCCCCTGGACATCGGCTCCGGGCTGCAACTCTTTGTGGATGATGCGCTCGTGGAGTCACTGCGCGGCGTCTCGCTGCGACTCCATCAGCCGGTGCCGCGCGAGGTCTGCCTGGTGCTGGACGCGCCGTGGGAGGGGCCGGAAAGCGCCTACGCCACGGTGCTGAAAGACCACGAGGGGCGGTACCGCCTCTACTACCGGGGTGGCGGTGAGAAGACGCAGGAAGTCACCTGTGTGGCTTTCAGCGAAGACGGCATCCACTGGAAACGCCCGGAACTGGGTCTTTACGAATTCGAGGGCTCACGGGCGAACAACATCGTGTTCCGCGCGCAGGGACGCAAGTCGTACGGCGAATGCCATAACCTCACACCTTTTCTGGACACCAACCCCGCAGCAAAGCCTGAAGAGCGCTACAAGGCCATCGCCCTGGCCAAACGGTTGCTGCCTTCCGGGGAAGATGTCCACGCGCTGGGAGCCCTGGTCTCGCCGGACGGGTTGCGATGGTCTCCCGGTCGCGCCCGGCTGATCATCACCGAGGGACGGTTCGACTCGCAAAACCTGGCGTTCTGGGACTCCGCCAAGAGGAAATACGCCTGTTACCTGCGCGATGGCCGAGAGTACCCCGGGGGCATCAGAGTGCGGAGCGTGCGCGTGGCTTATTCCGATGATTTTCAGAGCTGGACGGACCCGGAGTGGCTGGACTTCGGCGATTCCCCTCCGGAACACTTCTACACGAACGCGATCGGACCGTATCATCGCAACCCCTCCCTGTATCTGGGCTTTCCCATGCGCTTCGTCCCTGAGCGGACAACCATTGGAGATCCCCCGCGGGAGACGGACGGTCTCTCAGACGCGGTGCTGATCTCCAGCCGGGACGGCGTGCATTTCCGGCGCACCTTTATGGAGGCGTTCATACGGCCGGGACTCGATCCACTCAACTGGGGGAACGCGCACGGAAACCAGACCCCTGCGGCGGGACTGCTTCAGCTCACGCCGGAGGAGGTCTCCATCTACTGGCTGGAGCATTACGGCGGCACGCCCCGCATCCGGCGCGGCACATTGCGCACGGACGGATTCGCGTCGGTCAACGCACCCTACGCAGGCGGCGAGCTGGTCACCAGACCCCTGACATTCCGGGGAAGCCGGCTGGTCATCAACTACTCCACGTCCGCCGTCGGCAGTATCCGGGTGGAGATCCAGGACTTGCAGGGACGGCCGGTCAAAGGGTTCTCTCTTGAGGATTGCGCCGAGATCTACGGTGACGAGATCGAGCGCACTGTCTCCTGGAAAGGCGGGTCCGTCGCTTCGCTCAGTGGGCAGCCGGTCCGCCTGCGCTTTGTTATGAAGGACGCGGATCTGTTCTCCTTGCGCTTTTCCGACTGATCGATGCAGTTACAGGGAGCCGCCAAGCCCGGCGGGCCAGCAGTCTTCCAGACGGTGGGCGCCGTCCCGGGGCTCGAACAACCCGGAGAGGCGAGGAAGCCATTCCGCATTCGCGTCGGGGGTATACTGAGGTGAGTTGAGCTCCACCCCGTTGATGAACTCCACGTGCGCGGCCAGCAGCGCGGCATGGATGGCGGAAAACCCGGGGTTCGTCAGGTCCTGAAGCGAAAGCAACATTCCGTTGCGACAGGCCCAGGCTGCCGCAACCAGCGCGAAGCTGTGCCCCTTGCATGTCTTCAGAGCAAGCCCGGACCAACCCTGTTCTCGCGCCAGGGGCAGAAGCTCCAGTGAGGTCAGCCCTTCATCCAGCATCACCGGCTTCAAGCGTGCCACGGCACTCCACTTCACCGGATGCGCCCGGATGTCGCGCGGGGTCGGCTGCTCCAGATATTCCAGGGCGCCGTAGGCTGCCGCATCCAACGAGCGCAGCATCTCCAGATACTCCAGCACACTCTCGGCATCCGGGTTGGCCTCGTTGGAGTCCGCACTCAGCCGGGGATAGGAGACGCCGAAGCGGCGTGCCGCCCGGTATACCTCGGACGTGCGGGCGGCGTCATCGGTGTTGGAGTGTCCCAGAACCTTCACCTTGAAGCAGCGGTAGCCCCTTTCGCGCACCCACGGCCGCAGGTCCTTCTCCAGATCGTCCCCGCGGCTGACGATGACCCACGCCGGAAGCTCGCCCACGGGGGGACGCAGCAGATGCCGGATCGCCCGGCAGGCCGAGCCGCCCAGCGCCGCATCCGCAATCGGCAGCGGCACGTCCTGGTCGTAGAAGCGGAATGCACTGACCCCAACAGCCTGTCCGCAGCCGTCGTGTATGGCGGCGTCGAACGGACTGGCGCACATCGCACGAGCCAGAACAGGCATCGTCTCCTCTCCATGGCAGATTGCGTGATGCAGACGAAGCCCCAGCTCCAGCGGATGCGCTGGCTCTCCCCCCGTCAGGGAGTCCAGATTTGTGGCGATCGTTTGGCACTCATGCCTCAGTCGCGCGTCACGCTGATCGTGGGAAAGCGACGGGTCCGGCCACGCCCACAGGTCGCTCAGGTAGACGCTGCCCCGACCCGTCCCCTCCCGTCCGTTGCAGAGCACTCTCACCCGGACCCGCGCCTCGGTGATCCGCGTTATGGAGCCTGAGCTGATCTGAAGCGGCTTCAGGAACGGGCGCTCAAGAAACTCAACCGCCGCATCCAGAACCCGGGCTTCCAGATTGTCCGGCACGCCGCTCAAGCCGCCCCGTTTCCGTCCTACTCGAACACCACCGGGTTGAATTTGCGCGGGTCGTGGTTGCTGCCGCGCGGTCTGAAGCCCCAGGCGCTGGTCTGCATCCAGTGCTCGCCCACCACATCCGTCTGGGGAGAGGCGAAGTCGTTCCTCACCACATTCACCATCCAGATCTGACCCTTCGGAGGGCCCTTGATGCCCAGAGTGGCGTAAGGGATGCGGATCTCCGCCGTCCAGCGGTCAGTCCCACGTGCAGTCCGAACCTGCCAGTCCGGGTTCGGCGCTCGATCCTCTGCTGTCGCCGGCCGCTGATAGCTGAACGACCGGACGCCGCCGGCATTGGCCACGAACTGCCAGTAGGGCCGGCCCAGGCAGTCCGTGTTGATGAACAGCTCCACGGAGTCGTCCTCCCAGACGTCGGAGCCCTCCTCCGTTCGCGTCACCCGTATCCTGTCCACAGCCGATTCGTGGCAGATCACGCCCACGTAGAACGCTTCCGCAGTGTAGAGCATCCGGACTTCGGTCTGATCCTCAGCCTCGCCCGCGTCCGTGGACAGGCCGAAGCCTGTGACGGGCTGAGCCGATTGCCACAGCGGATCTGAAAGGTCGCCTTTCATGACTGGCTCGCGGTCTGCGAAGCGCGCCGTGGCGGGCTCCTTGAAACGCTCACGCCACCCCTGGACGTAGCCCTCCATGTTCTGCAAAACCGCGAGAGCGCCGGGAATGGCGCTGGCCTCCCTCAGCGATCGCTGCCTGCCCTCCTCCGCCCAGAGGGCTGCCCGCTCACCTTGGCCGAGCGTTGCGGCGAGCATCGCCCTATGGCGGTGAGTCTCCCACCAGTATTCGGGGAAGGTCAGGCCGGTGATCGTCCGCGCCACCTCCACGGTCTTGCGCTGCGGCTCCAGGAAATACTCCTCCAGCGCCCCTGCGCCGGCATAGTGATCGAAAAGACTCTCCCGCCGCGCCCCCTCCTGGAGTGCGGGAAGCAACTCTTCCATCTCCGAGATGAGCTTCAGCGCCTTTCCGGAGTCGGCCGGGTCGCTCAGGCGGGGCGGCCACGCGGGGTCGGGTTGGTTCTTGCGATCACCGGGCAGCTCCGGAGTCATAACGAACAGCGACTTCAGGCTGACGAGGGCATCATCAAAGCGTCTGGCGGCCTCCACCTGCCCGGGGCCGAATACCAGACTGTAGATGCGCCTGCGATGCTTGTCCCAGTCGTGCAGCTCCGGCGCCCAGGCCCACAGATCGATCACGCCAGCCACCCAGTCGTCGGGCCAGACTGATCCTCCCCATGGTTGGACCGCCGCGATATATTGCCCGGCGTTGCGGAGCTCCTCCCAGCGCGGAGTGTGCCATCCCTCATAAAGGGGCATAAGCTCAATGTAGGGCTTTCCGCCGTCCGCGCGTCCCGGAGCGCTGCCCAGGTGGAGAAAACCGCCCCTCGGACGAGGCCAGTTGTGCCACCAGCACGGGAGGCTCTTCAGTCGCACGCGCCGGGCCGTCTCCAGCGACTCCTTCGATGGCAACACCGTGAAGAACAGCAGCGCCTCGTTCATCCCCGGAATCTGCATCACGTTCCGGTTTGTCTGAGTGTCGATGTTCTTGTAGGACTCCTTGCCCGGAGTCATGGCGATCATCTCGCCCGTGATGCCGTGACGCCTGCCCAGCTCCACGATGCGCCGAACCAGATCCAGCGGGGTGCCGATCCGTTCGTCTCCTCCCGGATCGTCAATGGAGATCCACAGCCCGTCCACCCCGAGCTCAATGAACTCCTCGAAAGTCTTCAAGGCCGCCTCGCGCCTGGGCTCCGGCACGGCGCAGTCCACCACGCCGTACACCACCATTCCCCGCCGGTGCGCCTCGCGAAGGACACGGCGCATCCTGTCTTTGTCCAACGGGTGCCCGGGAGGAGTGCCATAGACGCCCGGACCGTCGCGCAGGTCAATGTAGTTGACACGGGCCCGGGCGAACAGATCGAAGGTTCCCGGACGGTCGTAGCCCCGCAATACCGCGTGCGGGCGTCCGCGCCACTTGATGCTCGACCAGTCCCGCACCGCGATACGCGGCAGGGCAAGCGCTCGTTCCAGCTTTTGCAGAAGCTGGCTCAAGGTATCCTGACCGTAGATACAGGAGCGGGGATTGCTCCCCAGCACCAGCGCGAAGGGCCGTCCCTGGAAGCGGCCCGTGCGGATCTGATAGCCATCGTGGGACGCAGGCACCCGCGCCGGGTCAATGTTCCACTCCCTGGCCACAGCGGCAGCCAGACGGCAGGTGGAAACCTGCCCGATGACCACAGCGGCTCCGCCCGCGGCCGGTTTTTCCTCGCGCACGATGGGCCATTCGTAGCCGTATCTTAGCCGGACCCATTTCTGGAGAGACTCCGCGGCGTACTCCTCGGGCTCCGTCGCGGAAGCGCCGATGACGATCAGCGTTCGGTCCGCCGGAAGCTGCAGATCCTCGCCGCCAAGATCCGCGAAGGCCTTTGGGACGGGAAAGGTGTCGCGGAATATATCTCTGCCCGCTTGAGCCGCCGGAGCCGAAAGCAGAACCACTGCGGCGGCCGCCGCGATCTTCAAGAATGCGCCTGAGTCCAACGCGTCAGATCTCCTTTCTTACTCACTGACACTTGTGCGGGGAGGTCCTCCGGGATATACAGCGAACAGCTTCGTTGCCCTGCTGCGAACCAGCAACCGCACCTTCCGGCCCCGCAGGGATGAGACATCAGTGGACTTTCTCCAGGAAAGGAGGTGGGCGGTGTCGTTGGCGTGGAGCAGGTCGCTGTCTTCCAGACCGTAGCCATCCAGCTCCCGGCCGTCCTCCCCCAGGAGAGCGGCTTTTGCGCATCCGCTGGCCGACGTGTCTATGTTGACGGCGATGGTCTCTCCCGTCACCTCGAATGGCCGCGTCACGAGCTCCCCGCCCGTGTAGTGGCTATCGGCCGAGACGAAGCCGTCCAGCCTCTGCCTCAGGCGGAAGGCGATGGGGTCGCCGAATTCGATGGGGTGCTTCGGCCTGGGGTTCTCCGGCGTGCGGTCCTGACCGTGCGTGCGGTCCCATCCGCAGTAGTACTGGTACAGATAATGCCCGTCTGGCACGGCCCCGATCAGCAGATGGATCTGGCGGGACGCCTTGCCCCCTTCCAGGTCCAGCCGCACGTAGGGTTCCCGGATGGAGCGGTCCCACCGGACGCCGTCTCGGCTGGCCGAGAACTGAACGTCTATGACCCCGTCGTTGATGAATCCTTCGGGCGGGGCGGGATAGTGATAGTAGATGGACGGGAACGACAGATAGATCCCAGGCGCGTAGTGGATCGTGGCGGATTGGTACAGGTCGCACTCCGGGGGATCCTGTTCGTCGCACTTCAGGACGGCGGGCAACTCTTTGTTGATGGGAGGCAGCGGTTCGATGATCAGCCCGCCAGGTCCCGGACGCCGCATGCCCGGCGGCCAGCGGTCCGGACGGTTCTCGTCCACAGGAATGGGCTGGAAGATGTCGTCCGTCTCCGCATAGACCACCATTCGGCTACCTTTTGCCGGAGGAATGGGTCGGTCTGCATCGTTTCCCCGGCAGTAGATGCGGTACCGGCGGATCTGGGGATCCCAAAAGACGGACATGTGATTGTCCAGATGGTAGCGTAGGATCTCACCGGGAGCGCGCTTGAAGCGGATTCCGTCCGGCGATGTCATCACCCACATCCCCACGTACGGCCACTCGCCCACGAACTTGATGCGCTCATCGTCCGGCCCGTTCGGATCCACGAAGACGCACATCTCATCTGGGCGCAGATCCTGGATATCCACCAGGTTGTTGGCCGTCGAGCCCCAGAACTCCACCGCTCCGAGTTCCGGGCGCTCCCAGTTCACCCCGTCCTCACTGATGGCCAGCGCCATCGCCCGCGTCCACTCGCTCAGAACCACGGCGTAATACATCCGCCAGAGATCCTTCCATCGGAAGACCACCGATGGGCGCGTGAGGCGTTTCTCCCAAGGATGCTCCACCAGCAGGCAGGGGCCGCACTTCTCCGGCGGGTTCAGCCGGAGCGTCACCCCCTCCATCCGCTCGATGTCAGCTCCATCCACGAAAAGCAGACGCCGGTCTTCAAAAAGCACAGTTTCTTCCCCCTCCTACTCCGCATCCTCCAGAATGCTCTTCAGCATCGGCTCCAGCGCGGCCCAACGCTCCCGCGCCTTGCCGTGGAGAGACGGGTCTGATGTCAGCACAACCATGTCTCCCAGGTCCAGCCGCCCGAGCTCCAGAATGAGCGAATCTCCCTCTCTCTTCACGTCCAGCGGCGTTAGCTTTCCGCCGTCCACGCGGAACGCGGATTTCACGTTGAGCCAGGAGGGTGGGGAGAAGGTCATGGTCGCCTTCTCGACGGACTGGAAGATGGTGCCACGGCGGTCTGACGAATGGTTCCGGTTGAACAGCGTCACAATGGCGATATCCGGCCCGGCGAAAAGCGTCCGGGCGATCACCCAGAACGGCCGCATGCTCGCGAACGGATCTCTCAAAGAACCGGGCTGCGCGGCCGGGCAAGCCACTCCCAGTTCAGGCAGAAGGGTGCGCGCCTCCGCGTTCAGGCGTGCCAGCTCCTGCATCAGTGCCTGCGCCTCCGGCTCCCGCGACCCGCACCCGTAGCATTCTCCGATAGGCGTGAACCACCAGTAGGAGATCCCCTTGGTCCCCGTCCCCAGGGCCATATGGAACTCCACTCTCTTCTCCTCGGGAGTGGGGAAGCGGAACGGCTCCTGATCCGGTAACCGGTAGGAGGTGGAGTTCAGGATGACGTGGGTAGGGCGCGGCTCGGCGGCCAGTCGGGCATACTCCGCCGTCCCCATCACATACATCGGGGTATAAAACTGCGAGATGCGCTCCGGATTCTTCTCATACACGCCCCGGAGGTTCTCGATGTAATACGGGTCCAGCGCGAGGATGTCCGGGATGCTCCCGTACGTCAGGTAGTTGAACGGCACATATGTGTTGTCAATGTTCAGAAGGCACAGCGTGCGGTGATCCCTCAGCGTCCAGCTGCGCTGACGCTCGACGACTCCCTGGCCCATGGAGCCCAACCGAAGGTCTGCAGGCTGCAGGTCGCTGGCAAAGTAGTCGTGCGCGTCTGGCTCATCCATCACGAAACGGGTATAAGTCCAAGGGCTGCGGATGTCCTGCTTCGTGGGGTCGCGGCTCATCACCCGGAGTCCCATCTCCTGCAGCAGCGCAAAGCCCTCGTCCGAACCCACGAGATACCCGCTCTGCTCGCCAGCCATCAGCATGTGCGTATTGAAGAGGTAATCCCGGAAGGCGCGGCAGGTGTCCCGGGCGCGCTCGGCGACGGTGTTGCCGTGATTGCGGTAACCCCACATTCCCAGCGCGAAGTAATCGTCCCTCGCGCGCACCACATTCCGGGCGGTCTGGCCCGAGGAGTCCGTCACTTCAAAGAAGTGGAATGATCCGAACTCAAGCGGAGCCGGAAGATCCAGCCGAACGGGCAGAAATCCCTTACTGCTGCCGGCGAGACTTGCAGGAAGAGGTAGCGTCCGTCCGTCCAGCCGCACCTGCCGGATCCGGAACTCCTGACCATCCATCCGCCGCAGATACAGATACAGCCGCCGGATGTCCGAACTGAAGTTTATCCCTGCAAGCCGCAGCACCGGATCGTCCGCCGTGCGCACCACCAGCTCGCCCGTTGTCCAGTTCTCCCCGCTCAACCGGACACGCAATCGGCTCTGCTGAGGCTGTGCCTGAAGCCGGATGTTCACTTCCGACACAGCCCCCGGCGGCACGGGATCCGGGCGCACCTGATACCAGACGGGACGGCCCAGCGAATCCAGCCTGGCGCGCACGCCCGGCGGAGTGTCCTCCTCGGAGTTCAGCAGATACCCGGCCGAGGGCGTCCCGCCGTGCTCTTTGTGCTTCGGCACGATCTGCTTCGCCAGATCCACCCCCTCCAGCCACACGCCGGTGACCTCCAGAGGCTGCGTGGACGTATTCCGCACGAAGAACCGGACCACCGCTCCGTGCGGCAGATCCGATCCGTCAGGGCGGGCAAAGCCCATCTCCACCCGCAGACGCCATCCGCCCATCGTGTATGTCAGCATCTCGGGGAGCATCCGGTCCCGGATGAAGACGCCCCCCGAAAGTTGAGCCGACTGGGAAAGGGCCGCAGGGAGCAGAAGCACGGACAGGCAGAAGGCCGCAGCCGGATAGCGAAACATTCTCTTCATCAGGCACTCTCCTTACTCAAAGGCGGGCCGGAAAGATTGGTAGTATGATTGGACTTATTCATCCGACCTGAAGTCACCTTCGCCGGAGGCAGGCTTGCTCACGGCCACGGGAACTCCGGAGCCCTGGCTCCGGTGATCCCGCTGATGATCGCCCAGATGACCGCCATCCCGAATTCCCCCAGTACCATCCCCAGGAACCACGGCCTTGCTTTCAAGAACAACCTCATGCCGCCGTAGCGCAGGATAAATACCTTGATGATCCACGCGACCAGGCAGGAAAACCAGAACACGGACATGGTCCACGAGACGCAAAGCGCGTATCCCAGGGGATGGAACGGCCACCAGAAGAACGCGGAGCGCATGTAGGAAAGGAACACGGTGAAGGCGGCGCCGACCGTGAACCAGAACAGCCCTTCGCGCGTGGCGGGCGCGGCATCCCGCATCTGGGCTTCATACTCCGACAGCGTCCAGTACGCGTGTCCCTGATAAACGTACTGGTAGAGATTGATGCCGCCCTTGTTATAGGGCAGCCATATGTGATACGCCCCGGCGATCAGCATGGCCGCCAGAATCCCCAGGCCAAAGACCGCCAGCATATTGCGCCGCCGCGTCTGGATGGAATCGCTGATCTTGAGACCGTCCAGGAACCCTGTCAGAAGCAGCCCGCGCTGCTCGCGCAGAAAAACCGTGTCGAAGAACGGCAGGAGCGCCAGATTCTGAGCGCCGAGTGAGCTCATCGGGGCGAACATCCGGTACACATCAACAGGCCGGAAGGAGGTCTCCGTCATCAGCACGCCGGCCTCCGCCGTGCTTCTGGCCAGCACCAAAGCCACCACGAACAGGCAGACCCCGAACTCCAGCAGCGCCACCGCCGGCGAGAGTCCCGCCTTCCACGTCCAGAGCACTATCAGAGCCAGGCTCCCGAACAGCCCCCAGAACGCCACCGGATAAGGCAGCATCTCCCGGGAATCGTCCACGCGTTCCCTCCCGAAAGCCGATGCCACCACCCGCTTCAGATGCGGACGAGCCGCCCACAGCAGATAGGCCGCAAGAACGAAGTACGCCCCCACCGTCTGATACGCCACATACAAATGTGTGCCGTAGACCGGCATTCGGCGGATGTCCATTCCAAACGACCCTGCCACCACATCCTGGAACCGGGCGAACAGGGCGAAGAACCACAGGGAAAACAGGACCTCGGTCGGCAGGAGAAAGAAGAACCCGACGGCGGCGAACGAAAAGAAGATCCCCCACCAGTAGATGGCGTCCCAGGGCGGTGTGACCAGATAAGTATTCAGAAAGATGCTCAGGGGGATCTGCGGCACGCTGGGGGCCATATTGTGCAGCCCGTTCAAAGTGAACACCACCGCAGGGAGCGCTGCGCCTCCCCAGAGCAGGCGATTGCGCATCAGGTGCTGCGGACCATCCGGACGCACCATTTCCACTGGAAGCTGTACAAGAGGAAAGCTGAGGCGCTCGTTCTCCACCCACTGACGGCGCAGGATGCTGGCCATGCACAGGAATGCGAAAAACACCAGCAACACCAGGGCGCTCCAGGCCGCAAGCGGCGTGGCCCACAGGCGCCAGGGCACCTCCTCGCCTTCCCACAGCCCCTCGAAGTAGCCCCGCGAGACCGGCTGGATACCCGGCTTTGTGGGATCGTAGGCCACCATCCACGGCTTGAGGTGCGGGTCATAGAGTTCGTGCCACTCATTGGCTTTGTTGGCGTAGTAGTTGGTGGTGACGAACAGCGGCAGCACCTTCTCCATCAGCCCGCGCGAGCTGATCATCGCCGCGACCAGGATCATGCAGTAGATGACCAGGATCTCGGAGGGGTTTAGCCCGAAGACCCCGCCCAGCTTGCGCAGCGCCACCCGCAGCACCACGATGAAGAGGAGGATACCCACGATGGCCGGGGGCATCTGCAGGAAGCCGATCTGGATTCCCTGAATCACCAGCTCGGCGTAGCTCACCAGCAGGCAGGTGCCCGCCACCAGCGCCAGGCCCAGCAGGATGGCCCTCGCCGAGATTCCTCTCCCCCCTTCTCCCTCCGTCACTACCCCTTCGCCGGACGTCCCGGTCCGCTGTTCCGTCTGTAAAGCCACCCTGTCAGCGTGCCTCCACCTTTTCGGTATCTATGGCAGGGGGGCGGATCTGCGCTCCTGCCCGGACCAGTTTCTCCAGAGCCTCCCCGGCGCGCCGACGGACCTTATCAAGCTTGGCGGGATCCAACTCGTAGTCTGTCAGCGACGGGCACGCCACCCGCACCGCGTCCAGAGCCTTTCTCCCCTGCGCGGCAAGCATCCTCCCGTCCGGGAGCCGGTCGGCATCCTCCACGGCGCTTTCCAGCATGCGGAAGAGATCGTAATCCTCGATACCCTCTCGCAGCATCTCCCAACGTATGGACTCGATGGGACCGGCGATCAGCGGCTTCCCGACGGGTTTGCGGGTGGCGGGATACAGAAGGAAGCCATCTCCGTTGCCGAACGGTTTGCGGCGGCCGTCGTTCGAATAGGTCATGGGCTCCTCCCACGGGTTGCCGCTCCAGAACATGGTCTCCCAGTAGAGTACGCCGGTCACCCCCCAGGCATAGGACATCCAGTGGAAGATGCGGTGGCCGGCAGCGGGGTAGTCTATGAAGTAGTTGGGATACGGGTGTTTGGGTCCCGTGCACACATACCACCAGACAGCGTCCCCTGCTTCCTGCCTTTCGCGGCAGCGCTCCAGGCTGTACGCATCCAGCACTGGCGTCCAGATATCCACCGAGCCGATCAGTTCATCCTCCACCTGCTCGGTCAGCAGGATCTTCAGATCGGGGTCTGCCTGTCTCCAGAGTCTGGCCTCCTCGGCCACCAGAGGATACTGAGGAGGGTCGGGCTCGTCGTAGATGTAGTTGTAGCCCTTCTCGAGCCACCCCTTCTCCCTCAGGTGCGCACTGAGCTGCTTCAGGAACTGTACCTTCAGCTCCTCGTATCCCTCGTCGCCCGGTCCCTTGCCACCTACTCCTCTACGGAAAGACCCGGGAAGCATGAAGGCGTTGAACAGTGACAGGTATTTCTCCGCCCCTTCATCGAACTGCGAGAAGTCCAGGTGCACCTGGCCGTCTGTGACGGAGACGTGTACGTCGTGGGTCTGGAAGGCATTGAAGGGGGCGATCCGGTGCTCGTGGAAGGTGCGGTTCAGCAACTCCTCCGTCTGCCGGACGGGCTCCACATCTTCCATATCGATGCCGTGCCAGCGGCACAGCGCCTTTAGTCCGTGCCAGGTGCCGTATGCCGTCCGCAAATAGGGAAGGCTCGGCAGCTCGTAGTCCCACACGCGCAGGGACACCGGTATCCTTACCGGCACCTGTCCGGCGGGAGTGATGGTCACCTCGCCAGAATACTCGCCGGCAGGAGTGCCGGACGGCACCCGCACCGTGAACCAGAACGCGGTGGAGCGTCCGGATGGCACTGTGACCGGATCGTTGAGCGGGATGAGGGGGTCGGGATAGTCGCCCGGCAGGACGTCCACGCTGCTCGGCAGGGTCACCGGAACCGTTGCTACCAGGCGCACGGAGACCGCGCCCGGCGGGATCCGTCCCGGACCGCGCAGCTCGGACACGCTGACGGAGACGTCCTTCAGCTCACGATCGGGCGTCAGGACGATCTGAAACGGTTCGAACTCATTCTTTGCCGCAGCGAGTCTTACAGGCCCGCTGCGGCGGGAGGTGGGACGGCTGTCCGGAAAGACCTTTTCCGAGGCGCTCGCCTCCCACACCTGCCCCCACGGCGCCTGAGTGAGCATCCTGCCCGCCACGGCAGGGCGTTTGGGGGGGACGGGGAGGGTGAAGCTGCCGAGAAACGCAGCTCCGCCCCCCGGGATCTCTCCGAATACATCCACGCCGACCCTGCTCAGCCCGTGCGGAATCGGCAGGCGGGCACTGAGTGAGACAGTGGATGCCGGGGAGAGGGTGACCTCCCGCAGACGGACTGACCGCTCGAAGACGGAAGGATGCGCGCTCAGCCGTGGCCGCAGCACAACCGGTGATGTGCTGTCTGCATCCAGCTTGAGACGAATATCCGCGACTCCCGCCTGCGGCCTGGCCGCGGCGCTCATCCATGCAACAGCAGAGGGCTTCGGGCCGGTCAGCAGGTTTCCGAAGGGTTGGCCAGGCAGTGTTCCCGGGACTGCGCGCGGAACCCAGCTGGAGCGCTCCGGGCGAGCCTGCCTGTTGCGCGCGAAATTGATGCGCGGAGGCTGACGGGGCTCCGCGTTCAGGCCGAGCTCCCGCCAGGGTATGGCCATCTCCACCGTCCATTCTCCTTCCGACCGGCGAACGGCTGCCTGCCAGGCCGAGGGGGGCGGCCAGAGGGGAAGGTCTCCTGGCGGGGTGTGCACCAGGGCAAGCCGGGCTCCCGACGCCGAGACGATGAACTGGAGAAAATGCCGCCGTCCGCGAAACGGGTCGATCAGCACCTCCACGGAGTCATCGCGCCATGGCTTATCCGGTTCGGAGATCTTCAGCGCGTCCATGAACGGCTCGGCGCACCGGAAAGCGATGTAGAGAGCCTTTGCATCCCGGGCCAGTTGGACCTCTGTCTTCGCCTGGGGACCAGAGACTCCGTCCGGCAGCCGCAGCGTCGCGATTGCCGACGAGGCGCTCCAGCAGGCATCATCCAGGGCGCCGTCTATCACAGGCGAACGGCCAGCCGGAGGACAGCCGACTTCGGGGTCCGCATCTGCAGGCTCAGGCGCCGCTGCTGGACTGGCGGAGCAGAAAGCCGAGCAAGCGGCCAATAGCATAACAAACAGCAGTCTCACCAGGCAGACAACCTCCAGTCCCGGACCCTTTCCTGCCGAGGAATTTCTCTGGCGAAATAAGGAAGGGGAACACCGGTCGCACCCAGAATTGGTAGTATAATAGTATAAAAGTCGCCCGCTGCCAAGATAAAACAGCGGTCGGGAAGGAAAAACCGGCATCGGGAGGACGGGGAAGAGCCCAATCCCCCCGCGCCGGGCGTCGCGAACGGAGTTCTGTGAGATGATAAGCAGAAGCAAAGGCTTCACCCTGATCGAGCTGTTGGTGGTCATTGCCATCATCGCCATCCTGGCCGCCATCCTCTTCCCGGTGTTCGCCCAGGCGCGCGAGCGGGCGCGGATGTCAGCCTGTCTGTCCCACGGAAAGCAGCTCGGGCTGGCCACGATGATGTATGTGGACGACAACAAAGGCCGTATGCCCAACTACGCGCCCGAAGGGGTGCCGCTCGGAGTGTATGAGAGCCCGAAAGGCGGGGCCAAGGTTCAGTTCACCTCCAAACGTTGGTCATTCCGCGTGCATCCAGGCTTCTCTCAATACGTCAAGGACGACAAAATCTGGATCTGCCCCAGCAGGGGAAACGGGCAGTATTACGGCAAGCGGTACGCCTTCGGCTACCTGCAAACGTGGATTCCCAACTGCCAGCACGACGTCGCCGTGAGCGTAGGGTTTGACACCGGATGGTGGGATCCGGTCAACGACCGTCCGCGCACCATCACCGAACTGGACGGACTGAACGGCCGCAGCCTGTCGCAGCGGGTGATGTGGTACTGTGTGGTGCTGAACTGGCCGGACTCGCGGATGCCGGGCATGGATCTGCCGCTCAAGCCGCACAAGGAGGGCAGCATCTATGTCCACGGCGATGGCCATGCCCGTTACCGGGAAGTGGCGGAGGGAGCTGTTCCGAAAGATTATTAGTTTCCGTCTTGTTCCGCAGACACGCACCCGGCGGGGGCGGCCGCACAACCGTCCCCGCCTCCCCTTCTTCTGCCGTGATGCGGAAATCAGGTCTGTTCTGGGGACAAAAGCAGGCCGTCCCTTCAGCTATTCCCGGCGGAAACGGTCTCCGACGCTTTTGTGGCCTCCCGGATCGCTCCGCCCCGTGCGAACGGCAGGCTAAAGAGATAGCCCGCCACCAGGCTGACCCCCAGAGAGAACGGAAGGATATAAGTGAAGCTGAGGTAAGAGTCCCGTCCGGTCAGCACCTTGACGATCTCCGAATAATACGATACCACCACGCCCACCAGGAATCCGGAGATGATCGCCGCCCAGGCACCCGCCGCATTCGAACGCTTCATATAAAACGCCATAAGGAACAGTGCGGCCACCGGAGCAATGAAGAACAGATTGACTTTCTGGGCGACCTCCATGAAGTTGCCCTTGATGTACTGCTGAACGAAGGCCACCATAATGGCCAGCGTGCCCACCGCGATGCCGATACTGCGGGCGCGGGCCACGGTGCCCTCGGTGGTAGCAACCTTCGCAAAACGCTCTGGAAAATCCACCATCAGCACGGTGGTCACGGAGTTCACCCCTGACGAGACGCTGGACATCGCCGCGGAGAACAAAGCCGCCAGCAGCAGCCCGGAGACCACCGGTGGCAGAACGTGAGCGATGAACCAGGGGAACAGTTTGTCCGCTCCGTGGGTCAGCACGTACAGCTGCCCCTCGAGACCGCCCAGCCTCCGGGCCTGCTCCGCCACATCTGCGCTCATTCCCAGTCCGCCGGGACCTTCCGCCGGCGGAATGAGCTGGGGGTTGTGGGTGAAAAAGCCGAGCAGGGCGAAGCCCACCAGCGCAAGCGACACCCCCAGGAAAAGACCCGCCACCGCGTTAGTCAGAAAACTGCGCCGGGCGCTCGCGGCGTCGCGCGTGCTCAGGTAGCGCTGAATGGTCAACTGATCCGAACTGGAAGCGGCGATCCACCAGATGAACTGATGGAGCACAATCCCGAAAACCGTGATGCGTTGCGAGAGACTGGTGGGAAAGATCGGTGTCGGCTTCCAGCCCAGGTCCAGGTTCCGTAGGTCCGGCCACCAGGCGGTCACGCTCCCAAAGTGCCACATCACGTACACGACAACCGCCAGCGTTCCCCCGAAAAGGATTAGCGCCTGCATGACGTCTGTCACCACCACCGCCCGGAACCCGCCCATCGTGGTATAGGCCGTCGTCACCGCTCCGACCACAACCAGAAGTACGGGGACCGGAATGCCGGTCATCGCGGAGAGCGCCACGCTGCACGTGAAGACCACAAGCCCCAGCCACGAGAGCCGGGTGAGCACAAACAGCAAGGCCGCTGCCCGCCGGATGCCCCTGCCGAACTGACGCTCCAGCAGCTCATAGCCGGACACAATGGGCGCAGCCATGATCCGCGGGATGATGAAGTACCCGATGATAGGGTAGGCCAGCCAGATGGAGAGAGCGCTCCACAGGACTCCGGGGCCGTTCTTGATGATCTCGCCGGGTGTGGTCAGATAGGTGATGGTGCTCACCAGCGTTGCCATCACGGACAGGCCCACCGCGATCCAGTTCTGCGTCCGCCCGCCCAGAAAATACTCGCCAAGATCAGTCTGGCGGCGGGAATAATACCAGCCAACCAGCATCACTGCCACAAAATAAAGGGCCACCACCCCGTAGTCCCAGGCGGTGAGCCCACCGTGCGTCTGTGTCGCTCTCAAGAACGTGCTCCTGTCATGGCCTCAGGCTCTGTTCATCTCCTCCTGCCCATCCAGCAAATCCAGACAGAGCCGAAGGGTGTGCGCCGCATCGGCGATCCCCGTACGCATCGGGGGGCCGCCCCCGATCGCCGCCAGAAACGCCGCAGCCTGCCTGCGGAGCGCTTCAGCATAATCCGCCCCATACAGATGAACGTGCTCCCAGGAGGAGGCTCCCTTCCTCCACACCTCGCACTCGAAACCCGGTTCCCGGATCCTGAGGGATGCCTCAGGCCCGGAGAAGTCGTAGACGTTCTCGTTGACCGGCTGATACTGATTGACGTGCAGCACTCCGATTGCGGGACAATCCTGGAAGTCGAAGCAGACTGCAACGGTGTCGTCCACATCCACGCCGGCAAGCGCCAGATGCCGGGCGAATCCCCGCATGCTGCGGATGGGGCCGCCGTACCACTGGATCAGGTCCAGAAAATGGCTGGCGAAGTCAAGGGTACAGCCGCCGCCTTTGTCCCGTGACGCATAGTATATGTCTCGATAGTCGGGACGGTAGGCCGCGAAAGGCTGCCCTGCGCATACCCGCACACTGAGAACCGGCCCCATCTGGCCGGAGTGAACCAACTCGTGAGCATACTCGTGTGCTGGGTGATATCTGCGAACATACGCGATGCCCGCGATTGCTCCGGGATGCTTCTCTGCTTCCTCCAAGAGCTCCGGCACGCCGTCCCAGCTGGCAGCGAGAGGCTTTTCGCAGAGCACAGGCACGCCTTCCCGGAGACAGCGGATCAGGAAGGGAACGTGCAGGTGAGACGGGACACAGATGACCACGCCGTCGAACTGGCTGAGATCCGTATCCTCCCACGAGGTCTCCAGCGTCTGTGCTCCGTGCTCACGCGCCAGAACCAGACGACGCTCGTCGGCGTCTATTACTGCGATGGCAGTGGAAGGGTCGGCGGTGGAAAACGCCCGGACCTGTTTCAAACCGATGCTGCCGGCGCCGACGATCAGAATGCGCGCGCTCATCGCCCGGCCTCCTTTTCCACGGGCGGGATCGCGAGGAGCCCCATCCCCGCTTCCCGCATGTTACAGGAGTAGATTCGAGAGCACCGCGCCGGAAACCCTTTTCTGGAACTCCCGGATCAGATTCTGGCAGTAGCTGTTCAGTCCCACCACATCCGCGCCGATGTTCAGGAATGTGTAGCCCAGCTCCACCAGCTCTTCCACGTTGTCCAGATTGGCCACCGTGCCCGCGAACTTGCCGTGCTGCCGGGCCGCCTGCGCCACACGGCGGCGTGCTTCCAAAACGCGGGGATGGTCGAAATCTCCGGGCACTCCCAGCCCGTGACTGAAGTCGGCCGGCCCGAAGAAAAGAATGTCAATTCCCTCCAGAGACGCGATGGCATCCAGGTCCGCCAACGGCTCGGGATCTTCGATCTGAACGGCCACGAAGCGCTGCTCGTTGGATTCACGGATGTAGTCCGCAAGGTCCACGTTGCAGTAGATGCCGTCTGCGTTTCCGCCGTCCAGCGGCCGGCGGCCCAGAGGATGGAAGCGGGTCATCCGCACCACCTCGCGCGCGTCCTCCACACTGCGGATGTGCGGCACCATAATGCCGGCCGCGTCCAGTTCCAAAGGGCGGATGTAATCGCTGTAAGCGCCACGGGTGACACGCACCAGCACGTCGGTGTTCTGGGTCTTGGCCGCCCAGATCTGCTTCTCGACGATATCCCAGTCGTTGGCGGTATGCTCAAGGTCGCTCCAGATGCAGTCAAACCCGAACACCCCCACCAGCTCCGCCAGGCGGGCGCAACTGGAATTCAGTTTGAAGCAACTGGCGACCTCTCCTGCACGCAGTTTGGCCAGCACGCGGCTCGGTCTCATATGCATGGATGTATCCGTTGCCTCCCCCGCCGCACGGCCCACCGGAAACCTGGGTATCCTACCAGGTGTGGGCGCTTCCTGCCGCCGGCGCTTCTGTTAGTAAAAAACTTCGAGCCTGAGCTCGCAGAACTAAAAACCCGAGTCCCCGTTACTGCCGGAAGGCCGCTCCCTGTCCTTGTACTTCTCCAGTTGCGGGTCCCAGGTATGGATGTGGCGCCGCATCACGTCCTTGGCGGCATCCACATCGCGGGCGCGCAGAGCGGCGAGCAGCTCACGATGCCCCTCCGCAGTCCGGTCCCGGGCATCCATTCCCACCAGCTTTTGCGCCCGCTGGAAGAACCGGGCCAGGAACGCGCCAAACTCACTGAGAATGGGATTGTCCGCAATCTCCAGGAGTTGCCTGTGGAAATCCAGGTCCAGTTCGGTGAACTCTTCCGCCGTCGTCGCCTCACTGATGCGCCGGTTGCACTCCTCCAGTTGCAACAGGCTGACCTCGTCCAGGTTCCGGACCACCAATTCCATCAGACCCACCTCGATGATGAGACGTGCCTGGATGAAGTGGGCCATCTCCGGATCATTGCGCAGGATGGCAAACGAGATGTGGTCCACCACGTTCGAATAGTCGAACGAGGAGACATACATCCCGTCCCCCACCTTGATCTCGATCAGTCCTACGGCCTCAAGGGACTTTAGAGCCTCCCGCAGGATATTGCGGCTTACGTTCAGGCTGGAAGTCAGGATCTTCTCGGAAGGAAGGCGGTCACCCGGTCCGAGGTTGTTGGAGGAGATGTAATCCTTGATACTCTCCATCACCCTCGTGGTGAGGTTAACCCGTCTGACAGGTTCGATCTGCTTCATTGATACTATTATCCTTCCACCTGTATCTTATCCTGTCAAAGCTCATCGTGCCACAAGCCCTGGCAGATCGAATCCCGGACCGGGGCTCCGGGACAGCAGGCCCACCTGCCGGAAGCGGAGCGGCTGCTTCCGGTCATCCTCCGGTTTCCGGCCCGGCCGGGCGGAGTCTGGAAGATTCCGTCGTCTCCGGATGAATTATGGCGTAAAACGGCCGGTTCCTTCCTCCCCCCGACCGTGGCCGGGTTCCAATGCGTCAGGTGGCGGAGATGAGTCTTCTCAGTGTCAGTACTCGCCAATCCCCGCCAGCGTCTCCACCAGATCCCACCGGCTCTCCAGAGTAGGCGGGTTGGTGGACGGGTTCAGGGCTCCCGTGGCCTTCACATAGTCGAACGGGTTCACGGAGTGAGCCGGCGCCTTTACCAATATCGGACGGCCGGACCCGTCGTCCACAGTGAACTGATCGCCCGTGAAGAACTCGTTGAAGTCCACCTTACCGAACACGGTGAACCGGAAGTTGTTCCGGGCCTGGTTCATAATGGGATCCTTGGCCGCCTTGTTGTTGATGGTCACCACCGGCAACGGCGCGCTCTCGAAGTCGTATTCGTAGTCCACGCCGTCAATTCCGATGACCAGCTTGTCCACGTAACCCCACACGCTGGACTGGTCGTGCCACCACGGCCCGTAGCGGCTGTCCACAACCTGCCCGGAGCCGATCTTGATGGCGATGGAGGTTCCGGTCTGGTTGGCCAGCTGCAGGTTGGCGTTCATCGGATCGCGGTAGTCGCCGACGTATGGCGTCGCGAGCTTCATACTCTCGCCGGCGGCGTCGTAGCGCTTCCGCAACCACTCCCAGTTGCCGTAATAGTTTGTGCTGGAGGTGCCGACCAGCTCCCACCAGCCGTTCGGATCCATAAGATCCCACTTCTGCCAGGTTCTCATCTCGACGGGCCACGTGGCACCGCCTGTGTAACCGGTCGGCCGGACGGTATAGCCCCACGGATAGAACCAGAAGCGGCGTTGCTGGGCCGTGGTGCCGCTGTCGGTAATGATCTCAATCATCGGCGGCCGGCCGCGATCGTAATCGCGATACTGAACATAAGTCCAGTACTCGAACTTGGTGATCCGCTTCAGCTCGATGCCGCTGAAATTGTCGGTCCCCAGATAGACCTTCGACAGCGGATTGTTGTCGCTGTAGAAGACCTGCATTCTGAACGAGCCATCCCCTGCAGGAGGGAGTCCGGGGCCGTTCACGAACTCCCCGACAGGCATCTGCGCGGGCTCCTGCGGGTTGTCCCAACCGCCTTTCACTCCCTGCTGGATGGCCAGCTTCCACCCCTTCGATTCCATATTACCAGGGGTGACGACGATGGTCTCCGCGGTGGCGGCGCCCGCCATCAGGGCGGCAAGAGCCCCTGCGGCGAAGCATCTGACGAAGGCACGTCTCATGGTCACTTGATCCTCCTGTCCTGAAGCGGCCGCTTCCCGCTGAAGGGAGGGCGGCGCTGCAAACTTCCTGTGGCCGGGCGGGCGGATGTCCCGCCCGGCCGACAAATCATTCCGGGGACGCGCCGCGCGCCGCATCCGCACGTCCCCGACAGACATTGCCGTTACTTCCGATTGCGGCGCAGCAGCCCGCCAAAGGCACCCAGCCCCAGGGCAAGCGCAGTCAGCGAAGCCGGCTCGGGAACCACCTCGAAGTCGTAGACGTAATCCACGCCGTCAACTCCGATCACCAGCAGATCCACGAAGCCGTTGATGCTGCTGGATGTGCGCCACCAGGCTCCGTAGCGACTGTCCTGGGCCTTGCCCGCGCCAATCTTGACGCTCAGGCTGGTGCCGGTCTGGTTGGCAAGCTGCAGGTTCACCAGCGGGTCCACATAGTCGCCCACGTAAGGAGTGGCCAGCTTTGCGCCCGGATAGCGACCCACCACCCAGGTCCAGTTACCGAAGTAATTCGAGCTGCTGGTGCCAACAAGCTCCCACCGGCCGTTCGCATCCATCAGATCCCATTCCTGCCAGACGTTCAGCTGAACGTTCTGGTTGCCGTTGGGACCCCAGGGCAGGAACCAGAAGCGGCGCTGCTGGGCGCTTGAGCCGCTGTCCGTGATCAGCTCGATCATCGGCGGCTGCCCATCGGCGTAGTCGCGATTGGTCACGTAGGTGTAGTACTTGAATGAGGTGATGTTCGCGAGCGGGACACCACTGTGATTGTTGGTGCCAAGATATACCTTCGAGATCGGATCGGTGTCGCTGTAGCCCGTGCGCATCTGGAACGAGCCGGATCCGGCCGGCGTGGTCCCCGGACCGTTGACGAACTGCGCGGTCGGTGGCGTGCTGGACGTCCCCTGCCGGGTGGCGAACACCCATCCCTGCAAGTCGCCGGGCCAGACCACAACGGCGCCGGCGGGAGCCAGAGCGCCGATCAGAAGAGCGGCGGCCGTCACGGCCACCACGGGAAGCGCGAATCGCTTCATCATCTTTCCTCCTTTGCTGCACTGGATGCGTTTCCCCCAAGTGCGGGCACGGAAACGCCTGAACCGGCCTCCTCTCCACCGGTCCCGGCGGATACGAAGGCGCATACGTCCATAGTAACACGGCCACATCCCCGGCGGGAGCCTTCCAACAGCGACGGCCGCCAGCCAATGGTAGTGGGCCAATCATACTACAATTAAGCGTAAACCTTTTGCTTCCTCCTGTCAAGCAGGTTTTTCTACCAGGTCTTCCCTTAAAGGGGCTCGAGCCGGCCGCAGCTCCTCCGGCAGTCTTGGACCGAGTCAGCACCTTGGGATCCGCGTAACTCAAAAGAGGAGTCTGTCGCCGGGGGATATACTGTCCCAGACTTGTAAACACGGAGCCACCATCTCCTCCCGGAGGGAAATCTGCAAGCAGATATCAGAGAACCGAGCGAACGAACTGCGGCCATCCTGAGCGCCCTCGGGGCGACTGTCTCCTACGGGGTGACGCCGGTGTTCCTTCGTCACTTCACCGCGTGGCTGGATCCGTGGATGGTCAATGGCATCCGATACAGCATCGCCGCCCTGTTCTGGTTGCCGGTGGTCCTCTCCATGCGCGGTTGGTGGAGCGGAGACGGGGCAAGCCCCGGCATCTGGAGGGCGGCGATGGTTCCTGCCGTCATCAACGCGACAGGCCAGGTGCTCTGGGGGCTGTGTCCCTATTTCCTTACCGCCTCGGTCATCGGGTTCGCCTCGCGCCTGTCGTTCCTGTTCACGGTGCTCATCGGCTTCGCCCTGGTTCCGCGCGAGCGTCTGCTGGCTCGTCAGCCGGCCTTCATTGCCGGATCCCTGGTCTGCGTCGCGGGAATGCTTCTGATGTTCCGGGACCAGCTTGCCGCGCCAGGAGCATCGGTCGCCGGGGTGGTCATCATGACGCTGACAAACGTGATGTTCGGAGCCTATGCCGTCAGTGTGGGACGGCATCTGGGTGGATTTCCCACGCGCCTGAGCTTCGGTGTGGTCAGCCTGTATACCGCACCGCCCCTCCTCCTGTTGATGTTCCTGCTGGGAGACCTGCCTTCGGCCGCGCGTCTGGACGTGAACCTCTGGGGCCAGATCGCCGCCTCCGCGCTGATCGGCATCGCGCTTGCCCACGTGTTCTACTTCCGGAGCATCCACGGACTGGGTCCGGTGGTCTCGACGGGGCTTTTGATGGCCATTCCTTTCGTCACCCAGGTGACGGCCTCCCAGTTCCTGAGAGAGCGGATGACGTCGCTTCAGTTGGCCGGCGGTTTGATTCTCGTGGCGGGAGGAGTATTGCTGATAATCGCGCGCGCTTGCGCAGACACAGCCGCGATGGAAGACCTGCCGGCCTGACTCGCCCACCGCATCATCCGGGCCGGGTTGCTCCCCTCCGCAAAAAGCACGGATAATCCCTGAGTCTTTCGCTATTCAAGGTTTCAAAGGGAGAGTATTAAGGCGGATGAGTTCAGCAACAGGGGTCATCGTTTTGCTCCTTGTGTGGTCCCTCGCCGCGGTGCCTGTGCTGGGGGGTACCTTTTCGGTGAAGGATTTCGGGGCGGCAGCCGACGGTGTCACGGACGACACCGCGGCTTTCCAGAAGGCCCTTCAGCGCGCCGCGGAGCAGAAGGGGAGCTCGGTTTTCGCCCCGGCAGGGAGGTACCTCATAGCAGGTTCGCTTCAGATCCCTGCCGGAATTACCCTGTATGGCGAGTATCGCGGACCGGGCAGGCAGCGTGGAACGGTGCTGCTCTCTACGTATGGCAAGGGCAGAAGCGATGGCCCGGGCTGCATCATGGCCACCGAGAAAGGATGCGCGGTGCGTGGCATCTGCATCGAATACCCGGACCAGACGGCCGACGCCTCCGAGCCGGTTCCTTTTCCCTATGCCATCCACCTCGGCCCGGACGGGCGCCTCGAGGACATTTTCCTGTACAACGCATATCAGGGCATCAACCTGGATGGTGCGCACGCCAGCGTGGTGCGCAACATATGGGGCGAGCCCCTGAGGGTCGGCATTCACGCGGACCACATTTACGACATCTGCCGCATCGAAAACGTGCATTTCTGGCCGTATTTCTCGCTGCACAAGCCCCTGCGCGACTGGGTGCTTTCGCACGGCGTGGCCTTCGAGTTCGGCCGATCGGACTGGCAGTACTGCCTGAACACGTTCTGCTACGGATACCGCGTGGGATATCGGTTCTTCACCTCACAGGACGTGAAGGACAAGGCCTATCCGGGCGGAGTCACCAACGGCAACTTCCTGGGCATCGGCGCGGACTGCGTGGGGGTGGCGCTGGATGTTCAGAACAGCTTCAACATCGGTATCAGCATCACGAACGGCGAGTTTGCCCCATTCGCAGGGACGCATTGTGTGGGGGTTATGCTTCACGAGACCAATACCGGGAACGTCACCCTGACCAACTGCAACTTCTGGGCGGTGGCGGAGGCGCTGGCTGTCGTGAACGGCGGATCGCTGAACATGACCGGCTGCAACATCAACGACTGGAACGTGTCGAAGAAGGGAGATCTGCCTGCGTTCACGGTCACGAAAGGTCGGCTGAACGTCAACGGATGCACGTTCAACAGTGGCGGTCTTGCCGCCGTGTTGCAGGGTGACCAGAGCCGCGTCAGCTTCACGAACAACATGGGTACCGTGCCGCTCAAGGTCATCAACCGCATCGGTTCCCGGGCGCACTTCAGCGGCAACAATCCTCCCATCGACGTAATGGAGGAGTAAGACTGCAAGCCGGGGGCATCCACAGGCCGCGCTTGGGGTGCGGCCGCGGCCCACCCTTGCGAGTTGTGCTGGCGGAAAGATGTTCTTGTCGCGGTGCTCAGGGTTGGGGAAGCCCGATAGCGCAGCATCCTTGACATTCACCCCCAAACCTTCAACTGTGCCCGTCCGGGCGCTTCCTCCCACGATGGTCGAGTAGGGCGGCGAAAGCTGCGCGTATGGACCCCCCTTTGCGGAAATGTGGTTTCGACCCGCCCGCCGAAGGCGGGAGGGTCAAGCAACGTCTCGGAAAAACACAGGGGCCGGCCATTCCGGCCGGCCCCGTGAGCCGAGAGGTGTCTCGTCCCAGGTCGAATGCCGCCGCAGCGGCAAACGGCAGGGTTACTTGTCGCGGGTGCTGCCGCCGTCCTTCTCCAGAGCAGCCTGCGCCGCAGCAAGGCGCGCCACCGGGATCCGCTTCGGCGAGCACGAGACATAATCCAGCCCCAGCTTGTAGCAGAACTTCACGCTGTCCGGATCTCCTCCGTGCTCCCCGCAGATTCCCAGCTTGATGCCCGGGTTCACCTTGCGGGCGTCCTCCACGCAGATCTGCATCAGGCGTCCCACGCCCTTTACATCCAGGCTCTCGGTGGGATCCACCGGGATGATGCGCTTCTCGATGTAAAGCGGCAGGAACTTGCCAGCGTCATCGCGCGACAGCCCGTAGGCCATCTGGGTCAGGTCGTTGGTCCCGAAGCTGAAGAAGGCAGCCTCCTGCGCGATCTCGTCGGCGGTCAGGGCGGCGCGCGGGATCTCGATCATGGTCCCGAACTTGTAGTCCACCTCGATCCCTTCCGCCTTCATCGTCTCCTGGGCCACCTGCTCCAGCTGCTCCTTGATGTGCGTCAGCTCGGTCACGATGCCCACCAGCGGGATCATGATCTCCGGATGCACATCCTGGCCGGCTTTCTTCACCTCGCACGCAGCGCCGATGATGGCCGCCACCTGCATGCGCACGATGCCCGGGAAGTAGATGCTCAGGCGGCATCCGCGCAGACCCAGCATCGGGTTGAACTCGTGCAGCTCCTTCACCTTGTTCAGGAGCTTCATCTTCTCCTCGTATGCCGGGCCGGTCTCGCCCTTCACGCGCATCTCGGTGGTCTCGACCAGCAGCTCCTCCAGGCTGGGCAGGAACTCATGCAGCGGCGGGTCGATCAGACGCACCGTCACAGGGTAGCCCTTCATCGCCTTGAAGATGCCCACGAAGTCCTCGCGCTGCAGCGGAAGCAGCTTGGCCAGAGCCTCCTCACGCGCGGCCTCGTCCTCGGCCAGGATCATCGCCTGCACCATCGGCACGCGGTCACCCATGAACATGTGCTCGGTGCGGCACAGGCCGATGCCGGTGGCTCCCAGCTCCACCGCCTCCGCGGCGTGCTCGGGCGTATCGGCGTTCGCGCGCACGCCCATGGTCCGGAAGCTGTCCGCCCACTCCATGAACGTGGCGAACTTGCCGGAGACCTCGGGCATCTTGGTGGGGATCTGTCCGATGTAGACCAGGCCGTTGGTGCCGTCAATGGAGATGTAATCTCCCTCCTTCAGCACCACACCGTCGGCGCTGATGGTGCGGGAGTTCTCGTCAATGCGGAGGGCGCTGCATCCACACACCGTGGGGATGCCGTACTGACGCGCCACCAGAGCAGCGTGCGAGGTCTTTCCGCCCGTGGCGGTCAGCACGCCGCGGGACGCCAGCATACCGCCCAGGTCGTCGGGCGTGGTCTCGCGCCCCACCAGGATGACATCGTCGCCCGCCTCGGCCATCCGCAGGGCCGCGGCAGATCCGATGGCCACCTTGCCCACGGCTCCGCCCGGTCCGGCGTTCAGACCCTTGGCCAGCACGGTGGGCTTGTTCTTCTTCACGAAGTCCGGATCCAGCGCCGGCAGCAGCATCAGGCCCGGCACCTCGGGCGGCACGCGCAGCACGGCCTCTTCCTTCGTGATGAGTCCCTCGTTCACATGGTCCACCGCGATCTCAATGTGCGCCTGCGGAGTGCGCTTGCCCGCGCGGCACTGCAGGATGAAGAGCCGCCCCTTCTCGATGGTGAACTCGATATCCTGCATGTCACGGTAGTGCTGTTCCAGCTTCTTCGCGATCTCCACGAACTGCTGGTAGATCTCCGGGTTGTGCTCGGCCAGCTGATCAATGGTCTCCGGAGTGCGGACGCCGGCCACTACGTCTTCGCCCTGAGCGTTCATCAGGAACTCGCCGTAGATCTTGTTCTCGCCCGTGGCGGGGTCGCGGGTGAACGCAACGCCAGTGCCGGAGTCATCGCCCATGTTCCCGAAGACCATGGTCTGAACGTTGACCGCCGTTCCCAGGTCGTGGGAGATCTTCTCACGGTTGCGGTAGATGACGGCGCGCTCGTTGTTCCAGCTCTTGAACACCGCCTCGATGGCCAGCTCCAGCTGCTTCATCGGGTCGGACGGGAAGTCCTGGCCCGTAACCTTCTTGAAGTACTCCTTGAACTGGCCCACCAGCTCCTTAAGGCCGGCGGCGTCTACATCCGTGTCCTGCTTGGCGCCCACCTTCTCTTTCAGGGCGTCGAAGATGTGCTCGAACTTCTCCTTTTTCAGGTCCGGATACTGACCCGAGAGGACGATGTCCGAGAACATCATCACGAAGCGGCGGTAGGCGTCCCACACGAAGCGCTCGTTGCCTGTCAGGCGGATCAGGGCCTCAGCCGTCTGATCGTTCAGGCCCAGGTTCAGGACCGTGTCCATCATTCCGGGCATGCTGAACTTCGCCCCGGAGCGAACGGAGACCAGCAGCGGGTTCTCCGGGTCGCCCAGTCTCTTGCCCATATCCTTCTCCACGGCCGCCAGGGCTGCTTTCACGTCGTCCATCAGCCCGTCCGGGAACTTGCCGTGCTTGCTGTAGTAGTTGCAGCACTCCGTGGTGATGGTGAAGCCGGGCGGGACGGGCAGGCCGATGTTGGTCATCTCGGCCAGGTTAGCCCCCTTGCCGCCCAGGAGGTCCCGCATTTTCGCGTTGCCCTCGTGGAACAGATAAACACGCTTGTTGCTCATGATGCCTGTTGTTTTTCCTCCGTATTGGCCGTCTGCCGGCGGGGCAGACAAAACGACGCCGGGACTGTTGTTTCCCCGGCTGCGGAATACCCGCAACTACGACCGCTTCACCACCAGCGTCACCGGCTCCGCTGCCGGGCGCTCGTCTCCCATCACGGTCAGCCACGCCGATACCCGGTACTCGCCCGGCGGCGCCGGCTTTCCGCTGTTATCTTTCAGGTCCCACTCCACACTGTAGACCTTGCTCTCTCCGGGCCGGATGCTGCCCTGCACGATGGCGGTGGTAAACAGCTTTCCGTGCGACCAGTGCCACACGCGTCCCGCAGGACCGTCCACCTGGAACTCATACTGCTGCCCGGTGGGCGTCTGATACGAGTAGACCGTGTCAGACGCGTTCCGGACGGTCAGCGTCATCCGTACGCTTTCACCCGGTGACGCCCGTTCCGGCGTCACTTTCAGGGTCGTAATCAGCCTCTTCACCGCCGGGCGCTCCGGGTCACTGCCCTGTCCCGCTCGCTCGAACCGGCCCAGATACCACTGCTCGGATCCCCACTGCCTCCACAGGAACGCCCGGATACGCTCGCCCGGCTTCAACTGCCAGGCGGCTTCTCCGGCCTCTGTCCACGGCCGCGCTGCTCCCGGGGACGACTGACCCGGAAACGATAGTGCCACCACCCGCGCCCCGCGCTGCCCGGCGGATCCGGCCGGACGCACATCCCGTAGCGTCACCTGCACGACCGGGTGCGACAGCCGCCGGACGGACTCGACCACCGCCTCCACCATCCGGTATCCATCCGCCTTCGCGGGAGCCTGCCCGTACAGGACGCAGGCTGACAGCATCGCGATGGCAAACTGGGCTGTCCGAGAAGCGCGCATCGGCATCGGTCCTCGCTGATGATTAGCCCGGGCCGTTCCATGCGGCGTGGCATCCGGCGGTCCCGCCGCAGGCCGCACCGCCTGTGACGGGCCAATGGATTATCCCGGTTTGGCAGGAAACCCGCAACCTTTCCCGCCTTTCCCCCAATATGCCGGAGGACGTTGAGGCAGGGCAGAGGGCAGACAGGGGATTGCTCCGCTGCAGGCGCATAGCAGCGACGCCGGGCGGCGTGATATAATGGTTGTGGGACGGCCCCTCCGCACAACTCCCCCGGGCCGGACTGGACACGGAGGCCAGGCATGCGAACCTGCATCCGCTGCAATTGCGGCAAACGTATCGTTGCAAAGGATGTCATGCAAAAGGGCTATTACCTGAGGGTTGATGGACCCAGTTTCGTCTGGTTGAAGTTCCGCTGCTCGCACTGCAAGAGGCTGGGCGAGCAGTTTGTGAAGCAGGAGGAGTGGGACGAAAGGCTTCTTCAGGACGCCCCTAGTGAGGTCTCGGAGAAGGAAAAGGAGCGCTTCGAGGCGATGGGGCCAATCGGTATCCACGAGGTCATCGAAGCCCATTTCCGGCTGGACAGCCTGGGCTCTCTGGCCGAGCTCTACAAAGCCCCCTCCGAGAGCTGACTCCGCTGGAACTCCCCTCCAGCGTCATCCTGCTGCTGATCCGCCGCCGGGCGCCTGCAATCCTGAGGGAGGCGCGGGGGCCATCCGTTACCGTTCCGCTTGTTAGAAAGCCGGGCTCCGGCCGTTGATCCCCCTCCACGACGACAATCCCACCCGCAGCTTTCCGCTTGTCACGTGGCTCATTCTGGCGGTCAATGTGGCGGTCTACATCCTTCAGCTTCTCAGCCCGAGAGGCCCGCATCCGGGGTTGGTGGAGTACGCAATGGTCCCTCTGGAGGTGGTCACCGGCCGTCAGGTGCCGCCCTACGCGCCGGTTCATCCGGCCTGGCTGACCATCTTCACCAGCATGTTTATGCACGGAGGGCTGCTGCACATCGGCAGCAATATGCTCTACCTTGCCATATTCGGGAACAATGTTGAGGACCGGCTGGGGCATTTCCGGTTCTTCATCTTCTACATGGCGTGTGGCTTTCTGGCGGCGGTTGCGCACATCTTGAGCGCACCGTTCTCTCCCGTTCCCACTCTGGGGGCCAGCGGCGCGGTGGCCGGAGTGCTCGGAGCCTATTTCCTGCTGTATCCGCACGCCCGTGTGACCTGTCTGGTCTTCCTGTTCTTTTTTGTCACCACCATCCAGCTTCCCGCTGTCATTGTGCTGGGGTTCTGGATCATCGGGCAGATCCTTAGCGCAAGCTCCGGCGCCGGGATGCAGGTGGGAGGCGGCATCGCTTACTGGGCGCATATCGGGGGATTCTTCGCGGGAATGCTGCTGATATCAGCAATGGCGCCCTCCAGGGCGCAGGCGCGGCGCAGGTATGACCGCAGATACTGGTGAACTTATCCGGCGTGGAAGACAACCGCTTGAGGAACGCAAGGACTCTTTTGCTGGCGGTGGCGCTGATCTCCCTGGCCGCCGCTCTTCCCACGCTTCATCGCAGGCACACCATCGAAACCGCCAACAACCGTGTCTCCATCGCCGTGGACTGGGACGAGGTGCGGACGCTGGCCGCCGCCGTGCCCGGGCAGGACACGGACAGTGTGCTGCGGTCGTTGAAGCAGGCGGGCGTGACAGCTGTGGCCGTCACGGAGCCCGTGCTGGAAGACTTTCTTCGAACCGGCAGGGCCTCGATCCGGAGGATCTTCGCCGGTGGACAGCAGGGCTACAAGCTGTCCTCCCCTGAGCGGGACGTTGAGCAGGCCATTGCTCGCACCCTCCAGACGAACGGTCTCAGCGATGCTTCGCCTGGCATCCCGGGCGATCCCCGTCTTTCAACCCGAACCGACCCCGTCCTTCTGGCGCGCCTGCCTCTGGGCTTCGAGATCCTTCGCGGTGACATCCAGCGCCTGCAGTCCCGGCACGGACTGGAGGTCATCGCCCGGGCCTACAACTTCCCTTCCTATGCCCGGGAGGGGATGGAGGCGGTGGCGGCGGAAGCCCGTGAGCTGGGGATGAAGACGCTCATATTTGCGGCGGACGAGGTGCTGGGGTGGCGCGGAGCCGTGGAGGAGTGCGCGGAGACTCTGGAGAAGGCCGGACTGACGTTCGGGAGCATCGAGTTCGGTAAACAGAAAGGCTCGGAAAGGCTGGAGACGGCCCTGGACGGGCAGTTCCTCCGCGTCCACAGCATCTCGGCCACGGAGATGGCGCAGTATCAGCCTGCTGCCGCTGTGGAACGGTTCGTCCGTGCGGCGCGCGAGAGGGGCATCCGCCTGCTGTATGTCCGCCTGCCTGAGCTGAACGGTCCGGATGCGGTGGAGACGAACGCGGCTTACATCTCCGCCATTGTCGCCGGTCTGAAACGCTCCGGACTGGCCACAGGCTCTCCACACCCACTGCCTGACGCAGGGCCAGCAGCCTGGGAGCGGGTGCTCATTGCGATGGGAGTGGCCGCCGCAGCTGCGCTGGCACTCTCTGAGCTGATCCGGTTGACCTCTTCTGCGGCGTGGGGTTGGTTCCTGGTCACGCTGATTGTGCTGGTGCCAGTATCCCTGGCCGGGGACCTGGGCCGGAAGGTGGTGGCTCTGGCCGCAGCGCTTGCCTTCCCCGTCTGGGCCGCCGCGCGCGCCGCCAGGCTGGCTTCCGCAGGCGCTCCGGCAAAGACCCCGGACGCCCTGCGCGTGCCGGCGCATTATCTGAATGCCATCACTATCGCCGTGATGGGCGGGCTGCTCATAGCCGCGCTGCTGACAGGGCGGCTATTCATGGTGCACACGGAGGGCTTCGCGGGCGTCAAGGTGGCTCATCTGCTTCCTGTGCTGGCGGTGGCCCTATGGGCGGCGGCGGGGCTTCTGGGCGCGGCGCTTCCCTGGCGGGACAGTTTGCAGACCGCGCGCGAAGCCTTCCGGCGCGTGTGGGTCTCCCCCGTGCTGTTCAGCTCGGCCATAGTGGGTCTTATCGGCCTGGTGGCGCTGCTTGTGGTGGTGGTCCGGTCAGGCAACGAGGCGGCTGTTGGGGTCTCTTCCCTGGAGTTGCGCTTCCGTGCCCTGCTGGATCAGATCCTTTATGTCCGTCCGCGGACCAAGGAGATCCTGCTGGGATATCCTGGCCTGTGGGCCGGGCTGTGGCTTTTCCGCAAGGGTGAAACCGGCTGGGCCCGGCTGTTCACCACCGCCGGGGTCATCGGGCTGGTCTCCGCCGTCAACACGTTCTGCCACATCCATACGCCACTGGCGGTCTCGCTGGTCCGCACGGTGAACGGAGTATGGGTGGGGGCGCTCGGCGGAATGGTCCTGGTGGCGGCGCTGCGGGTGTTGGGGCTCGGGCGGGGCGCGCAATCCTGACGTGCGAAGGCCTCTGCGCATACTCATCCTGGGATACTACGGGTTCGCCAACGCCGGCGATGAGATCGTGCTGGCGGGGATCCTGCGCGGCGTCGCGTCAGAGGCCAGGCAAGAACCCTTCGAAGTCCGAGCGCTGAGCGCGGAACCCAGCCGGACCGTGGCCCTTCACGGCATCCGTGCCTATCCCCGCTTCTCACCGGCGGCCATCCTCTCGGCGCTTTTCTGGTGCGACATCCTGGTGCTGGGCGGAGGCAGCCTGATCCAGGACGTCACAAGCAGGCGGTCGGCGGCGTATTATCTCTGGATCTGCCGGCTGGCCCTCGCGCTGCGGCGGAAGCTGTTTCTGTGGGCTCAAGGGTTCGGACCCCTGGAGGACCCGCAGCTCAGGGAAAGCGCCGGCCGGACGCTGGCGCACGCGAGCGGCGTGACGTTACGCGACCCCCGATCCCTGACGGAGCTTTTGGGACTGGGGATCCCGGAGAGCCTGCTGACCCTTTCGGCCGATCCTGCTTTCCTTCTCGAACCTGCTGCGCGGCTCCCGGAAGACAGGGTTGCAGATGCAGGGCCCGTGCTGGCGGTGGCGCTCCGGCCGTGGGGATCCGTGGAGCGTTCCTGCCCGGATGTGGCCGCTGCCTGCGACTTTTTTGCTCGCGAGACAGGTATCCGCTCCCTGTTCGTGCCGTTTCACCTTCCGGGTGACGTTGAAATCTCCCGCCGGGTGCTGGAATACGCCGAAGGACCCCATTCCCTTCTGACCGCCGAACTGTCTCCCGCGGAGATGGCCCGGTTGTTCCACGGCTTCCATCTCTCCCTCGGAATGCGACTTCACAGCATTATTCTGTCGGCGATGGCGGCGGTGCCGTTTGCGGGCCTGTCCTACGATCCCAAGATCGAGCGGTTCTGCCACCTTGCGGGGATGCCCTGCCTGACTGCCGACGGCCTGCACGCAGGAGAACTGCAGGACATCCTGCTCAGCCTCCACGCCAACCGCGAGCAGGCCAGCAGCCATCTGCATGCCTTCGCGGAGGAGCAGCGCGAGCTGGCCAGGACGAGCGCACGTCTTTTCTGGGAGGTCTGCTCCGCAGCATAGACAGATCCGCACACTTCCGGTGTCCTTGTCATTGACAGGAGGACGCCGGTGGACACTGCGGGAATACCGGCCCGGAAGGAGTGGAGCGGGCCATTGAGGATCATCCGAATCAGCCGGGAATCGGCAGGCTGCCTGACGGCGGAATCGCTGGAGCGCCTCTATGATCTCCACGCCCCCGCCCTCTACCGCTACGCGCGTTCGCTCACCGGCTCCGCGGAGGATGCGGAGGATGCCCTTCAGGAGGTGTTTGTCCGTCTCGCCGGAGCCGGCAGGATGCCCCGGGATCCGCGTTCCTATCTGATGAAGGCCGTGCGCAACCAGTGTCTCGTGGTCATCCGTAGCCGCAGCCGCCGGACGGATGTGGCCCGCAGGCTGGCGGACGGGCTGGCTCCGGGGCAGCTTGCAGTCCCCGTAGGCGGAAGGACTGACATTGCAGAGGCCATCCAGGCCCTTCCGCTGGAGCAGCGCGAGGTTCTGACCCTGAAGGCGGTGGAGCAGATGACTTTCGAAGAGATCGCCTCCGTGACCGGCGTCTCCGCCAATACCGCCGCCAGCCGCTACCGGTACGCCGTGGCGCGGCTCCGCCGCGAGCTGAAGGAGAGTGAAAATGGATGACCGGCGTCTGGAGCAGATGATCCGCGATGCGCTGGATTTTCATCCGCCGGAGGGGATGCGAGAGAGGGTGCTCGGAGCGGCGCGTACGCAGCTGCGCGAGGGCGGGCAGGCGCGGCGTTACCGCGTCACGGGGCGCATTCTGGCGTGGGCGGCCGCCGCGTTCGTGGTCGTGAGCTTCGGGCTTGATGGTGTCCGGCAGGAGCGCATCGCATATATGACATCCCGAAGCGAGACGCCAGAGACCGTTCCGGGATGGGCGGAGATGCGCCGCCAGACCGAGATGCTGCTGGTGCATCTGGAATCTGGCGGAAATGGGGAGGTCCGGTCAAAGGAGCGTGGTTGAGATGTCAGAAAAGAGGGGTTGCCTGCTTCGGGGTTTGAAAGGGCTGTGCTACTTCGTCCTGGCGCTCGCGGTGTTGCACGCCGGTCTGACGCTATGGGCAGGCAGGAAGCTGGAGCGGGAGCTCGAAGCGTTGCGCAAGGGGGGAGAACCGGTCACACCGGCGGATCTCTCCGGACCAGAGATCTCCCCCGAGCGCAACGCCTTTACCTACCTCTCAGAGGCTGGCCGGTTTATGATGAGCGTCCCGGACCGAGAGCGGCTTCTTAAGACGTATCAGACGGCGCTGGAGCCGGGGCAGCCGGACTGGGGAGCGGTGGAGCAGGCGCTGGAGCGGTTCGCGCCTGCAGAGCGTTTGATCCGCAGGGCTCTGGAATGTCCCGATGCCAGGATGGTGGACTGGAAGCGAGCGGACGTTTTGACTCGGACTTTTTCCGACCTTTCGGCGACGCGCGAGCTCGCCCGTCTTCTGGGGGCGCGCTCAGCCCTGGCTGCTCAGCGGGGCGACACAGCCGGGGCCGTGCGATACGCCATCGAGATCTTGCGCCTGTCCGGATGCCTCCGGAACGAACCCACGATGATCGCCCAGCTGGTGCGTTACGCTATCATCGCCACCGGGACGCAGCGGATGGATGTGGCGTTGTCGTCACCGCGCGGCCTGAGTGTTGAACAGGCCACGGATGCTTTCGACGTCGTCAGCCGTATTGGCCTCTCGGACTCGATGGAGATGGCCCTCAGGGGCGAGCGTATCCTTATCTTCACGGCAATGACCGAGGCGCGCAAGGGACCGATGGGTGTGGGCCTCCTGACGGCAGCGGAACCCGGGTTTCCGCCGCGCGAGACCACCCGGATGAGGCGCGTGATGGATCGCGTGCTGGGCTACGTTCTGGCGCCGGCGACCTATCTGGACCAGCTTAGCTACCTCGATCTTGCGAAGCGGCAGATGGAGGCGCTCAGGGCTCCGGCGTCCGAGCGCCCGAAGCTCCTCTCAGAAGCGGATGAAAGCCTGAGATCCACGCCGCGGTATGCCATTTTTACCAGGCTTATCGCTCCCGTCTTCGGCCGCAGTATGAACCAGTGCCTCGCCGCCGAGGCGAATATCGAGGCGTGCAAGGCGATGCTTGCGATTGCGGCCTACCGCGCCCGGACAGGGACGTATCCGGCCACACTGAAGGAGGCTTGCGCGCTGCTGGGACGGCCGGTGCCTCGTGACCCGTTCACCGGGTCGGAGCTGCGTTATCGCCGGGAAGGCAGTGCCTACTTGCTGTACAGCGTTGGAGAGAATCTGAGGGACGATGGCGGAGCCCCGCAGGTGAAACGCAGTGAGGATGAAAGAGAAGGCGACCTAGTCTGGGGTGGCGGCCGGAGTGCGATCGGAAAGAAGTGCCGCGTCAACCCCACCCGTTAGGCGTCTGGGAGTACCCACGCGAATGCTGTTTTGCGCGCCTTGAGTCTTCAACTCACCCCGTGTTGGATAAGCGGCTCAGTGCGACCGTTCGAGTCGGGACCACTCTTTGTCAGGCGCGGTCTCGATACGCGCGGCCTGCGCCGCGTGAGTTCACCGGCGTAGTGGGATGAGAAGGCGTGCGTCGTCCGCCTGCGCGGGCCAGCTCTCGGCGCGCCCAGCGGCAGGCGACGCTGAGATCCTCCAGTTGGCCCGGAGTGGGGTCACCCGACCCGTAAAGAGCTTCGCTCAGAAGTTCAGAGGCGCACCGGACCGCCTCCGCTGCCGGGTGCGAGCCTCCGTTCAGAGCCTCGAACGCATCCGCCATCTCCAGCGGCGTGGTGGCCGGCGTAACTGTCACCCCGTGTCTGCGAAGCGCGACTGCCAGATCGCGCCAAAGAGCCCGGGCCCTGCGTCTGCCCGCCGACAACCTGCGCGGAGCAAACCCTTCCGGATCGAGCGGAGCGGCGGGGAACACCACCCGCAGCGCCAGTAAAGCGAAGCCCAGTGTGGCCAGCAAGAGAGCAAAGCGCGCGTTGCCGCTGGCGTAGAAGAAGCGCAGCTCAGACATCAGCGAGGACCAGAAGTCCTGCGGCGTGACGTCGCCTGACGGTGTCGCCTCCACCGCCTGCCATCCATAGCCAGGGAAATAGATCTCGGCCCAAGAGTGCCGGTCGCGGTCCCGCACAACATACTCGCCCCGCTCCTCGTCGAAATCCCCGGGCATGAATCCCGTCGCGATCCGCGCCGGGATGCCCAGAGAGCGAGCCATCACCGCCAGAGCGCTGGCGAACACGTCGCAGTAGCCTCTGCGGGACTCGAACAGGAAGTACTCCACAGCGTCGTCCTGGTCTTTGGGCAGGGGCGGGGTCTGAAGATCGTAGACGCAGTGGCGCGCCAGATACTTGCGCAGGGCCATCACCCGGTCATAGTCGTTGTCCAGGCCGCGGGTGATCCGCTCCGCCTCCATCCGGACCCGGAAGGTGGCGTCATTGCGGTTGCGGAACCGTTCCACCTCCGGTGGATAATCCGAGCCGGCGTTGCGGAGCTGGTCCGGCGTGGCCGTGGAGATATACGAGACCACCCGGTACTCCGTGATGGGCGGGCCCGAGAGCCGCGGCAGCCGCCAGCAGTTGAAGGAATCCCGGTAGAGGTCGCTGGAGGCGATCCAGAACGCCGCAGGCTCCCCGGCAGCGTGAAGGTATCCGCGGAATCCCGAGGGGCTGTAGAACTGCTGCACAAGCTGCGTCGTCGGTCCGCGGTCCTCCTCCGTCCAGGCCTGGAACTGGTTCTCCACAAAGCCGCTGGAGGATGGAAGTCTGGGGGTGAGCGGCGCGTGCGACTTCCAGTCACGTCCCGAATAGATGTCCCAGACCCGCGTCCGCCAGTAGGCCGGAGCCGAGGCCCGGACGCGCATCTCCTCCCGGCTGGACAGCCTGACCGGTCCTTCGGAGATCTCCAGCACGTTCCCTTCGCCTTCACCCACCGGCAGTTCCAGAGGTTCCCGGTTGGCCGAAAGGGTGGGAGCCAGCTTCACGAACCCCCACATAGCGGTGTGCTGTACCAGCGGGCTGACCACTGACCCTGCCAGCACCGCCCCGATGGCCAGCGTGGCCGAGAACGTCACCGAACGGAATTTCTGCCCCCCGCGCGATGTCGTGGTCTTGCGGCCGCTCTCCACGAACATCAGGATGGAGAAAGCCAGCCACGCGGTGAAGAACAAGATCACGTCCCCGCGGGTGGATGTGGTGGCCACCACGCCGATCAAAGCAAGCGAGGGCACGGCCGAGAACATGACCGCTTCATCCGACACCAGCGAGAACGACCGCACCACCTCCGCCCACACCAGCATGACCGCAAGCGACAGCTCCTTGTGGAACAGTGCGATTCCCGGGCTCAGCAGAGGGCTGGTGTCACCCGTGGCGAACAGGCGCGCATAGGTGGCCAGACAGATGGTGATGACCACTGTCTCCACGATCCGCAGGCTGCGGCCCTGCGCCCGCAGCCGCGAAGAGACCAGATGACCGGCCGCCGTCAGAGACCCTGCCAGGAGCAGGAACCCGTAAGACTGCACGGCCAGAGAGATGGCTGCCACGCCCACCAGCGTGGTCAGCAGTCCCGCCAGGTAAAAGATCCTCCGTTCCGGCGTCGGTCTGTCAGGCTCTGACGAGTTCATTGCTCCTCACCTGGAACACAGAGACCATTCCGCGATGACCGCCCTCCTCCCGCCGGTCCGGATCCTCCGGAGGCGAAGTCACAATGGCCGTGACGCTCCGCCGCGCCTGAGCCAGCCAGCAGAGCGCCGCCTGCGAGTCCTCGTCCCACCGGGGGGTCACCACCATAACGGCAGAAGAGCCTCCTGCGGCTCGCATCCACTCCCGGCCGACCTCTTCCAGCGGCTTTGCCTCTCCGGGATTGACCGCGGCCAGCGCAGCCAGCGCTTCCCGCTTCTCGCGGTCTCCCAGCGGGCCAAACGGGTTGCCGATAATCCTGCCGTCAATCAGCACACTCAGCCGTCTGCGATGCAACCAGGCGTTCTGGACAAGGAACGACATCACCTCGCACGCCGTTTCGAAAGCGGCCGCCGCTTCCTGGTCCGTCCCGCAGGCGCTGTCCAGCACAGCGAGGGCGCTGGTAGTGGACTCCGCTTCGAACTCGATGACCGCCAGTTTGCCCAGACGCGCTGTGGATGGCCAGTGTACGTGCCTCACGGCATCGCCCGGCATCCACGGACGGACGCTGTAGATGCTGGTGCCGTCGTTGCCCTTCCGTCCGCCCTCCTGAGTCTCTGCGCCGGTCTGGTCGCTGACGGGCCGGGATGTCTCGCCGGGATCCAGAGGTGGTGGCCAGGCGGCCACAGCCAGCGTCTGCCCCGCCGGAACCTTCACCTGAAACAGACCCATCGGATCCTGGACAGAAACTGCGGGAATGCCGATGGAGTGAACTCCCCGGTGAAGCGCCGAAAGCCGGATGACCGCCCTGGTCCAGCTCTCTCCCTCCTCGCGCGAAACCTCTTCCAGATACTCCAGTCCGTCGGGCAGGCTCAGCACCACGTCAAAACGGGGCTGGGAGGATGCGCCCGAAGATGAGACTTTCAGATGCGCCTCGAAAGGCTCTCCTGCCGGAACCAGGTCAGGCGCGTGGCATTCCAGTATGACTCCGCGCGCTGCCCTTCGCGCCAGTACGTAGGCGGCGGCGAGCACCATCCCGAGCCCCGCCGCCATCACGAACAGCTGGGCGATATTCAGAAGCGCCCCCACCACCACAAGGAAGATGAGGCCGACCAGAAGTCCTTTGGCCTTACCGCTTAGCATGGGTCAACGGGCACGGCACGGAGTCCAGCGCTTCTTCCACGATCTGCAGCGTCTCCATTCCCCGGAAGCGCATCTCCGGCTTCAGCACCAGCCGGTGCGCCAGTACCGGAACTGCTACTGCCTTCACGTCGTCCGGGGCGACGTACGTCCTTCCATTCATCGCTGCCAGGGCCCGCGATGCGTAGACCAGGTTCAGCGTTCCGCGCGGGCTGATGCCCAGATAAAGCTCCTGGCGCTTCCGCGTGGCCCGCGCAATCTCCACCACCCACTCCTGCACCGCGTCGTCCACATGCACCGAGTGCAGGCTCTTCTGCAGGCCAAGCAGGCGGGATGCATCCAGTACCGGGCGCACTTCCTCCATCGGGTTATCACCCATCCGCGTTTCCAGGATGCGCTTCTCGTCCGGCGCGCTGGGGTAGCCCAGCGAGATGCTCATCATGAAGCGGTCCAGTTGCGCTTCCGGCAAGGGATAGGTGCCCTGCATATCTATGTGGTTCTGGGTGGCGATGACGAAAAACGGCTTCGGCAGGCGATAGGTCATACCGTCCGCCGTGACCTGAGCCTCTTCCATGCATTCCAGCAGGCTGGACTGGGTCTTCGGGCTTCCACGGTTGATCTCATCCGCCAGGACGATGTTCGCGAATACCGGTCCCTGCCGGAACTCGAACTCCAGCGTCTTCTGATTGTAAATGGAGATGCCCGTAATGTCGGACGGCAGGAGGTCGGGGGTGAACTGGATGCGCTTGAACGAACAGCCGAGCGCGCGGGCCAGCGACTTTGCCAGGCTGGTCTTGCCCACGCCGGGAATGTCCTCGATCAACACGTGGCCGCCCGCCAGCACGGCGGCCAGCGCAAGTCGCACGGCATCCCGCTTGCCGACGATAACCTTCTCCACTTCGGCGATGATCTCGCGGGAGGCTTCCTCGATGGTGGCGACCGCCTCCTCGACGTTTTCAGTCATCTCCTGCGGCGTTTCCATCGCCGTGCTTGCTTCCGCTTTGTCCAAGTCCTGCCAGATCCTTTCCATCCGGGGCGTTGCGCGCCCGCCGGAACGGCTTGTCACGGATCCCGTGAAGGTTGACAGCCGGTCCCCGATAGGCTTAGGATACCCCGGGCGGCCTCCTCGCGGGCCGCATCAACCAGAAAGACGGCCGCCGGGCCCGAAAAGTTCACAGGTCCGCATTCCGGGCCGGCCCGGCCGGTTCCCTCCGTCCATTACGGCACATTATCGGGAGGCTGAAGCCATGTTCGGCAGAAAAAGACTCCAGGGAGTCTTCACAGCCGTTGTCACACCGTTCGACTCCAGGCAGAACCTGGACCTGCGCTGGATGGAGCGCCACCTTGCCTTCCAGCGCGCCTCCGGCGTGGACGGCATCGTGATCTGCGGGACCAACGGCGAAGGGCATTCCCTCTCACTGACCGAGAAGCGCCGCCTCATCGAGTTTACCCGTAAGCACCGGGGCCGCCTTCGCCTTATCGTCGCCACCGGCACCAGCAGCCTGGCCGAATGCATTGAGCTTTCGCACGCGGCCCGGAAGGCCGGAGCCGAAGCATTGCTGGTTCCGCCTCCGTTCTTCGATCATACCGCGTCGGAGGAGGGCATCATCGAGTACTTCCGCCGTGTGGCCAACTCCTCCGCTATTCCGGTCATCCTCTACAACATCCCCTGGCGCACGGGGATTCCCGTCACTCCGTCCATTCTCCGGGCTCTCAAGGGACACCGGCGCATTATGGGGGTGAAGGACTCCTCGGGCGATCTGGACGTCACCCGCGAGCTGGTGACGTCTTTCCCGCGGTTGCAGATCTTCTGCGGGACGGACACCCAGCATCTGCCCGCCCTGCGGCTGGGATGCGCCGGACTGATCAGCGGGGTGGCGAACGTCTTCCCGGATGCGGTGGTGCAGGTGTGGAAGGCTCACCGGGAGCGCAGGGGGGATGCCGAGACGCGACAGGAGATCGTCACAGCGCTCACCCGGGTGTTCGAAGGGCTGCCGCCCCGCGCAGCCACTAAATATGCGCTGGAGCTCGCGGGGATGCCCCGCACTTTCGTGCGTCCTCCGGCCGTGGAGCTCACGGACCGGCAGAGGGATCTGCTGCGCTCCCGCCTGAACCCGTGAGACCCGGGCGGCCCCTTTCAGAGGGGCCGCAGGTTCACCACGAGCACCAGCAGGAGATAAGCCAGCAGGTAAGCCCAGAACCCCACGCGGATGAACAGCCTGCCGGTCACCGGGTTGCGGCGGCGGTAGATCTCGCACATCGCCACAAAGGGGGCGAAGGAAGCCGCCTTCACGGTCAGGAAGACCAGCGCGCCCCGCTCCAGACACCAGGCCATCAGGGGGTTCGCCTCGGTGGCCAGTCCGCGTCCCACCAGAAACAGCGTGGAGACGGCGTCCGCCACGCAGATCAGTACAAGCATCACGCTTTCCGGGCACAGGCCCCGGATATCACCCACCTCCAGCGCCTTGACGTTTGCCCTTTCGTTTCGCAATGCCGGTCCTTTCTGCTGTGCCGGCCTGCGCTTGCACGGCAGGCCGGTGATTCCATGGTAACGGACCGGCGGGCGCCTTTCATACTGGCAGAATTGACAGTCTTCTCAGGGGAGATTTCCGGGCAGACACGCCAAAGGGCCGGGCGCGCCGCGCCCGGCCCCTCTGGTCTTGCGGAAAGGTTGGCTGCCGGTGGCTAGACCTCGTCCACCTTCACCCAGCGCCGCTCCTGCGCCGACTTCGTGACTGCCTCCAACACCATCTGGCACTTCAGGCCGTCCTCGAAGTCCGGGTGCGGGTTCACACTGTCCGCGATGCCGTTCATCAGCTCGTAGATCTGGTGCGTGAAGGTCTGTCCCCAGCCGATGATGTGCGCCGGAGGCCACCACGCGCTCATCCACGGATGCGAGCTCTCCGTGGTCTGGATGACCCGGAAGCCCTGCCGGTCGCCCGACTGGGTGTGGTCGTAATACTCCAGCTCGTTCATGCGCTCCACGTTGAAGCGCAGCGATCCCTTCTCGCCGTTGATCTCCCACATATTGCCGTTGCGATGCCCGGCGGCGAAGCGCGTGGCCTCGAACGAGCCCACCGCGCCGTTCTTGAAGCGCACCAGGAACAGGCTGGCGTCGTCCACCGTCACCTCGCCCATCTCCTCAGCGGCGGCCGCCGAGAGTCCGCCCGTCGTGCGGGCCAGCTTCGGGCGCTGCTTGATGAACGTCTCCTGCAGCCCCACCACCTCATCAATCTCGCCCACCAGATAGTGCGCCAGATCAATGGAGTGCGCCGCCAGATCTCCGTGCGAACCAGAACCGGCCACATCTCCCTGCAGCCGCCACACCAGCGGGAACCCGGGATCTATGATCCAGTCCTGAAGATAGAACGCCCTCCAGTGGAACACGCGCCCGATCAGCCCTTCCTCAATGAGCTGCTTGGCGAACCGGATGGCGGGCACGGCGCGGTAGTTGAAGTTGACCATGTTGATGACGCCGGCCTTCTTCACGGCCTCCACCATCGCGCGCGCCTCACGCACGTTCATGGCCAGCGGTTTCTCGCAGAAGATGTGCTTGCCTTTCTCCGCGGCCGCGATGGCCATCTCGGCGTGCACATTGTTGCCGGTGGAGATGTCTATCAGGTGGATGTCATCCCGCTCCACCACCCGGCGCCAGTCCGTCTCGTAGCTCTCCCAGCCGAACTGCTTCTGCGCCTGGCTGACGCCCTCTTCGTCACGTCCGCAGATGACTTTCATCACCGGGACGGCCTTCACATCGGGGAAGTAGAAAGGCACATCCCTGAAGCCCTGGCTGTGGGCTTTTCCCATGAACTTGTAGCCGATCAGCCCCACATTCACTGTCTTTGCCATTGCTGTCCCTCTTGCGTCCGTCTCATGTGCGGCCGTGTCCTGCGCTCTTTTGCGGGCGGTTTCGCGAACCGCCCCGCCGGCCGCAACGGAATACTTCCTCTCTCATCCGCCGGATGCCTGCCCGGATTTCGCGGTCCGAAGAGTCCTCCGGTTGCCTCAGATGAACAAAGGCCGGGAGCCACCGTGGCTCCCGGCCGTAACCTGCTCAGCCGTCCTGCGGCAGCCGGCCCGTCAGTTGGACTCGGGCGCAGGCGGGGGCGGAGGAGGAGTATCCTGCCCGCCGGTCTCCGGCTGGCTCTCCTCCATCGCGGGAGGCGGCGTCGGCGGCTTGGGCTGCTCGCCGAGAGCCCGCTCCACCTGAGCCTCCTGCTTGGCCTTCAGATACCAGGCGGTCATCTCAGGGCGGAGCCGCTCCTGCCGGATGCGCTCGATCAGATCCGCGCGCTCCTGACCTTCCGCGTCCTTGCCCAGCTTCTCCACCAGGATGAGATGGTAGCCGTAGGTGGTCTTCACCGGCTCGGACATCTCACCGGCCTTCAGCTTGAATGCCGCCTCCTCGAAAGGCTGCGTCATCACCCCGCGCTTGAAGAACCCCAGATCGCCGCCCTGGTCCTTGCTGCCGGGATCGTCCGAAAACTCTTTCGCGGCCTGCTCGAAGGTGGTCTTGCCGGCCTTGATGTCTGCGGCGATCTGCTCCAGCTTGGCCTTGGCCTCCTGCTCTTTCTTTTCCCGCTCCTCGGCGGTGGCGCCGGGCTGCTGGGTGGAGATCAGGATGTGGCGGGCCTTGATGTATCCGGCCAGGTCCTGGTCGGTCACATTGATGTTCTTTGCGGCGGCCTTCTCGATGTAGACGCTGGTCTCCAGCTCCTTGCGCAGCTGCTCTTCCGTGATGTTGTACTGCTCCAGAAACTGCTCGAAGGTCATTCCCGGTGGCAGCCGGTCCTTCAACTCGTTGACCTTCGCGTCCAGATCGGCGGGCTCAATGGTCACCCCGGCCTTCTGGGCAGCCTGGCGGATGGCGACTTTGTCAATGAGATCCGTCAGGGTGGGGATGGCGTAGCGTCCCCACATCGCCTCCATTAGCTCGCCCTTCGTGATGGGCTCGCCGTTGACCGTCGCGACCACCGTGGAATCCGGGCTCTCCACTGTGATCTTTGGCTTCTGAGCCGCCGGAGCGTTCTCGTCTCCGGCCGCCGGTATCGCGCCCGGCAAAAGCAAGGCGGCCAGCAGAACGGCTGCCGCCGTGTAAATGGATCTGGCCCTCATATCAGGCATACAGATGCTCCTCTCTGAAGCAGTGTGGCGTTTCATGCTATCCGCGGACGGGGCATCAGTCAACCGGCGACCGGAAGCGCCGTCTCAGCGTGCCCCGCGCTCCGCTCTTTAGACCCTTCCAGGACGCCCGCGTGTTCACTACGGGACCGCGGGCGCTTCGGGTTTCCGTTGCAGGCGCTACGGGAGCGCCGCCGCGCGAAAAATCCCCCGGAAAAAGTTCCGCACCGCCAAAAGACTGACAGAAGGTGACAGCCTCGGCGGTTACCTTTATAAGCGAGGGATCGGTGGAACGGCAGTCTCGGCTATGAGACTGCTCGCGAGCCGGGCGCCAAAAGGGGGCAGGGCTGTCTTTGAGGGGCCGGTCATCCTCATCGGGTGCCGGCCCCGGGCCCTGCCTTCCTGCCCCTGGCAGGTTCTTCCCTAGTAAAGCGCCACCTCCGTGTCCGGGTCGAACACGTGGGTGCTCTCCATGTCGAAGACCAGCTCGATCGGCTGCAGCTCCTTCGCCTTAGAGTTGGCGTCCAGCGTCGCGACCACCGAATGCTCGCCCAGCGTGACATAAGCGGTGATGATGGAGCCCATCGGCTCCACCACGTCCACCACGGCCTGGACCGTGTTCTCGGGCGTAGCCTCCACCGGGTTCTTGAGCGAACTGTCGAAGATATCCTCCGGCCGGATCCCGAAGATCACCTTTCTGCCGATGTAGTCTTTCACCCGGTCGTACTTGTCCGCAGGCACTTTTACGCGGAAGGCCCCGGCGTTGATGATGGCTCCCCCGTCCGCGCTCTCCAGCGTTGCGTTCAGGAAGTTCATACTGGGCGTTCCGATGAAGCCCGCCACGAACATATTCGCCGGGTTGTGGTAAAGCCCCAGCGGAGTGTCCAGCTGCTGCAGCACCCCGTCCTTCATCACCGCGATCCGGTCACCCATGGTCATGGCTTCCACCTGGTCGTGGGTGACGTAGATGGTGGTGATTCCCAGCCGCCGGTGCAGCTTTATAAGCTCCGCGCGGGTCTGCACCCGCAGCTTGGCATCCAGGTTGGAGAGCGGCTCGTCCATCAGGAACACCTTCGGCTCCCGCACAATGGCCCGTCCCAGCGCCACGCGCTGGCGCTGCCCGCCCGAAAGTTGTTTGGGCTTGCGCTGAAGCAGGTCCCGCAGCCCCAGCAGGTCAGCAGCCTCTTCCACACGCCGGCGGATCTCATCCTTCGGAACCTTGCGCAGCTTCAGCCCGAACGCCATGTTGTCATACACGCTCATATGAGGGTAAAGCGCGTAGTTCTGGAACACCATGGCGATGTCCCGGTCTTTGGGGGACACATCATTGACCACCCGATCCCCGATGAGGATTTCGCCGGAGGTGGCCTCCTCAAGTCCCGCGATGAGCCGCAGGGCGGTGGTCTTTCCACATCCCGACGGCCCGACAAGCACCAGGAACTCCTTGTCTTTGATCTCCAGGTTCAGGTCGTTGACGGCAACGACGTTCTTGAAGGTCTTCCTGAGGTTTCTCAGAGTGACGCTGGCCACTTGACTGTCTGTGCCTCCGTTGCTCCCCGCCGCCGCGCCACGCGCTGCCGGTGGCGGACGGGATGGATATGGAGAACCGGCATGCTCCCATGCGATCGCGAAAGCCCTGCGCCGGGTCTTTCGCGCCGCCGCGCCATTATACGGATTGCGGCCGCGCGAAGTCAACGCCGCCGGGTCAGGCGGCAATTGGCACAAATCCGGTCGGTTAGGTATACTTTCTTCCGGCCGGTCAGCGCGGGAGCATCCTCCCCGACCTGCCGCAGCTCTTCGGTAAGGAGTGAACCAGACAGTGGCAGACTTCAGATTCGATACGCTGGCCCTGCACGCGGGCCAGACCCCGGACCCCGTGACCAAGGCGCGTGCCGTGCCCATCTATCAGACCACCTCCTACGTGTTCGACAGCGTGGAGCACGCCCGCAGCCTGTTCGCCCTGGAGCAGTCCGGCAACATTTACACCCGCATCATGAACCCCACCTGGGACGTGCTGGAGCAGCGGATCGCGCAGCTTGAGGGAGGAGTGGGGGCGCTGGTCACCTCCAGCGGGCAGGCCGCCTGCAGCCTTGCCATCATGAACATCTGCGAGGCCGGCGGCGAGGTCATCTCCGCCACCAGCCTGTATGGCGGCACCTACAATCTGTTTCACTACACCCTGCCGAAGTTCGGCATTTCTGTGAAGTTCGTGGATCCTTCGGACCCGGAGAATTTCCGCCGCGCGGTGACGGACCGCACGAAGGCGTTCTTCGTGGAGGCGCTGGGCAACCCGAAGCTGGACATCCCGGACTTTGAGAAGATCTCCGCCATAGCCCACGAGAACGGTGTGCCTCTCATCGTGGACAACACGCTGCCTTCGCCCGCTCTGCTTCGTCCGTTCGAGTGGGGGGCGGATATCGTCATGCACTCGATGACCAAGTTCATCGGCGGGCATGGTACCAGCATCGGCGGCGTGGTGGTGGACAGCGGCAAATTCGACTGGAAGGCCAGCGGGCGCTTCCCCGGACTTACCACGCCCGACCCCAGCTATCACGGGGTGAACTACGCGGAGGCCCTAGGGCCGCTGGCGTATATTGTCAAGATGCGAGTCCAGCTGATGAGGGACCTCGGACCCTGCCTCTCTCCGTTCAACGCCTTCCTGTTCCTGCAGGGGCTGGAGACGCTGCACCTCCGAATGGAGCGCCACAGCCGCAATGCTCAGCAGGTGGCGGAGTGGCTGCAGCAGCAGCCCCAGGTCAGGTGGGTGAACTATCCCGGACTGCCGGGACATCCCTCACACGAGCTCGCGAAAAAGTATATGCCGGATGGTTGCGGAGCCATTATCGGTTTCGGCATCAAGGGCGGCAAAGAGGCCGGCATTCGGTTCGTGGACGCCTGCAAGCTGCTTTCGCATCTTGCCAACGTGGGAGACTCCAAGAGCCTGGTCATCCATCCGGCCAGCACAACGCATCAGCAGCTCACGCCGGAGGAGCAGGTCGAGACGGGCGTCACTGAAGACTATGTCCGCCTCTCCATCGGCACCGAAGACGTGCGCGATATTATCGCGGATATCGAACAGGCCCTGCAGGCGGCGAGCGTCTGAGTGCGCCGCCGCTTTCCTGCGGGATGGACTATAATCAAATGACCGAAGCGGCCGGGGCGGCATCAGCGTCCCGGCCCCTGCCATCCCGATGCTAGATCAGACAGACGTTCAGACCGCTCCCGGAAGCGTGGGACTGGTCCAGACGCAGTATTTCACCTTCCCCGGCCCCCTGCGGCTTGCCAGCGGCAAGGAGTTGGGGCCCATCACGCTCGCCTACGAAACCTACGGTGAACTGAACTCCGACCGCTCCAACGCCATCCTGGTGGAACACGCCCTTTCCGGCGATGCTCACGTTGCCGGGCGGCACCATCCCGATGACCGTAAGCCCGGCTGGTGGGACATGATGGTGGGTCCGGGCAAGGCGCTGGACACAACGAAATATTTTGTCATCTGTGCCAACTGCATCGGGGGGTGCATGGGGTCGACGGGGCCCTCCTCCATCAATCCGGCCACAGGGCGGCCGTATGCCATGTCGTTCCCGGTCATCACCATTCAAGACATGGTGGAGGCCGAGACATACCTGCTGGATCATCTGGGAATCGAACGGGTGCTGTGCGTCATCGGCGGCAGCATGGGAGGGATGCGGACGCTTCAGTGGGCGGTCAGCCACCCGGAGCGCGTACGGCTTGCCATCCCCATCGCCACAACCAGCCGACACACTGCTCAGGCCATCGCCTTCGACGAGGTCGGACGGCAGGCGATCATGGCCGATCCCAATTGGAACGGGGGTGACTATTACGGAGGTCCGCGTCCGGAGCGGGGCCTGGCCATCGCCCGGATGATCGGGCACATCACCTATCTTTCCGACGAGGCCATGCACCGCAAGTTCGGGCGCAATCTCATCCGCGACAACGGGCTGGAGTTCGGGTTCGAGGAAGAGTTCCAGGTTCAGAGCTATCTCCGCTATCAGGGGGATAGCTTTGTCCAGAGATTTGACGCGAACTCTTACCTTTACATCACGAAGGCGATGGACTATTTCGACTTGACCCAGCCGAGCGGGAGCCTGAAAAAAGAACTGTCTCGGGTCCGGGCCAAGTTCCTGGTCATCAGCTTCACTTCGGACTGGCTGTATCCCACCTATCAGTCACGGGAGATCGTCACCGCCTTGCGCCACAACAACGCCTATGTGACGTTCGCGGAGATCACCACGCCGCACGGGCATGACGCATTCCTGCTGGAGAGCCGCCAGCTCACCAGCCTGATCTCGAACTTCTTGAGCTATGCCGTTGACTGAGCCCGCCGCACCCCCTCTGCCCCGTGAGGAAACACTGCAGCGCACCGCGCCGCTGAAAGGCGAGCTGGAATACATTATCGAGCTGGTTGAGCCGGGCACTCGGGTGCTGGACCTGGGCTGCGGTACGGGCGACCTGCTGAAAGCGCTGCAGGAACGCAAGAGAGTCTTTCCCCAGGGAGTAGATATCGATGAGGAGGCCATCCAGGTCTGTGTGTCCAAGGGGCTGCCCGTCTATCACGGCGACCTCGACGAAGGGCTCGCGGACTTCGGCGACCAGGCGCTGGATTATGTCATCCTCACGAACGTCATCCAGGTGCTGCATCGCCCGGACTTCCTGATGCGGGAGGCCGCGCGTGTCGGGCGCAGGGTCATCGTCAGCTTCCCCAATTTCGCCCACTGGAGCGCCCGGCTGCAGCTTGCGCTCCTCGGCCGGATGCCCAGGACGAAGCGGCTGCCCTACGAGTGGTACGACAGCCCGAACATTCACCTGACCACCATCCGGGACTTTCAAGAACTGCTCGGTAGAGAGAAGTTGAGGATTCACCGCAGGGTCTTCCTGCGCAGCACGCGAGACGGGCGCTTTGTGCCTGTCCGGCTCTGGCCCAACCTGCTGGCGGAGCAGGCCATCTTCATGGTCTCCCGCGACTGATGCGCCCGCGGCGCGATCAGTTCATAGAGAACGGCATGCCGTCTTCCTTCCAGTCCAGCGGGACAGCCTGGCGCGGGCGGCGGGCCACCTCGGTGAGCGTCTCGATCTGTTCGTTCAGCAGCTCCAGTTCCTGCTCCAGCAGACGCTGCACGTCCAGCTGCTGCAGCAGATCCTGGCGCATCTCCAGCGGGACGGCCAGCAGCGACGCCACCACCGATGCCAGCATCTCCACGTCGTCCGGCAGCTCCAGGGCGTCCACCGACTGCCCGGCCAGGCTTGCCAGTAGTTTTACGTAGCGCGTAAAAGCGTCTGACACCTCGGCGGGAAGTTTCGAGCGCTTTAGCGAGGCAGGCACCACCGGATCCAGGAACTCCACCATAGCCGCGCGGTAGGGATGTCCCGGAACGAGCTCCACGATGCGGAATCGCCGCTCCCCCTGCACCACGATGTTCATTCGTCCGCCGGAGAGCCGCTCCACGTCAGTCACGATGGCCGCTGTGCCGTATTCGTGCGGGAAGTCCTCTTCCTCCACATCCTCTCGCACCAGCACCACACCGAACGGCTCATCCAGTGTGATGCACTCATTGATCATCTGCTTGTAGCGGTCCTCGAAGATGTGCAGGGGGGTGCGCACTCCCGGGAAGAGGACCAGAGAGAGAGGAAAAAGCCTCAGGTAATTGAGCTGCTCGGACATGGCGGCGACTCCCTTTTCCTGTTATACCCGCTCCGCGCCGCGGCGTCGCGGGCGCAGGAAGCCTCTTTCAGGGGACCGGATCGCTTCCTGCTGGAGATCCGGACTTGTGCCCCGTTTCCTCCGTCGTCCGCCGTTCCCGCCATTCGTCCGTAAGAGTGCCTTCCCACATCGGGACTCTCATCAGATATGCGGACCGCGCAATGATATGCGCCGCTACCGGAGCGGTCAGAAGGAAGAAGACGATGATCAGCAGGGCGCGGGAGGTCACTGGGACGGCATGGAAGAACACGGCCGCACCGGCCGCGACCAGTCCGACCCCCAGACTCCCTGCCTTGCTGGATGCCTGCATCCGCGAGAACATGTCCGGCATCCGGATCACCCCGATGGAGGCGATCAGCGCCAGCGCGCTTCCCAGCAGCATCAGAACGGTGGCCAGGATCTCCTTCATCGGTCCTGCTCCGCGCGCTTAGCCACATAACGGGCGAAGCCGACCGTCGCCAGAAAGGCCACCAGCGCCACGACGATGGCCACGTCCATGAAAACCGGGTTTCCGCTCCGCACCGAGTAGACGACCATGAAGGCTGCCGCGCAGGAGGTCAGCAGGTCCAGGGCGATCACCCGATCCGGCAACGTCGGCCCCAGCACCACCCGCACGAAGGCGACCAGCATCGCGCCCGCCAGCATAAGGAGCGAGATTGCGGCCGCGCTTGCGGCTGTTCCTTCCGGAAGGCTCATCTCAGCGTCTCCAGCAGCCGCCGTTCAAAGCCGTTCTTTACGTCGGCGCGCAGGGCGTCTGTGTCGCCATTCGGGATATACATCGCGTGTATGTAGAGTACCCTGCGGTCTTCAGATACATCCAGGCTCAGCGTGCCAGGCGTCAGAGTAATGAGGTTGGCCAGCAGTGTTATCTCCGCATCCGTCTTGGCGTCCAGCGGGATCGCCACGATGCCCGGCTGCATATGATGTTTCGGAGTCAGAACGTCATGGGCGATGCGGATATTGGCCAGCACCAGTTCCCAAAGGAAGAAGGCGATGAATCCTGCGGCGCGGCTGGCGCGCGCCGTGTACGGGCTCTGTCCCACAAGCCCTCCGCGGACCAGCAACGCAAGCAGCAGATAGCCCACCGCGAATCCCACCGAGAGTGACGTGAGAGAGAACTCCCCGTGAAGGGCCGCCCACGCCAGCGCCAGAACCATGTTCCAGGCGAACACTATCGCGCACCCTCTCCCAGGACAGCGGCGATGTATTGGGAGTTATCGAGTATCTGCTCCGCGGCGCGCAACGCGATGTGGACCAGCGGAGCCGCCTGGATTCCCATGAGTATCGTCAGTGCACCGAGAAACGCCACCGGCACAAGCAGTGTCGTCAAAACCTTTCCGGAAGGCCGCTCTGGAACCGCACTCCCCGGCGCTGCCTTCCAGAAAGCTTCCGCCCAGATCTTGGTCATGGACATCAGTGTCACCATCCCGACGGCCAGCGCCACCCCCACGATGACCCACTGACGGGCGTCCAGCCCGGCTCTTGCGAGAATGAACTTGGCGACGAACCCGGCGAGCGGCGGCATCCCGGCCAGCGACATGGCCACCACAAAGAACAGTCCGGCCACCAGCGGCGAGGAGGAATACAACCCCCCCAGCTTTTTCAGCTCGAATGATCCGCAGAGCCTGTGCGCCACGCCACTGATCAAAAACAGGTTGGTTTTGACCACACTGTGATGCACAACGAAATAGACGGACCCCGCCAGGGCCAGCGGGGAGAAAAGTCCCAGGCCCATCACCATGTAGCCGATCTGACTGATGCTGTGGAAGCTCAGGATCCTGCGGAACTCGTTCTGCGCGAAGGCGCCGAGCACCCCCGTCACCATCGTCAGCCCTGCCGCCCAGAGGAGGATGGTCTGTGTGTAGGGGATGTCCTGCGTGAAGATCAGGGTGAATACCCGCAGCAGAGAGTATACGCCCACCTTGGTCAGAAGCCCGGCGAAGATGGCCGACACCGCGACCGGCGGAGTGTGATAGGACGCCGGAAGCCAGCAGAACACCGGGAACAACGCCGCCTTCACGCCGAATGCCGTCAGAAACAGCATCGCCACGCAAGTAATCAGCCCGGAGTGTCCCGTGTCGCGGAGCTTCAGCGAAAGATCCGCCATGTTCAGTGTGCCGGCCATTCCGTAAAGGATTCCCACCCCTGCCAGGAAGAGAGCGCTCGCCATAAGGTTGAGCGTGACGTATTTGATGGCCCCTTCCATCTGCGCCCTTTCTCCGCCCAGGGCGAGCAGCACGAACGAGGCGATCAGCATCACCTCGAACCAGACGTAAAGGTTGAACAGATCACCCGTCAGGAAGGCCCCGTTTACGCCGCACAGCAACATATGGAGCAGAGGATAGTATCCGAACCGCTCCCGCGCCTCATCCATGGAGGCCATCGAGTAGATGGCTGTGGCCAGCCCCATCAGGCCCGTCAACAGCACCATCACGGAAGTCAAGATGTCGGCCACCAGGGTAATGCCGAACGGCGCGGGCCAGTTGCCCGCTTGCGTGCAGAGCACCCCGTGGCGCAGCACGCTGATCATCAGGATGATGGCCGCGATCAGGAGCGCCGCCGTGCCCGCCACTGCCAGACGCCGTTGCAGCCGGATGTTGCGCCGGGCCAGCAGCGAGGCCACGGCGCAGCCCAGCGGGATGAGTATGGGAATGACTGTCAGCGCGCTCATGTGTCCGTGCTCGTCAGACGATCCAGGTCGTCGGCTCCCGCTTCTTCCGCGGCTCTGTAGAAAAGCGCCAGCGCGAAGGCCATCACTCCGAAGCTGATGACGATGGCTGTCAGGATCAATGCCTGGGGGAGCGGGTCGGCGAATGGCGCTGCCGGGACCGATTCTCCCGGCACGACAAGGGGCGGTCTCGCGGGCACCAGACCGCCGGATGTGAAGATCAGCAGGTTGGCCGCGTTGCTCAGGAGCGCCAGCCCGATGATCAGTTTCACCAGACTCCTGCGCAGCATCATGTAGATGCCTGCGGCGTAGAGCACTCCGATGACCACGGCCAGAAGGGTCTCCACCTCAGGCCTCTTCCTCCTCCAGTGCCACCACTACGGTCAGCACCACGCCCACGACGACAAGAAACACTCCCACATCGAAGATCAGTGGCGTTCCCACCTTCAGATTCACAAGACCGGGGATGTGCAGCTTCGCCCACAGGGCGGTCAGGAACGGTTTGCCGGCCATCGGAGCGCACAGGCCGCTGCCGACGGCAAGCAGCAGACCCCATCCAATGAGGGTGCGCGGCCCCACCCGCAGCAACTGGATCATCCTGCCGGGCGAATACGCCAGGGAATACAAGGCAAAACCCGCCGCCGCCACCAGTCCGGCGATGAAGCCTCCGCCAGGCTCATTGTGTCCGCGCAGCAGCAGGAACACTGCGAACGTCAGAAACAGCGGCATCAGGAAGCGCGTTGCGGTGCTGAGAATGAGATCGTTCACGGCGCTTTCCTCCCCGAGAGCCTGAGCTTCAGCACTGCATATACTCCCAGCCCCGCCAGCCCCAACACCGAGATCTCCCCCAACGTGTCCAGAGCACGGAAATCCACCAGGATGACGTTCACGACGTTACGGCCGAAACCGGCCGAAACGCTGTTCTCCGCGAAATAGGAGGAGATGGGCGGGTGCAGATCCACGTGCAGGGCCACCAGCGCCAGATACGCCATCATGCTGCCCGCCGCGAGAGAGATCAGCCCGTCCCGCACGCGCGACCAGGGCCTTGACAGCCGGGCGAATCGCGGCAGCTTGAAGATGATCAGCATGAACAGGATGATGGTCAGGGTCTCCACCAGGAACTGGGTCATGGCCAGGTCCGGCGCCCCGTACATCACATAGATGAGAGCCACTCCCCCGCCTGCGCCTCCCAGAGCGGCGATCGCCCCCAGGCGGGTGTCCAGCAGAACCGCGGCGACCGCCGAGGCGATGATCATCAGTGCCACTGCTGCGCTGTAGGGCGTCACAGGGACGGAGGACACCATGACCGGTGGCTCACCGCGCGTGTAAAGAGAGTGCCCGGCCAGGGCCATTACGCTAAGGACCACCGCCAGCAGATAGTAGCGGAGGTAGCCGCTCTGGACCACGCGGGTCTGTCCGCGCGCGAACGCCGTGAACGCATCAAGCAAGAGGTCGTACAGCCGGTCCGGCCCCCACTTCAGGATGGTGTCCCCCAGCCGCCCGGCGGTCCGGAGTCCGTCCCATCCCATGTAAGCCGCCGCCCCAAGGGCGATGGAGAGAGTGCTCAGTCCCAGAGCCGCGTTCACCCCAAGCCAGAGTACAAGCCTGACTTCCTCCGGGCGCCCCAGCACGCTCGATACCGCCGGAGCAACGAACGCCGCGGCCTTGCCAGCCATCAAACCCAGGAGCGCTCCCTTGACGGCAAGCCACACCGGTCCGATCCACATGCTGACCGGAGCCTCGTGGGCTTTCTTCGGCGCCGCTGACCGTGGTCCAGCAAAGATGCGCAGCCCCGTGACTCCGGCAACAGCCACGAACGAGGCCGATGTCAGCACCGCGACTGCCGCCAGCCAGAGGTTCCCTCCGCCCAGAACCGCCTCGAGCGCCAGCTCTTTGCCAATGAAGCTGAGCCAGGGACCCAGCCCGGCCATCGCCAGCCCGGCCAGAGACGCCGCAAAGGCGGTGAACGGCATTACGCTCCGCAAGCCCCTCAGCACCGACGCATCCCGCGTGCCTGTCTCGTGGTCCACTGCGCCGGCCACCATAAAGAGCGCGCCCTTGTACAGTGCGTGCGCCGTGAGGAACACCAGGCAGCCTTTGACAGCATACGGGCTCCCGATGCCCAGCAGCATCACCATGAAGCCCAGCGAAGCCACCGTGGAATATGCCAGAAGCTGCTTCAGATCCGTCTTCACAAGTGCCAGCGTCCCGCCTGCCAGCATGGTGGCCGCCCCGAAGACCGTGAGCGAGGCCTTCCATTCGGGTGTCCCTCCCAGCACGGGACTCAGACGCGCAAGAAGGAAGACCCCGGCCTTCACCATGGTGGCGGAATGCAGATAGGCGCTGACCGGAGTGGGCGCCTCCATCGCATTCGGCAGCCAGTGGTGGAAAGGGAACTGCGCGCTCTTCGTGAAAGCTCCCAGAAGCACCAGGATCAGCACGGGTAGATAAAGCGCGGCGGAACGGATCTGATCACCCCGTCCCACGATGTCCGAAAGTTCCATCGAGCCTGCCGCCATCCCAAGCAACAGGAACCCGGCCAGCATCGCCAGGCCGCCCGTGCCGGTCACCACCAGCGCCTGCAGAGCCGCTCGGCGGCTCCGTTCCTGCTCGTGGTTGAACCCGATGAGCAGATAACTGGTCAGGCTGGTTAGCTCCCAGAACACAAAGAGCGTGATCAGATTGTCAGACAAGACCACACCCAGCATGGAGCCCATGAACAGGAGCAGGAAGACGAACATCCTGCCCTGGTGTGGGTGCCCCTTGAGATATCCGCCGGCGTAGATCAGGATGAACGTCCCGATCCCGGAGATCAGCACGGCGAACAGAAGCGCCAGCCCGTCCGCGCGGAAGGAGAACATCACCCCGGCGCTGTCCATCCACGGCATGCGGAAGGATGCGGGCGCGCCAGAGGCCGCAAGAGGCATCAGTGAGCCGAAGAACGCCGTCAGGATCGCCGGAAGGACGGCCAGCAGCCATCCCGCACGATGCTTCAGCCCCGCGTGAGCCCACGGCACCAGTCCCGCGAGCAGGAACGGCGAAAGCACTGCCAGGACCAGCGCCGTCATCCAGCCGCCTCCCGCACCGCCGGGGCGGCGGCCGTGCGGCGGGACCCTTCCGGGCACAGGTGGAGCAAGGGGCACGCCTCGCATGCGGGGCGGCGGGCGTCGCAGACGGCCCTGCCGTGAAAGACCATCAGATGGCCGAAGATGCTCCAGTGCTCAGGCGGCAGCAGGGACATCAGGTCCCGCTCAATGCGGTCCGGATCCGTCTCCCGCGTCAGGCCCAGCCTGCGGCTGATCCGGCGGCAGTGGGTATCCACAATGACTCCGCCGCCGGTGAAACAGGTTCCCAGAAGGACGTTGGCGGTCTTCCGGCCCACGCCGCGCAGGCGGACGAGTTCCTCCATTGTACGCGGCACCTCGCCCCCGTGGATGGCCACGATATCCCGCGACATCTCCACCAGGGCCCGCGCCTTCTGCCGGAAGAACCCCAGCGGATGCACCACGCGTTCCACGTCGGCGATGTCCGCCGCAGCCATCGCCTCAGGCGTCGGCCACCGCCGGAACAGCTCCGGGGTCACGGTGTTGACCTTGGCGTCCGTGCACTGCGCCGCCAGGATGGTGGCGCACAGGAGCTCGAAGGGGTTGCGGTGATCCAGCGTGCAGCGCGCATCGGGATACCGCCGGGAAAGGATGCGGACCACCTCCTCCGCGCGCTTCTTCAGGCTGGATCGGGAATGTCTGGGCATGGCCGGTTGCGGGTGTTTGACAGCATTATACCCGCCACCGGCCACCCGCCCCTTCTTCTTACCTGCTGAGCGGCGGCAGTTCCGCGAAGACCACGTCGTCGAAGTATGCCACTCCGCCCTTTCCGCGCGTCACTCCCAGGTGGATCTGCGCCTGGCTGGCTCCCGGTGGGGAGATGAGCCGGCGGTATGTATGGCGCCGCCAGTCCTGGTTGGGCTCAATGCCCAGCGGATCGGATTCCCCGATGACATCCCCGTTCTCGGCCAGCCAGATGATGTGCACCACCGGGCTGGCGCTTTCCATCCCCACCGTCCGGACGTGGACCTCGAACAGATACGGGGTGAGCTCCTTCACAGGGATGATGTCCGAGCGCCACCAGCGGGGCTCTTCGCCCACCCGGACTGTCAGATTTCTTTGCCCGATGTAGGCGAACCGCTGGCCCACGTCGAACGCCACGCCTGGCATCACGTTGTAAGTGCCCCAACCCGCGTCCTGCCAGAGCACATCGTCCGAGTCCTCGGAACGGAGCCAGCCGGGCGGCTCCTTCATTCCCTCGCGGGGCCGGAACTCGAAGCTGGGGTTGGGAACCAGGTTAACCAGCGGCGGAAGCGTGTTCGGAAACAGCCGCCGGGGGCGGTCCGGCCCGGAGGGCTCGAAGCCTCCGGCCGTCAGCAGGATGCAGTCCATCAGCTTGGCATAAGGCCGGTTGTCAGCCATCGTCACGGAGGTGCCCTTGCCCCGCCTCTCCGTCACGCGGAAGGTCAGTGTGTGGCGGCCCTTTTTCAGGCGCACTTCGCCATAGTGGTACCACGCGAAAACCTGCCGGGTGTCCTCGATGGCGTTGTAGAGGGCAACCACACGGGCATCGCGGGGAACAAGCTGGTTGGTCACGTGCACCCACTCGCCGCCGTCCACGCGATACCAGCACGGCGAGCTGTAGGAAAGGTAGTTCTCCCGCACCCAGAGCTGATAGACGCCGTCGGTCGGCGCCGTGAACTCATATTGCGCGAACCAACCCGTGTCCGCCGGCGGCTCCACGGCCGTCTCGAGTCCCAGAAAGGCTCCTGCGCTCAGGCGCGGAATGCCGCCGATGCGGCTGTAGTTGAAGTTGGACGCCTTTCGGTCCTCCGCCTCGATCCAGATGTAAGGGGTGACTCTCTCGAAGAATGCGTCGGTCTCGCGGACGGCGATCTCCGCTGCCTCTCGGCGTCTGCCCTGTTTTGATGCCTCCAGCGCACGCTCGATGATGCGTTGCAGACCCGGCTTCGCCTCCTCCCGCAGGCGCGCGAGCGCCTCCTGCGCCCGGCGCACGGCGTATCCTGCCATCTCCAGGGGATAGGCCCTGTCGAACGGCAGCCCCCGGATGATGACGCTGTCGCGCGCGTCCAGGGAGTCCACCAGCAACCCCGACCGCACCCAGCGATTCTCGTCGCGGCGCGGCCAGTCGTCCCGCCGGACAAGCTCCATCTTCTGCGGCTCCAGACGCACCACCAGTCGGCCGTCGCGCATCTCTCCCGCCCGATTGCCATCCGGCCAAACGGCCTCCACCCGCAGGTCGGCGGGGATCTCAAAGGAGATGGTCCGGCTCTCCCCGAGCGTGCCGATAACCGTCACTGGCCTCCCGTCTTCGAAGTACTGCAAAGCATACATTCCCGGGTCTGCAGGCAGAAGGTCCACGCCCAGCAGATCCCGGAACACGCCATGGTAGGGTTCGACAGCCTTCTCCTTGCCGGGCAGCAGCCCGTCCGGGCGGTATCCATGCACTGCGAACACCTGCTTGGAGTTGATCTGCAGATTCCCGTCCAGCAGGTTCCACACCTCGCCTTTGGCTGTCTGCCCCAGGATCCGGCTGGTGGGGGTGGGGCGCAGCACCTGGAAGCGCCGCCCGTCGGAGTCCACGGACATCCGGCTGGTGTAGTAGCGGTCTATCTCCGGAATGGAGCCCAGATCCCGCCGGAACCCGATCATCGTGATGCGCACGCCATCTTTGAGCGCCTGGACCAGTTCCTCCCGGTGGCGCTCCGTGGCAGGCATATCCTCCAGGTTGACGATGAACATCGGCGCATCCGGCCGCAGCGAGAAGGACGGCACAATCCATATGTCGTTTTCGCTGCGCTCGATGGGCTCCCGCCACCACCATCCGCCGATCCCGGCGTAGTCCGCGTTGGGCTCGGAGGAGAGATTCATCGAGTTGGGGTTGTACAGGCCCGGGAAGCGGAAGTACATGGGCGGGCGGTAGTCCACCAGCGCGGGCGCATTGTCCAGAATGCGCTGGTAGGTGGCCAGCCACTCCAGCTGGCGAGGGTCGGCAGTCAGCGCATCCGTCCAAGGCTGATCCGTCCCGCCGCCCGGCACCATGTTGTATTGAAACACCCCCTTCGCCCCGCCCGAGATCAGAGCATTGAAGTTGGCGTACATATGCCCCAGACGGCTGGAGTAGCCGGGCATCTTGTTGCGCGAAGGGCTGTTGTCCTGGTGATTTCCCTCGCCCGTCTCGGTCACGATCAGCCAGGTGGTCTTGGTGGCCTGCTCCAGCGCGCCGTAGAGATGCCCCGCCATGAACATCAGAAGCGGCTCACCGTTCCCGTAGCTTTCCATCCCCAGCCCGTCGTGCCCGCCGGGAGTCCCCAGATCGTTGATGTGCCAGAAGTCCAGGTCGGAGAACCCCTTGTAGATGACGGGCACGTCATACAGCTTTTTGAAGTGGTCCGCGATGTCGCAGGTGAAGTGCAGCAGGCTGCGTCCCAGATGCTCCTGCAGGTCGTAGTTCATCTGAGACGTGGAAAGATCCATCCGGAAGACTTTCCCGCTGACGGGATCCAGCATATACTGATATTCCGGGCCGCGAAGGCGGAGCCGCTTGCGGTCCAGCGGAGCCAGCCGGGCCGCCTGTTCGAAGCTCTCCAGCGGGTCCTCGCCCGTCCTCCATCGCCTGTTCAGCTCCTCCACGCTGCCGTAGCGCTGCTTCAGCCACTCCGCAAGCTGGCGTTCATAGACAGGGGAGCGCGGGAAAAAGTCCCGGTTGACGTTCATCTCGTTCCAGAGGGGGTCCACGACGAACCGGAACCCCGGCCCGAGCGCAACCTTGCTATAGTGCCGGAGGACAGTCTCCACGTAGTTGGGATACTGATCGTCCCAGTAATACATGCTGAACATCTCGGGCGAGTCGCGCTCCAGCGTGAACACCACCTGGTAGCGCCCCGGGCGCTCCACTGAGACATCCGCCTCCACGTAGCGCTCTCCGGAGACCCTCGCGCGGCCGGTCTGAATCACCTCCCAGGTGTCCATGTCGAACACCGCGAAATACCCGTCGCGCACCTTCTCCTCCTCGGCACGCACCGTCCCCGACCCGGTAACCTCCACACGCGGGCCGCGACCCGGGTAGTACCACCCCGGCCCTTTGGCCTCCAGCGCCTGGAACTCGATGCCGTAGGTGAATCCCAGCTCGTCCAGGTAATCAATGGTCTGCTGGAAGAAGCGGTAGTCGTCGTCGGAGTAGGTCTTCCAGGGGTAGGGTTGATTGACGCCCAGATGCAGGTAGATGCTGCGGACTCCGTATCGGTGCAGCAGGTCAATCTGCGCCTTCACCAGATCCCAGTCCCGATCGTAGATGAACATTCCACCTGCAGGCAGGTAGGGGCGGCCGTTCCAGATGAGGGTATGGGCATGGTTGATGTGCCACCGGTGCGGCACGCCATGCTTGTCCACCATCGTGCCGGTGGTAACGATCTTCGCCAGGCGTGACGCCTGTTTGCCGGTCACGCGCAGAGGCGCGCGGCCTTCGACCTTCTCCTGATACACGCCCACCGTCAGTTCGTAATCGCCCGTGGGAATATCCGGCGGAATGCGGATGCGCGCTTTCCGGATCCTGTTCTCGCCCGTCTTCCAGGGCGAGGGGTTCGGCAGGACCTCGACGTGCCGTACGGCGCCCGCGTGTGTTAGATACGCAAACAGCAGACGGTCCTCCGGCATCTGCGAGACCGCCGTGACCGTTATGTCCACCGTCATGGCCGATCCCGTCCAGGCGGATGCCGGGGCTTTCACGCTGACCGCCTGGACGGCTGGTGGAGTCTGCGGATACTCGGCCCTCCGATACTCAGCCGAAGCCGCTCCGGCGAGCGCAAGGACCACGCATGCGATTGTCAGGGCTGAACGGACCATGGGACGAGCGTCCCCCTCTCCGGTTGAAGGTTGTGAAGGTCTGGTGAGCCGCGCTCTTCCGGTGCGGCCCGGATTTGTCCATATGTCCCTTCTCCGTCTTCCAGCCGCACTCCTCCCAGGCGCTGCCGTTCCACATAAAGTCCAGAACTAATCAATATAGTGTTACAGTTTTGGCCTCGAAGGCGCGCCGGGCGATCTGTGTCCTGCTGTGATAGAATCTGATCTGCGACAGGCGGCGCAAAGAATCCCGCCTGCATCCGGCTGCGATTCGAGGTGAACTTTCGGCTTTGCGGCTTCTCACGCTTCTGAAAGGCAAGATCCACCGCGCCACTGTCACGGCGTCCAACGTGGACTATATTGGCAGCATCACCATTGATGCCGCCCTCATGGAGAAGGCTGGCATCGTGGAAGGGGAGATGGTGCACGTCTGGAACCTGACCAACGGCCAGCGCTTTATCACATACGCCATCCCCGGCGAACCGGACTCTGGCACCATCCAGATCAACGGCTCAGCCGCCCACCGCGCAAGACAGGGTGACAAAGTCATCATCGCGGCGTTCATAATTACAGATGAAGAAGTGGAGCCGAAGGTGGTCCTGGTGGACGACCAGAACCGGTTCGTAAAGTATCTGTAGGACTCGCGGCTCCGGCCACTCAAAGCCGTGGCCGCTGAAGTCAACAGGCGGCGACGGCGATGAAACAGACAGCATTCTCTCTTCCCATACTCCTTGCGGCTGCGGCCGCTCTTTCAACCCTCCTTCTCGGCGCCTCCCCGGCGGCGGCGTTCGACGAGGAGGAATACGGCCGCAGGTTCCATGAGGAGATCTCCAAGAAGTACCGTGTCTACGAGGACCCTCGCCTGACCGAGATAGGACGGCGCGTCTCCGAAGTGGCTCAAGTGCGCGGGGTGAAGTTCTATGCCCTGGATATGGGCAAGGACGAGCAGCTCAACGCCTTCCAGGTGCCCGGCCACATCTACGCCACCAAGTCCCTGCTGAAAGAGTTCGATGACATCTCGCTGACGTTCATCATGGGGCACGAGCTGGGGCACGAGTCGGGCCGGCATCTGTCGCGTCAGGTCCGGCGCAACCAGACGGCCGGGATCGCGGCGGTGCTGCTGGGCGCCATCTTCGGAGTGAAGAGCAACACCGTTGGCGACTATGCCATCAACCTGGCGGGACTCGCATACATCAACCAGTATTCTCAGGAACAGGAGCGCGAGGCGGATCTTTTCGGGCTGAACGTCCTCTACGATCTGGGAATCCCGTTCGAGAAGGCGGCCGAGGCGTTCAAGAAGCTGGGGGGCGATCGCAAGGAGAGCCGTACCCTGAACGCCGTCTTCGGCTCGCATCCCATGATGCGGGAGCGCATTCAGCGGACCGGCTCGGCCAGCGAGTGGCTCACCATGCGGCCGGTGGATATCTATGAGGGAAACGGGCGGAGGATCGCGGTCCTCTGGCGCTACACCGGCGACGACCCGATGGGCGAGAACGAAAAGAGACTGCGCGCCGATCTCAGGCGGGAGATGACGGCCCGCGGCTACACTTACCGCGATCCGGGCAGCCCCCGCGTCTGGACCGCGCTCAGCCGTGCGGAAAAGCTGGATGCCGCCGGCCTGCGGGCCCTGGGCGATGCTCTGGGAGCGCAGTGGCTGATGATCCAGAGCGGACTGGACTCCCGGCGAGGGTGGAGCGGGCAGGTGGTCGGGCTGGAACGGATGGTGCGCGTGCCGGTGGCCTGGAAGTTCCGTCAGCCGGGAGAGATCGTGGATTTCTTCCAGGTCAGCATCGAGAACATCTCATCCGGCAGACACGATGACCTGAAGGTGTCATAGCCGACCGCGGGAACGTGCGCCGTCATCCCTCCAACAGCTGGCGGGCGAACTCGCGAGGATCGAACAGTTCCAGGTCCTCCACCTTCTCGCCCGTGCCGATGTAGCGCACCGGCACGCCCAGTTCATCCCGGATGCTGAGCACCGTGCCCCCGCGTGCGCTGGAATCCATCTTGCTGAGCACAAGACCCGTCACGTTGATGGCGTTCAGGAACTCCCGCGCCTGTGCGATGGCATTCTGCCCGGTGGTGGCGTCCAGTACCAGCAGGGTCTCGTCCGGCGGCCGCCCGGCGGTCTTCTCCACCGTCCGGACGATCTTGCGCAGCTCCTCCATCAGGTTGGATTTCGTATGCAGCCGTCCCGCCGTGTCCACAATGACCACGTCCGCGCCGCGGGCGCGTGCGGCGTTGATGCCGTCGAAGACCACCGCCGCCGGGTCCGCACCGGGCTGACCTTTCACGATGTCCGCTCCCACGCGACCGGCCCAGATCTCAAGCTGCTCGATGGCCGCGGCGCGGAAAGTGTCCGCCGCGCACAGCAGCACCCGCTTGCCTTCCCGGCGGTACAGGTGCGCCAGTTTGGCGATGGTGGTGGTTTTGCCCACGCCGTTGACGCCGGCGACGAAAATGACCGAGGGCGGCTGCGGACCGTAGGCCAGTCCCTGCGGGCCGTCCGATCCCATCAGGTCACAGATGATCTCCCGCAGCCCTGCCTCCACCCCGTCGGGATGCGCTTTCGAGTCGTGCAAGCGCTGGAGGATTTTCGTCACCGTCTCGTAGGCGACGTCGGCGCCGATGAGTGCCTCCTCCAGTTCCTCGGCAGTGTCCTCGTCCAGGACGGTTTTTCCGGTCAGCTTGCGGGCAATGTTCTTTAGGGCTCCAAACAGCCGCATTCGGGAAAACAGCTCCTCGCAGACGATATGCGCCGGCATCCGGCGGCGGGGCGCAAGAGAGCGCCCCGGGGATGATAGTCCGCCCCCGCCTCTCGCGGCAAGGGGAACGCAACGCGGCCGCACCGGGGCAGGATGCGGGCGGACGGCGGCCGAAGTTCTCTGCGGGGATCACCCTCCCGAAAGGAACCTTTGTCCGATGGAGAATGCGCTTTTCGTGGTGTGTCTCGGAGTGGCCATCTGCCTGCTCGTGGTGTCCCCCGGAGCGGCCCAGCAGGGCTCTCTGGAGAAAGTCTGCGGGGACCTGAAATTCCCGGAGGGGCCGGCCTGGGACGGCAAAGGCACGCTTTACTTTTCCAACTGCTCCGCTGACACCATCTCGCGCCTTGGCCCGGACGGCGCGTTCACGTTCGAATGGATGAAGGGCTCGGAGTCACCGGAGAAGTCCCCGTTCCGGAAGACCAACGGCATCACGGTACACCGGGACGGGTCGCTCTTCATCTGTGATTACGGCCTGAACGCGATCGTCCGCGTTGACCCGCAGACGAAAAAGGGCGAGGTGTACGCAGACCGTTGCGACGGCGAGGCGTTCAAGGGTCCAAACGATCTGGCCTTCGATCCGGCCGGAAACCTGTACTTCACCGATCCCGTCGGCTCCGGGCGCGACAATCCGGTGGGATGCGTCTATCGCGTGGAGACCGTCACGCGCAAGGTGACGCGCGTTGCCGGCGGTATGGCCTTCCCGAACGGCCTGGCCTTTACGGCGGACGGTGGTTACCTTTATGTGTGCGAGTCCCAGCAGAATCGCATTGTCCGCTTTCCCGTCAACCGGGACGGGTCGCTAGGTAAGATGGAGCCCTTCGCGGACCTTTCCCCCAACGGACCTGGCGAACCGGACGGAATGGCTGTGGACTCATCGGGGCGTCTGTGGGTCACACACTTCGGGGCGCACTCGGTGTTGATCATCGAGCCGGACGGCAGGATCGTCCAACGCATCGAGGTGCCGCATACGGAAGGAAACGGCTACGGTCCCACCAACATCGAGTTTGCCGGACCGGACCTGAGGACGGTCTACATCACGGATCCGGGGTCGGCCGCGCTGTTCCGGATGCGCTCGGAAGTGCCCGGTCTGCCCCTGTTCTGCTCGCCGATGGACCGCCGCGGGAAGCAGTGACGCGAGGATCCCGCTCATGACTGCCCCTTTGACCACTCCCCGGCGTGACGGGTTCCGGATGCCGGCGGAGTGGGAGCCGCATTCCCGCTGCTGGATGGGCTGGCCATTCCGGCCCGATGTCTGGAGAGAAAAGGCCCGGCCTGCCCGGGAGGCTTTCGCGATGGTGGCGGAGGCGATCAGCGCCTTCGAGCCGGTGACCGTCTGCGTGCCCCCAGGCCAGGCAGACGAGGCCCGCAGGATGCTTCCGGACGGGGTGGAAGTGTTCGCCGTTCCCTGCGATGACGCCTGGCTGCGAGACACGGGTCCCACCTTTGTGACGGATGGCCGGGAGCTCCGGGGGGTGGACTGGGAGTTCAACTCCTGGGGCGGCCTGCTGGCGGAGTGCCGTAACGACAACGCGCTGGCCGGGCGCATTCTGCGCCGCGTAGGAGCCCGCGCTTACCGGCCGGGCATCGTGATGGAGGGTGGCTCCTTCTCCGTTGACGGCGACGGGACCGTCATCGCCACGCAGGAGTGCCTGCTGAACCCGAACCGCAATCCGCATCTGTCGCGCCGGCAGATCGAGGAGACGCTGCTGGAGTATCTGGGTGCGCGGAAGATGATCTGGATCCCCCGCGGTATGCCCGGCGATTCGGACACCAGCGGGCACGTGGACAACATCTGCTGTTTCGTCCGGCCGGGGGTGGTAGCCGTGGCCTGGGCCGGTGATTCCACCGACCCGCGCCACGCCGCCTGCGCCGAGGCGGAGCAGGCGCTCCTTTCCTCCTCCGACGCCTGCGGCCGCGTTCTCCAGGTCGTGCGCGTTCCGCTTCCGCCACCCCAGATCGTCTCTCCGGAGGAGTGCCGCACCCTTCCTCTTGCGAACGGTCAGCCCATCCGCTCGCCCGGACAGATGCTGCCCGCCAGCTACATCAACTTCTACTTCGCAAACGGCGCGCTGATCGTGCCCGCCTTTGGGGACCAGACGTCGGACGGCGAGGCGGCGGAGGTGCTCGCGCGTCTGTTCCCGGACCGCAAGATCCTGATGATCCCTTCGCGTGAGATCCTGCTTGGCGGCGGCAACATCCACTGCATCACGCAACAGCAGCCGGAGGTGGCTTGACCGGGTGTTATCTTTTGTGATAACTTATGTTGAGGGCCGTGAGTTTGGGCTGCAACTCCGGACTGCGCGTCCTTGAGTATCTGGCGGCCGATGGCCGCAGTCCTTTTGCGGAGTGGCTTGAGCGGTTGCCGATTGCCGCTAGAGCACGCGTTCAGGCGCGAATCCTGCGTTTTGAGATGGGTAACCTGGGCGATTGGAAAAGTGTGGGCAGTGGAGTTCGGGAGTCCAGACTTGATTACGGTCCGGGATACCGCGTGTATTTCGCCTGCGCGGGCAAAGACCTGATTCTACTGTGCGGAGGGGACAAGACCACCCAGAGCCGCGATATCGAGACAGCGAAAGCCTTCTGGAAAGATTACAGGAGAAGAGAAACGGATGAGCGTGCGTAGCCGGGACTGGAATGAGGGGCTGGCGCAGCAGTTGCGTGACCCGGCTTTTGCGGCGGAGTTCGTGAAGGCTGCGCTTGAGGAGGGGATCCCGCTCCAGGCCGCGCTGGGCAAGCTTGTGCGTTCGGTGGGGGTCAACGAGTATGCCGCACGCGTTGGGATGGCTCCCCCCAACCTGGTCAGGGCCCTCGATCCTTCGCGCAACGTCACTCAGGAGACTCTGAACCGCTTGCTCCGCCCGCTGGGGCTGCGGCTATCGGTGGAACCGATAGCAGAGGATCCGGGGCGCGCGGCGTGACCGGCAGCAGACTGGACCAAGCGGTTTCCTGCCGCCTGAGCGCAACGTGACACTCCCGGGACAGCTCCGGTTACGTAGGCTCGTCTTCGCTTCGGGAGCGGCGGGGTTCCTCTGGTTAAGATTGGCGCTTGCAGTCCGGAGCGGTCACACAATGCCGCTAGATCTGGTTGTCAGCCGGGCCGTTCAGAGTGCGCACGCGCCGTGGCTCGATTCCTTCGCCAATGCGCTGACATTTCTGGGCGCTCCAGTCACAGTCATCATTTTCGCCTTTGCGGGGTGTGTGCGGTTTGTCATCCTGCGCCGTCCTGTTCCGGCTCTGGCCCTTGCGTTGACCGCCCTCTCGCTTCCGTTCAGCAACCTGCTGAAGGCGGTTGTCGGTCGTTCCCGTCCTGATGAAGACCTGGTCCGGGTCGTCGTGCATGCGGTAGGCGAGTCATTCCCGTCCGGGCACGCTCTGGGCTCTCTGGTGTTTTACAGCTGCCTGTGCGCCGTTCTATGGCAGGAGTTGCCTCGTAACGGACGCATCATCGCGGCCTGGACGGCGGCGCTTCTGGTGGTGGCCATCGGTTGGACGCGGGTCTATCTGGGCGTACACTGGACGAGCGATGTCATCGGCGGATGGCTTGCCGGGTCCTTGCTGCTTACCGGCATTCTGGATCTAGCATCGCGCATCCGGAGGCTTGCGCAATGGCGGAGATGATTATCCTGCTGCCGAGTGGGGCGGAACAACAGAGCGCGCAAGAAAGGGAGCCGCCCACCTTCGGCGGCGCCTAAGTTTCGGGTTTTCCGGAAAAATCTTTGTGGTTTTTCTTGACAGGGGCCACGCTACCACCCCATAATGCTTGCGGTAGTCGCTGGCAGCAAGAACGACGCCGCGCGAAGATGAGTATCCGGAGGACAACAACATTCGTTCGCGTGACCGGGTGGCTGGTCCTGGCTGTGCTGACCTACAGCCTGCTGGGAATCGGTCTGCACTCTCACGCGTATACCTCCTCCGCTGAGTGCTCCGACTGCCGCACTGCCATCGGCAATCTTCACTCTGATCACTGCGTGTTCGTGGAGCTGGAGCGCGCACTTAGTGCGTCGGATCTGGTCTCCCTTGCACAGCTTTCCCCGTCCGGTCCGTGCCAGCCGGCTGTCCTGGCGCCGCAGCAGTCCTGGACGGGCACATCCCTCACCGAGCACCCCGGCCGTTCTCCGCCTCCTCTCCTCTGACAGATTTGCCTCCGAGAGAGGAGCCTTTCTGAGCTCCGTCGGGCGCCTGTCGTTCCTTCAGGCGGACAAACATGCCGCTCGTTTCGCCTGAGTGTCCTGCGAGCACCTGCGGACACAAGGTAGCGCAGCGCCGGGCTCTCCTTCCTTGAGGTCTTTCGGGGGCTTTATTGCAGCTTCGCCGCGCTCACGGGCTGCAACCGTTCCAGTCCGAGCGCCTCAAGTGCGAACGTTCAGAGGGGAGGCAATTAGATGAGCACTTTGAATCGTGTCCGGCTTTCCCGGCCGGGCCGCGAAGGGTTCACTCTCATCGAGCTTCTGGTCGTCATAGCGATCATCGCGATCCTGGCGGCCATCCTGTTCCCCGTTTTTCAGCGGGCCAGGGATGCCGCCGTGCGGACGAAGTGTCTGTCCAACATGAAACAGATGGGTCTGGCATTTCGGATGTACGTGGATGACAACCGAGATACCTACCCGCCGTCCGACCACAACGACCTGCGCCTCACCTGGCTGGCCGTCCTGCAGCCTTACAGCAAGACGGAGCTGCTATATCGGTGTCCCGCGGACACCAGCACCAACTGGGGCAATGTGCCCGGGACGCGCCGAACCAGTTACGGCACGAACTTTTACTTCACTCCGGCGGCTCCGGGGGACGAGCCGGGCATCAACGGCTTCATCAGGGAATCGATGGTGGCAAACGTGTCGCAGTCCATCTACATCTGCGAGCTGCGGCGCAACGCCGCTTCGGACCACGTCCATCCCTGCTACTGGCCGTTCCGCGTCCGCCCACAGCAGGAGGTGAACCAGAGTGCCCACCGGGGAGGAAGCAACTATGTCTTCCTGGACGGGCACGCCCGCTGGATGAGGTGGGAGGAGACGTGGCGTAACGACGGTTCCATCAATCTCTGGGATCCCTACTAGGGAAGACCCTTCGTTCTCGATCTGCGTGATTGAAAGGAAAGAAGGATGAGAACAACAGCTCTGAAGCTTGTTGCGCTTTTTGCGGCCGTGCTTGCCGCTCTGGCAGTCTCTGCGGACGCGCGTCCGCACTATTACGTGGGTTGGGAGAACCGCCCGCTGATCACCAGCGGTACTTACGCCGGTCTGGCGGAGCCCAATTACAACCGCCTGACCTTCCTGTTCGGGCACTTCTACGAGGACAATCCCAACAGCAATCACTTCCACGGTGTCGGACGATATACATACTCTGGCCCGCGGACCTCGCCCGTCGTCGTGGATACCAGCGGCAACAACCGCCTACCGGAGATCTTCGCGCGGGTGGAGGAGCCGTTCATCCCCCTGCTGCCGGGTAGCGGTGCCTGGGCCGGCAAGTATGTTTCCGGACTGGCCGAAGGAGAATACGCGCGCCTGACCATCGCCACCGTCGGCACTCTGAACGGGGGCGACGAGGGCGAGCAGACCCTGTTCAACAGGAGCCCGCACTATGCCGGGTCGCTGGACGGCTCCACGGTGGCGCTGGAGCTCCTGGAGATCAGCCCGGGCCTGCACGTGGCCGATGAAAGCGGTAATCCGCTCTTCGGCAGCGGCAACCTGGCCGTGCTGGGATCCGGTAACATCTGGCAGTTCACGCCCGTCTTCTGGGCGGATCTGTCCGTAGGCCCGGATGTTCCGCTGACCGCGAAGTTCCGTCTGGTGGATCTGAACGGTGTCCGGGAGCCGTCCGGCTACTTCTACTACGACTTCCAGACGGTGGTGCCTGAGCCCGCCAGTCTGATCGCGCTAGGAACGGGTCTGGCCGGTCTCGCCGCGGTTCGCCGCCGCAGCCGCGCCTGACAAACACTGACCGCCGTGGGGACCGGGCAGGCCGCCCGGTCCCCCGGAGATACCGAAAGGAGAAAAGGACAATGAAAAGACTTGGAATCGCTCTGCTACCGCTCGTCGCATCCGTTTCGCTGGCTGCGGCGATTTGCAGTCTTGCTTCGCCCGCTTTCGCGGAGGAGCACGAGCATTTTTCCGGGCACGTCGGCGTTGACGTGCGCGACGGCTCGTTCCTGATGGGCCGTTTCTACAAAGTGGATGGCATTCCGCACTTTGACGAGAGCCATAAGGTCTTCCCGGTTGAGCTGGAACTGGATGAAGCCCTGGGTTACTGGATCTCCAACGAGCCTGGCTACGCTGGGTTCTGGAGCTACAGCGCCAACCCGGTGGATCTGGTGGGACTGCGGCTCGGCATCGCCTTTGCGGATTCGGTCTGGAAATGGGACCGGTCCGCCTTCGTTCCGTCGACTTCGGAACGTTTGCGCGTGATCAATCCCAACGGCCCGGGCTTTACCGAGAGCGGCTCCGGCCCTGTCGGCCCGGCCTTCTGGTTTACGGTTGGTTCAGACAACTGGTGGCACGATCACGTGCCGGTCCGACTGATCGCCACCGCGGGTGACCCCAATTCGCCTTCTGATGGCCTCTACCTGGCCCTGCTGCGCGTCCAGAGCCAGGACGGTTCCATCGGTCCCTCGGACCTTTACGCCATGGTCTTCAACAAGGGCATGTCCGAGGAGGATCATGATGCCGCGGTGGACTGGGTGGTCGAGAACGTCGTGCCTGAGCCCGCCAGCCTCACGGCGCTGGCGGTCGGACTGGCCGGACTGGTCGCGATGCGCCGGCGATCCGTCTGAGCCTGTGCCGAAGTCCGGGGCAGGGCCGTCTTGCCCTGCCGCTGCTCCGTGATCGGGAAGACGGTCCCGGCCCTGGACGCTTCCAGTTTAAGGAGGATGATGAACGATGATCAGGCTTTTCAGCCTGGCTGCCGTTGTCGCAGCCGCGCTGCTTGCCCAGTGCGGTTTTGCTCACCACGAGCACGACCTGCACTTTGGCATCTCCGGCGGCAAGATGGCGGTGGTGGAGCCGAGCACCTTTGAGGTTCCTAAAGTACTTTACTTCGATGGAGAGAACTATCTGCGCGACCAGGGCATGGATGGGGTGTTGGTCTACCTGCCTGGAGGTGGGAGCTACTGGCAGCTGAAGAGCTTCACCTGGAGGCAACTCTCCATCACGCCGGGACTCACTATCGGCAACTGGTTCGGGGATGGCCGGCCGGGATTCGCCAACCTGGACGACGGAGCCAACCGGCATCTGCACCGGCTCGTGTCCGCCCGGCAGCCCGGCACGTATGTCTTCACCAGTTACCTTCACTCAGGAAGAGACCACCTGGGCAATCCGGTGCCGGATTCCGAGCCGTTCACCATGATCTGGGTGACCGCCCGGAACAATGACAACGACGCCCCGGCGTATGCCGCGGTGGATCTGCCCCTTCTGCGCAACCTGCCGGATACTCCCCTGTTCCCGCTGGAGAACGGATGGGCGGGTGTGGAGCTGTCCGGGCTGGTGGTGTCGGCGGTGTTCCCGTCCGGCTTCTATGCCCAGACTCCCGGCCGGACGGGTGGAGTGTTCGTTCAGGGCGGCTCCGGCGCCGCTCCGGGGGATCGCGTGACGGTACGTGGCTGGCTGTCCACCCGTGGTTCGGAAAGGGTGGTGCTTCTGAATGAGCCCCTCGAAAAGACTGCATCCGGCGCGCCTCCTCGGGCTCTCTCGGTTCGGTGCTCGGCTGTGGGAGGGGGCAGCATGGGCAAATACACGCCGGCCACGAAGGACGGGAAAGGCATCTCCAATACCGGTCTGCTCATCCGGGTGGCCGGGGTGCTTCGCTCTGAAGGCAACAGGCTGTATGTGGACGATGGCAGCACGCCGGTCAACGACGCCGCATCGGTGAGAGGTCTGAAGGTCTCCACGGAACTGCTCGGTTCGCCTGTGGTCTTTCCGCCGGCAGGCTCATTTGTGATCCTGACGGGAGCGAGCGGCACGGAGGAAACACCCGGCGGCATCATCCCGGTGATCCGGGTCCGGGGACAGTCGGATATCGTGGTACCCTGAGCCGGCGGGCTGAGGCCCGCCGGCCGCTCCTTCCCATCGCACGGAATGGCAAGCCTTGAGGCCTTGCCGAGGGCTTGCCCATTACTGGCCGGCTTTCTTCAACTGCACCTTCAATCCCGCTTTCGGGCCTTCGTTTCCGCAGCGGTCCACCGCCGCGACTGCGACGGCATACTCCACCTCGTCGGCTCCGCTGAGCTGCAGCTTCGCTTCCCGGTAGGCTCCAGGGAGCACGTGTGCCTTCCACTGTCCTCCCGGCCGGGTGTATAGCACCCACAGGAACGGCCGCTCCTCATCGCCCGGCTTCCAGCGCGCGGTGACGCTGAGGCCATCCGGCTCGACGGAAAGCTCCAGCGTGGGCCGCGCCGGCAGGCGGTCGTCCAGCCACGTGGAGGCCGGCGGGAGCGCTCTGACCGCGTAAAGTTCCTTAAGACCATCCGCCAGAGCCTGATTGCGCTGCAACGCCTTGAAGCTGAAGTGCACGTTCCCCGAGGCTCCCTCCTGTTGGCGGGTCACGCGCACCTGCTCCAGGATCTCGCTGACGGGCCAGTCCTCCAGCACCTTACTGGTGAAGTTGCCCGGCCAGATATGTCGGCCCTGCCTGTTCTCTTGCACCCAGTATCTTAGAAGCACCGGGTAGCTCTGGGCCCGGGCCTCGATCTTCCAGTAGAGCTGCGGCGTCCAGTAATCCAGCCACCCTTCGTGGAGCCACTTGCGAGCGTCGGCATAAAGCTCCGAGTACTGGTCGAACCCCTGGATGCCCGGAGGGTAGCCCGGCCGGTAGATGCCAAACGGGCTGATGCCGAACTTGACGTGCGGCTTTACCTTCCTCAACTCGGCATACAGCCGCTGGATGAAGTTGTTCACATTTTCCCGGCGCCAGTCGTCCCGCGAGAGCGTACCGCCGCCCTTGCGATATTCCTGCCAGCTCCGCTCGTCCGGAAAGTCCAGGATCTTGCCGTCCGGCCCTCTCTCCTTATAGGGGTAAAAGTAGTCGTCAATGTGAATGCCGTCCACGTCGTAGCGGCGCGCCACGTCCAGCATGACGGCGATGGAATGATCCTGCACAGCTTTCTCGCCTGGGTCCAGCCAGAGGTACCTTCCGTACTGCTTCACCAGCTCTGGGCGCTTCTTGCTGACGTGGTCCGGCGAGATCGGAGACTTGCCCTGCGGATGCCGCGCCCGGTACGGGTTGAACCAGGCGTGCAGCTCGATGCCTCTGCGGTGCGCCTCCTCGATGGCGAAGGCCAGCGGGTCGTAGAACGGCTCGGGAGCCTTGCCCATCGTCCCTGTCAGGAACTCCGACCACGGCTCCAGGCTGGACTCATACATCGCGTCGCATGCCGGACGAACCTGGAAGATCAGGGCATTCAGGTTCAGCTCGGCGGCGCGGTCCATAATGCGCACCAGCTCTGACTTCTGCTGATCCACGCTCAGCCCTGGCCGCGATGGCCAGTCAATGTTCGCCACCGTGGCGATCCAGGCCGCCCGGAACTCCCGGGGGGGTGAAGGGATAGCATGCAGCTCTTCCTCGGTCAGTGGAACGCTCTGCGCGCTGCACCCAGAGGTTAGGGCAAGAATCAGCAGGATGAGGGTCGTGAGCCTGGCTTTCAGGGACATCATCGGCGCACCTCTTTCGGTAATCCCGGACCGCCCCGTGCTCCTTTGCGCTTCGGGGGGTGTTGCGGAACCGTTACCGCAGTGTTCGGCGTCTGGCTCGTGTTTATCCTCCCGGCATCTTCCGCCAGCTCTTCCAGGGCTGTGCAGTCTAGATGGTCAGTATTTATACCTGATTTGGGGCCAGAGAGGTGTATTCGGGTTTGCAGCGGTGTATATTTGTTATCGCTCTGTTACGGAAGTGTCTCGCCCGGTGCAGCCGGCCGGCATTGACATAACAGCGGATTGCTGCAATCCAGCCTGCCGCCCCCTCAAAGCAGGGGGCGAAAGAAAGGAGAACGGGGCCTGCCAGAAGGTGCGGCACATCTGGCAGGTCCCGGTCTCTGCCGTGGGAGGCCTGCAAACACAACCAGGATCGCTTGTCCCAGCGACCGGAGCAGCGAGGGGTACAACCCCGGCAAGATCCGGGCAGGGTGGGAGAGCGAAGCGAGCCTGCCAGGTCTACCCTTGCCCGGACCTGGCAGGCCGTCTTTTTCAGAGAGACTTCTTTTTCAGGCGCTTGCCAGTGCGGCTTTGACGCAGCTCTCCAGCGTTTCCAGACCCTCCAGGAGCACGTCGCGCTGGATGTTCAAAGGAGGGTTCACCTTGATGGCACCGCCGCCCACACCCACCGGCGCGAACAGCATCACCCCGCACTCCACGGCGCGCCGCACCACTTCGAACGCCAGGTCCGGGTCCGGCTCAGTGGTTCCCGGACGCACGAACTGCAGCGCCATCACCAGTCCTGCGCCGTCCGCCCGACCGATCCTTCCGCTGGAGGCCGCCATCATACGGGCGCCCGCATCCAGCAGATCACGCTCCAGCTCTTTCGCGTGCTCAACCAGCCCTTCTTCCAGAATGACCTCGATATTCGCCAGGGCGGCGGCCGCACAGACCGGGTTGGCGGAGTGGGTGGAGGTCATTTCGCCCGGTCCGTAAAGACCCATCATTTCGTCGGTCCCCGCCACTGCGGAAAGGGGCATCCCTCCAGAGATCCCCTTCCCGAAGCAAGCCAGGTCCGGTACGATTCCGTAGTGCTGGAACCCGAACATTTTGCCCGTGCGGCCGAATCCCGCCTGCACCTCATCGAAGATGAGCGCCGCGCCGTTGGCGTCGCACCACGCGCGAAGATCCCTTGCATACTGCTCCGGCATCAACTTCGCGTTGCATCCTTGATAGGTCTCGCTGAGGACGCCGGCTACCTGCTCGGGACGCACACCTTTCTGGGCCAGGGTTTTCTCAAACAGGGCGAACGACGTGTCCGGGCAGCGGAAACCATCCGGATAGGGGACCTGCACGAAATCCGGACAGCCGCAGCCGATCCACGTCTTCAGGGCAGGGATGCCTCCGGCGAGCTGTGAGCCCATGGTGCGCCCATGGAAAGCGTTGTCGAATCCGACAATGACCCTGCGCTGTGTCTCTCCGCGGGTCACGGCGCGTGTCTTGGCCAGTTTGATGGCGCACTCCACCGCCTCCGATCCCGTCGTCAGAAGGAACACCCGGTGCAGAGGCGGCGGCATGAGAGAGCTGAGCTTCTCCACCAGCCGGGCGCGCACGTCGGTGGGGAAGCAGTAGGCGTGATACAGGTGCTTTTCCGCCGTCTCGCGGATCGCCGCCACCACCCGGGGGTGATGGTGCCCCACGCTGGTCACCAGCACTCCCGAGCTGAAGTCTATCCACTGGTTGCCGTACGGGTCGCGGATGAAGCTGCCTTCGCCTGAATCCCAGATAACCGGCGGCTGCCCGCCCATGGAGCGGGGCTCGGCGTCGCGCAGCTTCTGCAGGATGGGTATGGACTCCGGAACAGGGATGGGAGTGACGATGCGGCGATACGCGGTCTCAATGCGCTCGACCTGGCGCGGTTCAAGCGGAAATTCTCTGGTTGCCAATGCGGGTCCTCTTCTGCGGTGTGTGTGAAGCGATAATGCCCACCCCTCTCCCCAGTTGAGTTCGACTTGCGCGCCCGGACCTCCTGCCTCATACCGTCTCTGTGCCGCACCAGCGGACGATGAGCCGCGCCAGCGCCCGCGCTGCGTCGCGAATCTCCTCCAGCGCCACCTTCTCCCAAGCGGAATGCGCATCCCGCAGGTCGCCCGGCCCAAAAACTACCGTCGGGATGCCCGCCCGGAGATGGATCAGGCGGGCGTCGCAGGACGCCAGAAAACCGGAGATCTGCGCTCGCCCACGAACCTCCGCCACCTGCTGCGCAAGCAACGTGGGCAGGGGATGGGCCACGTCCAGGGCGTAAGGAGCGTTAGCAAGCCCATCGAAGCGGATCTCAGCATCCACTCTGTGGCGTTGCCGAGCCTCACGCACCGCCGACTCCAACCCTGAGCGCACCTCCTCCAGCGAGGCGTTCGGAAGAAAACTGACAGCACCCCTGGCCTCGGCCGTGGCCGGAACGGTGGAGGGCCAGTCACCGGCGTGGACCTCACCGATATTCACGTGCACCGGGCTGGGATGGGACGGAAACAGGGGCACGTCCCGGGACCGCTCAACCAGGGCCTCTCCGAACGCGCGTACTCCCGCCAGCACCTTTTCCAGATCCTCGAAGGCGCTCTGCCCCTCCCACCAGCGTCCCATATGGGTGGCCTTCCCACGGACCAGGATGCGGAACCACAGCGCGCCGCGATTGGCCGGATGCACTTCCAGGCGCGAGGGCTCCAGCACCACGCATCCGTCTGCCCGCCCGCCTGTCCGGATCCATGCCAGTGTGCCGTTGCCCCCGGCCTCCTCCTCCACCACGCTGAGCCCCACGCATTCGCCGGTTGGTTCCAGGCCCGCTTCCCTGACTGCCAGCATCGCCAGGCACATTGTAACCACCTGCCCTTTAGCGTCGCAGGCTCCGCGTCCGCAAATGACGTTGTTCTCCCTATGGACGGCGTATCCCGAGGTTGCCTCAGGCGGCACTACGTCCATGTGGGTGTTCAAAACGAGGGTTTTCCCGCCGGCGGCTCTCCCGATGCGCATCCGCACGTTGGGAGCGTGACGCCCGTCCGCCTGACAGGGCACGTAGTCCGCATCGCTCTCCAGCTCAGGATCCACCTCCTGCAGAAAACACTCCATGCCGCGGCCCATTAGCCAGCGGAGCAGGGTAAGTTGCGCCTCGCCCTCCGAGCCCGCCGGCGACGGGACCTGGATGAGCCGCTCCAGAAGCACGGCCGCATCCTCCAGCATACCATCAATGGCGCGGTCCAAGCGGTGGCCTGCGTCCCGTGGCTCCTCTGTCGTCATCTGCTCCGGATTTCCTGCTCCAGCCGATCCAACTCCGCCCGGATGTTCTGGAGCCGCTGAAGCACCTCCGCCTGCGGGCCGGATGCGTCCCGCTCCTTCTCATACTCGGCCTTTGCGGTCTCCAGGTTGTTCAGCACCACGGCGATGAACAGGTTCACCACCACGAATACCGCAATGACCACGTAGCTCCCGTAAAACGCCCAAGCCCACGGGTGCTCTCCTTCGGTCGCGCGCATCACTTCCACCCATCCCTCCAGCGTCAGGATCTGGAAGAGTGTCATCAGCGATCGCGCGAGGGTCCCCCAGTGCTCCGGGTCGTCGTTGTGGAACGAGTGATAGCCCAGCACTCCATAGACATAGAGGAGCAGAGAGAGCAGCAGGGTGACGTGTCCGAGGGATGGGATGGAACGCAGCATCGTCGCCACGATGAGGCGGAGTTCCTCCGACACGGACACCACACGCACCACTCTCAGCAACCTCGCGACGCGCGCGATATTGGCGAAAGCTCCCGTCTGAGGCAAAAGCGACGCGGAGACGATCAAGAAGTCGAAAACATTCCAGCCGTTGGCAAAGAAGCGGTGATAGCGCGGTCCGCAGGCCAGGATGCGGATGATGATCTCCACCACAAAGATGATCTGAATGGCCACGTTGATGGCGTGGAACAGATCTCCGAAGGCACTCATCAGCCTGGCGGAGGTCTCCAGACCCATCACCACGGCGGTGAAAACGATGATCCCGAGGATGGCGTTCTGGAAGAGCCGGCTCTCGGCGATGCGGCGGCAGACTCCTGTCATCGTGAGTTTTGAGGATTCCTTTCCGTTGCCCGGCGGACGCCGGGAGGTTTCAGAGTGCGGCCACTATCCGCGGGCCACTTCCGGGGATTCCCTCCAGGCTGCGGCGGCCGCCGTCGAAAGGCCACCGCCCGAGCTGAACGCCACAAGGGCCCATGCGCGCGCCGGATCCAGCAGGAAGGCATCCAGCAACAATACGTATGCCGTCGCCGCGATGATTCCGATGGCGGCCCCGGCAACCCCTCCGCTCAGCAGGTTCTGCCGGAGAAACCTGCCGGAGGCCTCGGCTGCGGCAAGACCGCCTCCCAGCGCCCCCAGAAGGGCGAAGCCGGCCACGCACCAAGCCAGAGCAGGCGTCTGGAACAGACTGGCTGGCCCTCCCGTGGCCATCAGATAGGCCAGCCCGGCCATCGCTCCCAGCGCCAGTCCCGTCAGGCTTCTCAGAGTCAGCAGCCCGGTGCGCTCGGGTGCGAAAGCCACCGGAGAGGTGGGGACCTGCCGGCCCGTGGCCCGAAATGCCGCTTCCAGCGGCTCGGCTCCTGGCCGCGAGAAATATTCCTCCAGAGTGCGGTACGCGTGGATGATGCGCTTGAGCTCCTCTTCCGCGCCAGGACGCCCGGGATTCAGATCGGGATGGCACGCGCGGACGCGCCGGCGGAATGCCTGCCGGACCGACTTTCTATCCACTCTGCCCCTCAGTCCCAGGACCTCATAACATTCACTGAGGGGCATAGGGCGACGGTTCTTTCCTGTCTCCTTTGCCAACAGTGTCTTCCCGGATACTTCAGCTTCGCAAAATTCATTGTAACAGCTGCGGTGCCCGTTCGAAAACGTCCACCTCAGCAGTACAAATAAAAATAACCCGCGTGCGGGTCGGGGTTCAGCGTGTTGCCGCGAGCATCGGTCGGGCGTTCTCGTCTGTCCGGCAAGGCAGTCTCTGCCCTCACGCGCTCCTCCCCGTAAATGCCGGCGGCCTTGCTCCGAGATTGCAGTCCGGGCTCACCGCCACTCGACGGCTACGATGTCCTGCAACTCGCTGAGGCGGCCCGTCAGCTCCGGGATGTCCAGACCTCCAGGGCGATAGACCGAGAGGGCCAGCGTCCCCACGCCGCCACCCAGCCCGGCCAGGGTGCCGGCGCTCCGCACCTCGATTCCCATGTCGTCCAGCAGGTCCACCACCTGGCGCATGGTCTTCTTGGCGTTGGTGCAGGTGACGAACAGCTCCCGGGAGTCCCTCCATCCCTCCAGAAAGCGCTCGATCCTCCGGATGATGGTCAGCGTGGCCCAGATGACCAACGTGGCGATGAGCGCCGTATAGATCATCCTCCCGCCTAGCCCCACGGCAAGCCCGACGCCCGCCACTGCCCAGAGGGTGGCCGCCGTCGTCAGGCCGCGCACCACACTGCCGTGATGGATGATTGTCCCCGCTCCCAGGAATCCTACACCCGTCACGATCTGCGCCGCGATGCGTCCGGCATCGCCCGTGGTTCCTGCAACCTGCCGTGAGGCGATGGTGAAGAGCGTGGCTCCAACACCCACCAGAATGTGCGTCCGTAACCCGGCCGGGCGGCCATGCAGCTCCCGCTCGAATCCCACAACGCTTGCGAACACCACGGACAGCACCAGTTGTCCCGTGACGTTCAGCAGATAATCCCAGGTTGCCATCTGCCGCCGATCCTTATCCGTTCCCGGTGAGGGGACCGTTCAGCGGGCCGCCGCTTCCGCCTCCGCCGCCGCCCGGTCCAATTCCGAGATGAGCGCGCGCCGCATCGCCAGCGTGCGCTCCACGATATCGGTCACCGCCACCTCTTCGCGCACGTCCCGCCCGCGCACCCGCAACTCCACCCAGCCGTCCCGCGCTCCGCGCCCCACCACTATCTGCAACGGGATGCCGATCAGATCGGCGTCCTTGAACTTTACACCGGCCCGCTCATCCCGGTCGTCCAGCAGGACGGAGATGCCGGCCTGTTGCAGCATTGCGAAGATCTCTTCAGCCACCTGGATGTCCTGCGCCGCGTTCAGACAGACCAGCGTCACATCGAAGGGCGCCACCGTCGCCGGCCACAGAAGGCCGTCCACATCGGCGTTCTGTTCCGCGATGGCCGCCACCGCCCGGCTCACCCCCAGTCCGTAGCTACCCAGATAGACCGGGCGCTCCTGTCCGGCCGCATCCTGAAAATACGCCCCCATCGCCTCGCTGAAACGGGTGCCGATCTGGAAGATGTGCGCCATCTCAATGCCGTAAAGCGCTTCCAGCTCGCCTCCGCAGCGGGGACAGGGATCTCCGTCGCACGCCGCCCGCAGATCCGCCCAAAGATCCACCTGAAAATCCCGGCCCTCATTGACATTCAGCACGTGAGCGTCCGCATGGTTGGCCCCGGCCACCCAGTTGCCTCCGATCTGCAGTTCGCGGTCGGCGATGATGCGCACACCCTCCAGACCCTGGGGGCCGGCGAAGCCCACCGGCGCGCCGGTGATCCGCTCCACCACATCGGCGGAGGCCATCTCCACGGCCACCCCGCCCAGAGCCCGCTCCAGCTTGGCCTCGTTCAGATCCCGGTCTCCCCGCACCAGCGCAGCCACCACGTCGCCATTCTGAGTGCAGTAAAGCAGCGTCTTGATCAGCTTTTCAGCCGGCACCTGCAGGAACGCCGTGACCTCCTCCACCGTACGCATCCCGGGAGTCCGGACCAGCTTCGGCGGGTCTGCTTCGATGGGCTCGGCGGGTCCGGGGTCGCCCAGCTCGCAGCGGTCGGAATCCGCCGCATATCCGCAGGAGTCGCACAGGAAGACCAGGTCTTCGCCCGAGTCCACCAGAGTCACGAAGCGGTGGTTCGTGCTGCCGAAACCGTCCGGGTCGGCCTCCACCGTCACGAAGTCCAGGCCCATGCGCGCCAGCGCCCGCACATAGGCCACGCGCATCTTGCCGTAAGCCCTGTCCAGGCACTCCTGCGAAGCGTGGAAGCTGTAGCAGTCGTGCATCATGAACTCGCGGCAGCGTAGCACCCCGCCGCGCGGCCGCGGCTCGTCGCGGAACTTGATCTGCACCTGATACAGCAGCAGGGGAAGCTGGCGGTAGCTGCGCACCTCGGAGCGGATCAGGTCCGTCGCCACCTCCTCGTGCGTCATCCCCAGAACCAGGTCCCGTCTGGAGCGGTCCTGCAACCGGAACAGGACGTCCATTCCCGTGCGCCCGGTCTCCTCCCAGAGTTCCAGGGGCTGCAGCGCAGGAAACAGCACCTCTTGCGCTCCGGCACGCTCCGACTCCTCGCGCACCAGCGCCGCGATCCGCCGCAGCACCCGCCGTCCCAGAGGCAGCCATGAGTAGACACCGCTGGCCAGCTTGCGCATGTACCCCGCCCTCAGCAGGAGCCTGTGGCTGATGAGCTCCGCTTCTGAAGGGATCTCCCTCTGGGTGGGTATGAACGCCTGAGAGTATCTCACTTTGCCCCCGCCTCGGCTCCGCCGGTCTCCACCTCGACACGCACGCCCCGTTCTTCCGGAGCCTCATCCCGTCCGGGTGTTCCGGAGAGGTCCATCTCCACTGCCACTTCGCCGCATGCTTCGAAGAACCTGCATTTGAAGCAGTCGCGCCAGATCTTCTGAGGAAACCGCGAGCGCGGCACCCGCCGGAACCCCAGCTTCTCGAAGAACTCCGGCTTCAGCGTAAGCGCAAACACTCGCGTGAGGCCCAGATCCCGCGCTTCGCGCAGGCACTCCAGCACCAGCTTCCGTCCCAGTCCGCGCCCCTGATACTCGCGGCTCACGACCAGCGAGCGGATCTCCGCAAGGTCGTAGTCCATCACGTGAAGCGCCACACATCCGCAAAGCTGGCCATCCTCGCACGCCACGTGGAAGTCGCGAAGGATCTCGTAAAGCTCATCCTCGGACCTGTGCAGCATCTCTCCCAGGTCGGCGTGCTCGTTGACCAGCCTGGCGATATGGGGCACGTCTCCGGCTCTGGCGCCTCTGATCTGCATATCGTGCATTGTCTCCTGCTCTCGCGCAGAATGCAAACAGCGGCCGCGTGCGACGCAGCCGCTGCCCGGGTTCCCTCCGGTATCCTCCGGAGATGGGCGCGCGGGCTACTCTTTCCGCGGCTCCTCCCCGTCTCCGGCCGCCGCGATCCTCTCCACGTGACGCACCAGTTCGTCCACCATTTCGCTTTCCGGCACCTTCCCGAGCTGCTCCCCACGCGCGAAGATCAATCCCACGCCGCCCCCGCCGGCCAGCCCCACGTCGGCCATCCTCGCCTCGCCGGGGCCATTCACCACGCACCCCATAACAGCCACACGCAGCGGCCGCGACGTCTTGATGTGCTGCAGCCGTTCTTTTACCGCCTCCGCAGTGCCATGCAAGTCTATGTCGCAGCGTCCGCACGACGGACAGGCCACGATGGTAATACCTCCCTCGCGAAGGTCCAGGCACTCCAGAAGCTGCTTGCCCACCCGGATCTCCTCCACCGGGTCCGCTGTCAGGGAGACCCGGATGGTGTCCCCGATGCCCATCGCCAGAAGCGCCCCGATCCCAACGCAGGAGCGGATGGTGCCCTCGAAGGGCAGGCCGGCCTCGGTGATCCCCAGATGCAGAGGATAGTCCGTCAGCTCCGCCATCATCCGGTAGGCCGCGATGGTCGTCGGCACTTCGAACGACTTCAACGAGATCACAATATCGTGAAACCCTTCCTCCTCCAGTATGCGCACCTCGTCCAGCGCGCTCTGGACAAGGGCCTGCGGCGTGGGAGGTCCGTAGCGCTCCGTATCCAGCGATCCGGAGTTCGCTCCCACCCTGATGGGGATCATTCGCTCTTTCGCGGCCCGCACCACCTCACGGATCTTCTGCGGGTCCCGGATGTTGCCGGGGTTCAAGCGGAGCTTGTCAATGCCCGCCTCAATGGCCTTGAGCGCCAGAATGTGACTGAAGTGGATGTCCGCCACCAGCGGCACAGGAGACTGGCGGCGGATTTCGGGAATGGCTTCCGCATCGCGGTGATGCGGGACCGCGATACGCACAATGTCCGCTCCCGCCTCCGCCAGCTCGTTGATCTGGCGCACAGTGGCGTCTATGTCATGGGTCTTCGTGGTGCACATGGACTGGAGCGCGACCGGCGCATCGCCGCCGATCCCGACTCCGCCCACATTCACCATCCTGCTTTTGCGTCTTTGTATCATTATTTCAAGCCCAAGTGTCCGGCTGGGACAATCCGGACGGGTCAGCGTGTCTTTTTGAGGTTACGGTTTACTGAAATATAGTGTGGTGATGTCCTTGGCCAGCACCAGGACGATGATCACCGCCAGGGTCGCCAGCCCCACCACCAGCGCGGTCTGTTGCGCCCGAGCGCTCAGCCGCCGCCTCCGCACCGCCTCAACGCTGAGCAGCAACAGATGCCCTCCGTCCAGCACAGGGATGGGCAGCAGGTTCAGCACCGCGAAGTTCAGGCTCAGCATGGCCGTGAGGATGATCAGATCCGCCGCCCCGCGTTTTGCCGCGTCGTGCGTTGCGTTGATGATTGCCAGCGGTCCGCCCGCCTCCTGCTTCAACCGGCCAAGCGAGCTGATGACGCCCAGAAGCTGGCGCACCATTCCAAAGCTGATCTCGGTGCCCTTCCGAATGGAGTCCCACACCCCCAGCCGCTGGATCTCGGCTCCGGGGGTGAACCCCAGCCGTCCCACCACGCGGGACCCTTCCCGGTCGCTGCGGCTCGTGGGATACAGGGTTACCAGCCGGCCATCCCGCTCCACCACTACCTTGAAGGTCTGACCGGGACGGGAGCGGATCTCTCGCATCATCTCCTCGCCGGTCTCGATGCGCTTGCCCGCGATCTCAACGAACCGGTCGCCCGGCTTCAGCCCCACCTTCTCCGCGGGAGATCCGGGCTGGACGGATACCACGGTGGGCTTGCCGACAGGCAGCCCTGCGGTCATCCCGATGGAGCAGAAGATCAGGTAGCCGAACAGGAAGCTGGCCAGGGGCCCCGCAAAGATCACTCCCATCCGCTTCCAGACGCTTTGCGCGTTGAACCCGTCCGGCGGCGATTCCTCCCCCGGGTCCATTCCGGCGATCCGCACGAACCCTCCGGCGGGTATGGGCCGGATGTTGTACTCCGTGCCACCCCGGCGGAGCACCGTCCACTTCCCTGGGCCGAAGCCGACGGCGAATTCCTCCACCCGCATCCCTGCCGCCTTGGCGGCCAGGAAATGCCCCAGCTCGTGGGCCACCACCAGCGCCACGATCGCCGCAATGACCCCCAGCACGGGAAGGATCGTCGATAGGGCTGAGCCCAGGATGGGAACGGATTCAAACATCGGTCGGACTGTTCAGCTTTCCTGCGAACGGCGGTTTGGATGCCCCGAGCAGCCGGGCGCGCCGTTCACTCCTGCTCCTATGATAGTCCACTCATCGCACGGCCGCACGCGAATGCTTCTCGACAGCCTCTCTGGCCATCTCCCTGGCGCGGTAATCCGCCCGGATGATGGTTTCCAGCTCTTCAGCAGGCTCATTATCGGCGCGCGCCATCACATCCTCGATGATTTCCGGGATATCCAGAAAGGCGATGCGGCCGTCCAGGAACGCCTCCACCGCCACATCATCGGCCGCGCTCATCACCGCGGGGATGGTCCCACCGCGCCTGGCGGCTACCCGGGCCAGCCGCAGGCAGGGGAAGCGATCTTCATCCGGGGGGTGAAACTCAAGAGGCCCGCAGGTCAAAAGGTCCAGTTGCGGCAGAGCCGTGTCCACACGCTCCGGGTAGAGCAGGGCATACTGGATGGGCAGCCGCATGTCCGGCACTCCAAGCTGCGCTTTTACGCTGCCGTCCTTGAACCGCACCAGGGAATGCACGATGCTGCGGGGATGGATCACCACATCCACGTTCTGCGGATCCACCCCGAACAGCGCTTCCGCCTCCAGAATCTCCAGCCCCTTGTTCATCAAAGTGGCGGAGTCAATGGTCACCTTCTGCCCCATCTTCCAGGTGGGATGGGCCAGCGCCATGGCCGGAGTGATGGAGGCCATCTGCTCACGGCTGGCCCGCGCGAACGGCCCTCCCGACGCTGTCAGGATGATGCGCTCCACCGAGCCTTCAGGCTCGCCGGTCAGGCACTGGAAGATGGCGGAGTGTTCGCTGTCCACCGGGATGAGCTTCGCTCCGCCCTCTCTGACCGCCCGCCGGACCGGTTCCTTCGCCGCGACTAGCACCTCCTTGCTCGCGATAGCGATCTGTTTGCCTGCCTCGGCTGCGGCGATGGTGGGCCGCAGACCGGCAAAGCCCTGCACCCCGACGACAACCGTCTCCACCTCCGGATCCGAGGCGATCCGGCACATCCCCTCCTGACCGCACAGCACCTCCACTCCAGCGCAGGCGGGATGTTCACGCAGAGCGGCGGCTCCTTCAGAATCCGAGGCAACCACGAAATGCGGGCGGAATCGCCGCACCTGCTGCGCCAGCAGCTCGATGTTCCTGCCGCCGGCGAGCGAACGGACCCTGACCCGGCCCTGGAGGCGTTCCACAACATCCAGCACCTGGGTCCCGATGGAGCCCGTGCTGCCCAGCACGCTGATGCTTCTGACTGTCTGTTCCGAGCGCATGGTCAGAGTCTCCGGGGCAATGTCCGGGGCTTCGAATGCATCCCCGGCTCTTCCGTGAAGGTCAAACCGCGGCGGGGATGCCGCCAAATTTGCGAACGCGGGACTGATAGTCGGCGATGGCGCGGAGCAGGTCGTCCTCCGAGAAATCCGGCCAGAGAACCTGCGTGACGTGGATTTCGGCGTAGGCTATCTGCCACAGCAGGAAATTGGAGATCCGCATCTCACCCGCGGTGCGGATCAGCAGGTCGGGCTCGGGGAGATCCGGCTGATAAAGGCAGGCGGCCAGCGTATCTTCCCCGATTTGATCGGGATCCAGCTTTCCGGCGCGGGCTTGCTCCGCCAGGGCGCGCGCCGCGTCCACCAGTTCCGCCCGTCCACCGTAATTGATTGCCAGGGTCAGCACCAGACCGGTGTTGTCGCGCGTCCTTAGCACGTCCTCCAGAAGGGGTTCCCGGACGAAGTCCGGCAACTCTTGGATACGCCCGGCCAGCCGGAGCTGCACGCCGTTCGCCAGCAGTTTCATCAACTGCTCGCGCGCCGCCTGCGCGATCAGGCGCATAATGCCCTCTATCTCGGATTCCGGCCGGCGCCAGTTCTCTGCGGAGAACGTATACAGGGTCATCGCCCGCACGCCCAGCTCCGCAGCGAATGACACAATACGGTCCACCGTCTGATAGCCCCGCTCGTGTCCCATCAGGCGAGGCCACCCGCGGCGCTCGGCCCATCGGCCGTTGCCGTCCATGATCACTGCAATATGCTGCGGTATGCGCTCCGGGTCCACTCCCAAAGCGCGCGCCCGGTCGTGCGGATATGTCAACAGTCGCGTGTCCCGTCCGGTCGTCAGACCTCCAGCAGCTCCTCCTCCTTGGCCTTCTGGAGGTGGTCTATCTCCTCGATGTACTTGTCCGTCAGCTTCTGTACCTGCTCCTGCAGGCGGCGCGCCTCGTCCTCGGAGATCAGGTGATCCTTCTCCTGATGCTTGATCTTGTCGTTGACGTCCCTGCGGACGTTTCGCACCGCCACGCGGTGATCTTCAGCCTTTTTGTGAAGCTGCTTGATAAGCTCCTTGCGCCGCTCTTCCGTCAGGTAGGGAATGTTCAGGCGGATGACCTGTCCGTCGTTGGTGGGAGTCATCCCCAGGTCCGAATTCATTATGGCACGCTCGATCATCCCAAGGGCCTGTTTATCCCACGGCGAGATCACCAGCAACCGTGGCTCGGGAACGCTGATGGCTGCAAGCTGGTTGATGGGCATCGGCGTTCCGTGGTAGTCCACCTGGATGCCGTCCAGAAGCGCCGGATTCGCGCGCCCCGTCCTCAGGGTGTGGAAGTCGTCCTGAGCGGCTTTCACCGCTCCCTTCATCCGCTGCTCGGCGTCTTTTATCAGGTCACCGGTCATCGTCGAACCTCCCCACGTAGGTCCCTATATCGCTACGCAGCAAGACCTCGCGAATGTTTCCCCTGCGCGTGATATCAAACACGATCACGGGCAGGTTGTTCTCCCGACAAAGCGTGAACGCGGTCAAGTCCATGATCTGCAGACCGCGGTTGATGGCATCCATATAGTCAATGCGGTCGAACTTCCGGGCATCGGGGTTCTTCCGGGGATCGCTGTCGTATATCCCGTCCACGTTCGTCCCTTTCAGAACCGCCTGCGCCTGGATCTCCACCGCCCGCAGGACCGCCGCGGTGTCCGTCGTGAAGTACGGGTTGCCTGTCCCCGCCGCCAGAATCACCACCCGTCCCTTCTCCAGGTGCCGGATGGCGCGCCGCCGAATATACGGCTCGGCCAGTGCCGCCATGTTGATGGCCGTCTGCACCCGCGTGTCGCAACCCAGCTGCTCCAGCACGTTCTGGAGAGCCAGAGAGTTGATGACGGTGGCCAGCATGCCCATCGCGTCGCCGGTCACACGGTCAATGCCGGCCCCCGAAGCCTGCTGGCCACGGATGATGTTGCCTCCCCCCACCACCACCGCCACCTCGACGCCCAGATCCTGGGCCTCCTTCACGTCCTGCGCGATGGCCTTGATGGTCTCCGGGTCAATGCCGAACCGCTGCTTTCCGGCGAAAGCCTCTCCGGAAAGCTTCACCAGAACCCGGCTCCAGCGGGGTGTGCCGGTCACGCCGGCTCAGGCTCCCTGTTCCTGCGCTTCGGCGCCCTGGCCGTCGGCGGTCTCGCCGACGCGCCAGCGGATGAACCGCTTGATCTCGATCTTCTCCCCGATGCGTCCGATGGCTTCCGTGATGAGCTGCCGGATGGTGACGCTCTCATCTTGGATGAACGGCTGGTCCAGCAGGACGCGCTCTCCGAAGAACTGCTTCTCCATCCGCCCTTCCACGATCTTCGGGATGGCCGCGTCGGGCTTGCCCTGTTCGCGGGCCCAGGTCTCGTGGATGGCGCGCTCCCGCTCGATGACCTCAGCCGGCACTTCGTCCCGATCCAGATACTCCGGGTTCGTCCACGCCACGTGCATCGCCAGCTTGTGGGCCAGGTCCTTGAACTCGCTGTTCTTGGCGACGAACGGGGTCTCGCAGCTCAGCTCCAGCATCACCGCGATCTGCCCGCCGGTGTGGACATAGGTTTCGATGATCCCCTCCGACGCAACCCGGTCCTGGCGCTTGGCCGCAACGGCCACTCCGCGCTGGCGCAGCAGGTCGGTCGCCTTCTGGAAGTCGCCGCCGGTCTCCTCCAGCGCGCGCTTGCAATCCATCATCCCCGCTCCGGTGGCTTCCCGGAGCTGCTTTACAGTCTTAGCGTCAATGGCCACTGATTCTTTGTCTCCTGTGTTCGGAAATCGTCACTTCCTGAGCGTCCCGGCTCTGCATCCGGCAGACTTACTCCTGCTCCAGGGTCTCGGCGGATGCGCTCTGCTCCTCCGCGTCTGCGGCCTTTGCCAGCCGGGTGGTCGGCATCTTGCCCGCGCGGATGATGCGCCGCGGCCGGCTCTCACCTTCGGCGGGTGCTGCTTCGGCCTCAACAGCCGGCTCGGCGTCGGCCTTGGGCTCCTCGTCAGCCACCACCGGTTCAGGCTCCGGAGCCTCCTCAGCCTCAGCCGCTTGCTGCGTCTCGGCAGCGGCCTCCTCAAAGAACTCGGGCACCAGATCCTCGGCCGGAACCTCCGGCTCCTCAGCCTCGCCCTGGTCGGGTTGCTCGGCTGCTTCGGATGCTTCCTCATCCACATCCACCACCTCGGCGCCCTGCCACTCCACCTGCTTGACCTCGACGATGGCGTCGGCGATCTTGGAGCACATCAGCTTGATGGCGCGTATGGCGTCGTCGTTTCCGGGAATCACCCAGTCCACTTCATCCGGGTCGCAGTTGGTATCCACAATGGCGACCACAGGGATGTCTAGCTTGCGGGCCTCTGCCAGCGCGATCCGCTCCTTCTTCAGATCCACGATGAAGACCGCGCCGGGCAACTCCGGCATGTCTTTTATGCCTCCGAGGTACCGCTCCAGGCGCTCGCGCTCCTCGCGCAGATGCATGGCCTCTTTCTTGGGAAGACGCTCCAGGCTGCCGTCTTCCTCCATCTTCTCCAGCTCCCGCAGCCGCTGGATGCGTTCGCGGATGGTACGGTAGTTGGTGAGGGTCCCGCCCAGCCAGCGCTGGTTCACCCAGTACTGCCGGCAGCGCTTGGCAGCCTCGGCGACAGCATCCTGCGCCTGCTTCTTGGTGCCGACGAACAGGATGGGCTTGTTCTCCATCGCCACCTGCTGGACGAAAGCGCGGGCTTCCTCGAAAAGCTTCAGAGTCTGGTGAAGGTCGATGATGTAGATGCCGTTCCGCCCCCCGTAGATGTAGCGTTTCATCTTGGGGTTCCAGCGGTTCGTGCGGTGACCGAAGTGGACTCCTGCCTCCAGGAGTTCCTTCATGGTGATGCTTGCCAAGTTGTCCTCCGTTTGGTTGTTGACGTTGCCCCGCATCATTCCGCAGGCGCGGCACCCGAAGCATCCGGATGCCGACCCGCCTGGCAGTCCGCGGGACTGAGTATTTGCACGCGGCTGCCCCGGCCGCTTCGGCCGTCAGGCAACCTTGTGGAGTTTATCATGAAGCCACCGGCCGCGCAATCGCGTGACGGTCGCCCCTGCAGATTCATCGGCAGAGGCAAGCCTTCACTGGACTGCCTGCACTGCCTGCGGCCGCACGTGCGCCAGGGTCCGACAGATAGGCTTAGGCCTTGAGGGATACTTCCAGGCCTTCCGGATCCAGCACGACGTTCACGCTGGCGGCAAAGGAGCCGCCGCCCCGCACGAACCCCAGATAATGCTTCAGGCGCTCTGCGGCGTTCACGCTGTTGTGTGCCAGAACGACGGCTCCAGGAGGCATCTTCGGAAGGGCCTCCTCAAGAATGTCCAGATACACGCCCTTGCCGCGTCCGCCCGCTCCGTCCGCATCCAGATAAAGCAGGTGGATGGGTCCGTCCCATTCCCGGACGTAGGTCACGGCGTCCGCGCTCACCACACGTGCCACCCCGGATGAGTCAATTCGCCGCACATTCCGCTCCGCGCGCTCGGCTTCCTCAGGTACGATCTCGATGCCCACCAGATGCTCCGCGGTGTAGCAGGCTCCGGGACCCACCGCCGCCCCGGCGTTCGAGATGAAGGTGTTTCCGCAGAAGACGCCCGCCGCCATCATCACCGGGGGCTGAATGATGGCGTTGATGGCGTAGAGCAGGCGCTGCATCCGAGGCGTAATGGCTGTCCACGGAATCTCGAAGAGTTCCCGCACGGCCCGCCTGTGTGCCAGCATCCTGTCGCGGTCATACTCCGCGTGCGGCAGGATTCCCGCATCCACCAGGCTCCGTAAAGCATCGGCCACCACCCGTTCTTCATCTGCGGCCGGTTCCAGTGTCCGGTGCGGGTCGGAGTAATCCATCTTGTAACGGTCGCTGTCCGGGGCCCGGAAGACAGCAACGCGCGTGCTCTTGCTCAAGGCAGCGACTCCCGGTGCGCGGCGAACTTCTCCTCCACGAAGCGGTGGATGGCCTCCTGAAATACTTTTGTATCGAACGAGAGTGCGTGCTGCCGGATGGCATGCGGGTCGAAGTCCTCCGGGCGGTAGCGCTTTACGGCTTCCATCAGCGCCTGCGGGGTCTGCTCGTCGAAGAAGATGCCCGACAGCCCTTCCTTGACCGTGTCGAGCGCCCCGCCGCGGCGGAATGCAATCACCGGGCGGCCGGCCGCCTGCGCTTCCACCGGTGTGATGCCGAAGTCTTCCTCGCCGGGGAAGATGAACGCCTGGCAGCGTGCGTATGCCTCAGCCACCTGCTCGTCGCTCTGTCCGCTGCGGAAGGTGATGGTGGGTCCCGCGATGCTTTTGAGATACTTCTCCTGCTCCCCATCGCCGATGATCAGCAAAGGCAGCCGGAGCTCATTGAACGCCTCGATGGCGAGCCCGACTTTCTTGTAGGGTGCGAAGCGCCCCACCATCAGGAAATAGTCGTCCAGCTCATCGGAGATGCGGAACCGGTGCGTCTCCACAGGCGGATGGATGACGGTGGACTCCCGGCGGTAGTATTTCCGGATGCGGGCGGCCACATGCCGTGAGATGGCCACGAAATGATCCACCCCGAAGGACGTCCGCAGGTCCCACGTCCGGGCCGATGACATCAAAAGCGCAGCGATGGCATTGAACACCTTGCCCTTCCCGGACTCGCGAAGGTAGTCGTGGTACAGGTCCCAGGCATAGCGCATCGGGCTGCAGCAGATGCACACGTGCATCGTCTTGGGGCGGGTGATAACACTCTTTGCGCAGGCGTGGTTGATACTGATGACCACGTCGAAATCGGAGAGGTCGAACTGCTCAAACGCGAGCATGAATACGGGCAGGAACCGCTGGTGATACTTGGCCGCGCCGGGGACCTTCTGGGCGAAGCTGACGCGGATGTCTTTACTGCGGAACTCCTCCGGCATGGTCTCCGGCGTGTAGAGTGCCGTGTAGATAGGCGCGTCCGGATACACCTCGGCAAGCGCCAGCAGATGCTTCTCCGCGCCCGCCATCACGTTCAACCTCTCGCAGACGAGCGCCACCTTCATCCGTCGTTCACCCCGCAGTCTCCTTGTGGCTGGTAGCCGGCCGGGCAGGTTGTTGCCGCCTGCCGGCCGGTCAGGGCTATTCTAGAGGAGCGCGCGCCGACGCGTCAAACGCCGGCTTTATGCTATAACCCTCTGGAAAGGACCTAGGGATGCTGGTCTCTTACCATAACCATACGCGCTGGAGCGACGGGTCTCCCACCATCGCCGAGATGGTGGAGGGCGCTCTCACTCAGGGGCTCGACGAGCTGGGCATCTCGGATCACTTTGTGCTGTTCCCGGACCGCAGGGAGGTGGAGTGGTCCATGCCACTCCACCTGCTGGGTGAATACGTGGCCGAGCTGCAGGACACAGCATCGCGTCTGGACGGGATGCAGCTTCGGCTGGGCGTCGAGGTGGACTATCTGCCGGGCACATCAGAGCAGCTGAAAAACGAACTGGCCAGGTATCCCTTCGATTTCATCATCTGCTCCGTGCACTATGTGGACGAGTTCCCGGTGGATGCAGACCGCAAGTACTGGGATCCGCTGCCGCAGGAGCGCATTAACGAGATCTGGCGGGAATACTGGCTGCGGGTGCGGGATATGGCCGTGGAGGGCATCGGCGACATCGTGGCCCATCTGGACCTACCCAAGAAGTACGGTTTCCGCCCCACGCAAAACCTTTCTGCGGAAGAGGACCAGGCTCTGGACGCCATCCGGGCGGCGAATCTTGCCATCGAGATCAACACAGCGGGCTGGAGCCTCTCGGCCGAGGAGGCCTATCCCTCCCTTCGGCTGCTCCGTAAGGCGCGGCAGAGGGATATCCCCCTCGTCATCAGCGCAGACGCCCACTCTCCGGCCCATCTAACACGCCATTTCGATCGCGCCCGGGATCTTGCGCGGGAGGCCGGCTACAGTCGGCTGCTCCGCTTCCATCAAAGGGAGCGCTTTGAGATCCCGCTCCAGTCTTGAGGGGGCGAGGGGGAGAGATCTATGCGGCTGGCGGGTGAACTGCTGAAAAGGTATCCGGGTAACCCTATCCTCACGTGGAAGGACCTTCCCTATCACGTCAACGCCGTCTACAATCCCGGGGCGGTCAAGCACGGCGACGAGTATATCCTGGTGCCTAGGGTGGAGGACGGCCGCCGGGATAACCGCCTGCACATCGCGCGCAGCCGCGACGGGATTCACTTCACGGTGGAGCCCGAGCCGATTGCGCTCCCCGGCAGCCCGGAGGATCTGGCCTGGGAGAAGCATCAGTATGACGCCCGGGTCACGCCTCTGGACGGGGCATACTACATCGCCTACTGCGCCCAGACCATGGGAGAGGTGGTGCGCATCGGGCTGGCCCGGACGGAGGACTTCCGGGCATTCGAGCGTCTGCCATTCGCCACCCAGCCCTGGAACCGCAACTGCGCCCTTTTCCCGGAGAAGATCGGCGGGTTGTATGCGCGATTGGACCGCCCGATGAGCGGCAGCGACGCCATTACGTTTGTCACTTTCTCTCCGGATCTGGTTTACTGGGGCCGCTCGCGGCCGCTGGAGCTGCAAGTGCAGACATGGATGCGCGAGAAATGGGGCATCGGACCGCCTCCTATCCGCACGGACGAGGGCTGGCTTCTGATCATTCACGGGGTTTGGCTGGCTTGCAACTACGTGTATCGGCTGGGCGTTGTCCTGCTGGATCTGGAAGACCCTTGCCGGGTGATCGGACAGTGTCCGGATTTCATCCTCACCCCGCGCGAGGACTACGAGCGTTGCGGAGAGGTGCCGAACTGCGTGTTCGCGAATGGCGCCATCCTGGAACCGGACGGAGAGCTGAAGGTCTACTACGGGGCGGCCGATACCTGTATCGGGCTGGCCACGGGCCACGTGGACGAACTGATCGCCGCCTGCAAGAGCGGCATCAGACCTGGCCGGTCCTGAGACTTTGCGGGGAGCTTCAGGCGGCCGCGTGGCGGTCGGGGTGAGGTTGCTTTTGCCTGTCAGATGTGGTAAAAGATATTTGAATGCAAGGGGATGGAGTCCCCCGCAATCGTCGCAACCGGCTGATGACTCCTACCAGCAATAGCCGTCCTCGCCTGCAAAGGCCGCGGACGGTGGCAGGAGGAACGGTCCAATGCAAGAAGCCCTGCGCGAGGATCATCTGCCGGACGTCGCCCCACCCACGGTGTCGCCTCCCGGCGATCCCCTGTTCCGTGCTCTTCAGGAAGCCATTGCGCTCTGTTCCGGCCCGGCCGCATCGGACGCAGCTGCCGGCAAACTGGCCGCGCTGGCCCGCCGCCTGAGTGAGCGACGCTTTCACCTTGCCGTGCTTGGCCAGTTCAAGCGCGGAAAAAGCACCCTGCTGAACGCTTTGCTGGGAGAGGATGTCCTTCCCTCCTCCGTGCTGCCCCTCACCGCCATTCCCACCTTTATCCGCGGTGGAAGCGAACGCAGCGCGCGGGTGGAGTTCCAGGGTTCCCGGGATCCCGATGTGGCCACGGCGGCGGATCCGGAAGAGCTGCGCGCCTTCCTGGCGCGGTATGTCACAGAAGAAGAGAATCCCGGCAACCGTCTGAACGTCTCAACTGTCGAAGTCACCCACCCTGCGCCTCTGCTGACGCAGGGCGTGGTGCTTATAGACACTCCCGGCATCGGCTCCACCCACCGGCACAACACGGAAGCCACGCTGAACTTTCTCCCCCAGTGCGATGCGGCTCTGTTCGTCGTGTCGCCGGATCCTCCGGTCACGGAGGTGGAGATCGAGTTCTTGAAGAGGGTGCGCTCCCGGGTGGGGCGGATCTTCTTCGTGCTGAACAAGGCGGACTATCTGGAGGGGCCGGAGCGGGAGGAGATGCTCCGTTTCGTGGAGCGTGCGCTGCGGGAGCACGCGGGTCTGGACGGCGACCTGCGCCTTCTGATGATCTCTGCCCGGCAGGGTCTCCAGGCAAGGCGCTCCGGTGACTCCCGTCTGTGGGACTCCAGCGGGATGCGCGAGCTGGAGTCGCATCTGCAGAGCTTTCTGGTGCGGGAGAAGGAGTCCGCGCTTCACCGGACGGTCGCGGCTCGTGCGGTGGAGGTTCTGGAAGAGGTCCTTCTGGAGAAGCGGTTGTCGCTGGAGACCATGCGGCTGCCCGTCGAGGAGATCGAGCGGCGGCTCAGGTTGCTGGAGGAGCGGTTCCGCGAGGTGCAGCTGCGTCAGGTTGCCGTGCGCGACGGACTGGCCGGAGACCGCAAACGTCTGGCCGCCCTGCTTGAGGAGCAGGCGGCGCAGCTCCGCAAGAAGGCGTTCAACCTCTTTATGAAGACTGTAGAGTGCGCCATTGACGAGCCCGGCGCGGGTCCCGGCGCGCCGCAGGAGGCGCTCGCGGAAGTCATTCCGGCCTTCTTCGAGAACGAGCTGGGTGAGCTGTCCACCGAGTTCGAGTCGCGCGTCCGGCAGACCCTGGATCTCCGCCGCCGCGAGGTAGATGCCCTGGTGGATGCGGTCCGGCAGACTGCCGCGGAGCTGTTCGACCTGCCGCACCACGCCACAACGGATACCGGCGAGTTCGAGGTGACGCGCGAGCCCTACTGGGTGACCCACTACTGGCCAATCACTCTGGGGCTGCTCCCGGAGGGGTTCTGGGACCGGTTCCTGCCGGCCGCGATGCGCCGCAGACGGCTTCTTGCCAGGATGAAGGAGAGGGTGGAGGTGCTGGTGGCGGAAAATGTGGAGAACGTCCGCTGGCCCACCCTGCAGAACCTGGACCGCAGCATCCGGGAGTTCGGCGAAGAGCTGGACAGACGCCTGGAGGAGGCGGTCCGGGCCACCATCGGGGCCATAGAGGCCGGCCGTAGCCGCCGGTTGGAACAGAGCGGGATGTTGCGGCAGGAACTGGCGCGGGTGGAAGGGCATCTGAACCAGCTTCAGTCGTTGATCCAGAGGGTCGGGAATCATCAGAAGATTACGCCGGAAGGACAGGTTCAAGCGTGACCCCGGATTTGAGGATTCTTGCCCTGGCACTGGGTGGCGCCCTCGGAACGATATGCCGCTATCTTGTATCCGTGGCTTCCACGAAGCTCTTCGGAGCGGTGGTGCCGGCCGGAACGTTTCTGGTCAACCTGAGCGGATGTTTCCTGCTGGGGTTGATGTTCGGGCTGGGGGAGGCTCGGGGTGTCAGCCCGGGCTTTCGCCTGTTCTTTATGACGGGCTTCCTGGGCGCCTACACCACGTTCTCCACATTTGCCGTGGAGAGCGTGCTGGCGCACGAAGGCGGCAGAGCCGGGCTGGCGACCGCTAACATCCTGGCCAACAACCTGGGCGGGCTGGCGCTGGCGAAGGCGGGGTTGATGCTGGGCAGGCTGATCTAGGGGGATAGCGGATAATGCCGGTCGAATATCGCGTAATCGAGGTGTTCACAAGCGAGGAGGCCCGCTGGGAAGGGCGGCCTGTGTGGGAAGCCATTCTGGATGCCGTGCGCCGCTCGGACCTGGCGGCTCGCTGCACCGTGAGCCGGGCGATGGCCGGTTGTTACGAGAACGGTGAGATGGCGTCGGGCAGCCTGGAGGTGCTGTCGTTCAATATGCCGCTGAAGATCGAGGTCATCCTGCCGGCCGCCCAGCTGGATGAACTGCTTCCCCGCATCGAGGAGATGGTGACCGATGGCATCGTCGCCGTCGAGGAGATGCAGGTGCGGGCGCATCGGACCCGGAAGCGCCTCATCCCCCGGCAGCTCCGGGTGAAGGATGCCATGACTCCCTCTCCGCACGCCGTCACGCCCGCCACGCCCCTGGCCGATGTCGTCCGTCTGTTGCTGCGCCACCGCTTCAACGGCGTGCCGGTGACCGGTGAAGACGGCCGCCCCGCCGGTATCATCACGCAGAAGGATCTCATCCAGCGCGCCGGGATGCCGGTTCGGCTGGGACTGCTGGCGCAGTTCGGGGAGCAGCAGGTCAATGAGTTCCTGGCTTCCATTCAGGACCGGAAGGCCGCCGATGTGATGAGCGCTCCCGTTGTCACGGTGCGGGAGGACCAGCGTCTGGGCGAAGCGGCGGACCTGATGCTGCGCAAAGGGCTGAAGAGGCTTCCCGTGGTAGACGCGGATGGCCGCCTGACAGGAATGCTCTCCCGCTTCGATGTCTTCAAGACCATCACCACGGAGTCCCCGGACTGGCGCAAGATCCGGGATCAGTATGTCTCGGTGGCCAACGTGCGAACTGTCGCCGACATCATGCGGCGCGACGCGCACACCGTACCCCCGGACACTCCGCTGGAGGAGGTGGCCCGTCTGATTGACGACAGCGACATCCAGCGCGTCGCCGTGGTGGACTCAGAAGGGCGGTTGGTGGGGCTTGTATCGGATTCCGATCTGCTGTCCGTCTTAGCAGAGCACAGGGGCGGGCTGTGGGAGTCGCTGAAGGCCCGTCTGGGGCTTTCCGAGGCAGCACGGCGGCAGGCCGGGTCCGCACGGACGGCGGGCGACATCATGAGGACCGGCCTGATCACGGTGACGGAAGAGACGCGCATTGAGGATGCCATCCGTCTGATGACGGAGCACGGCATAAAGCGGCTGCCGGTGGTGGACGAATCCGGCGTCTTCCGTGGGATGGTCAGCCGCGACTCGCTTTTGCGCGCAGGACTGGAGCAGGAACAATGACCACGGAAGTAACGGCCGAGGCGAGACATACGGGCAGGGCGATGCGCTTCGTGGTGCTCCTGGGAGTGGTCAGCCTGTTTGCTGACATGACCTACGAAGGCGCCCGAAGCGTCACAGGACCATTCCTGGCGACCCTGGGCGCCAGCGCGGCCGTGGTGGGGTTCGTGTCTGGACTGGGCGAGCTGGTGGGCTACGCGGTGCGGTTGGTCTCGGGCTACCTGAGCGACCGCACGGGCCGCTACTGGACGCTGACCATCGTGGGATATTGCGTGAATCTGCTGGCCGTTCCGCTGCTGGCCTGGGCCGGCCGGTGGGAGGTGGCCGTCGCACTGATTGTGGCGGAGCGTTTCGGAAAGGCTGTCCGCACCCCTCCGCGCGATGCCATGCTGTCCCACGCCGCCAGCCGCACCGGAGCGGGACGCGCCTTCGGGCTGCACGAGGCGCTGGATCAGGTTGGCGCCGTCACCGGACCGCTCATCGTGACCGCTGTGTTGATGGTGGGGGGCACTCATCGCACGGCGTTTGCCATTCTCGGAATCCCGGCCATTGTGGGAATCTCGCTGGTCATAGCGGCCCGCCTTCAGTATCCCGTGCCCAGGACCATGGAGGTTCCTGACGGCGGCAGGGAGGAAAGAGGCGGAAGTCTGCCGCCGCAGTTCCGTCTGTATCTCGCGGGTGTCGCTCTGGTTGCTGCGGGGTTCGCGGACTTTCCGCTGATGGCCTATCATTTCGCCCGGACTGACGCCTTTGCGCCTCAGACCATCGCGCTGGTGTACTCAATGGCGATGGCGGTGGACGCGGCTGCCGCTCTGATCTGGGGCAGGTTGTACGACCGGGCCGGGCTGCGGGCGATGCTCATTGCCGTCGCGCTCTCCGCAGCCTTTGCGCCGCTGGCGTTCCTGGGCAAAGGGTGGCTGCCGCTTGCCGGAGTGGCCCTCTGGGGAGCGGGGATGGGGGCTCAGGAGTCGGTCATGCGGGCCGCCATATCGCGCATGGCTCCGGCAGGCCGGAGGGGAACGGCATACGGCGTGTTCAACAGCGTCTACGGGGCGGCCTGGTTCGCCGGCAGCGCGACCATGGGTCTGCTCTACACCCGGCACCCTGCGCTGCTGGTGGCTTTTTCCGTAGTCGCGCAGGTTCTTGCGCTCCCGTTCATCCGGGCCTCTGAGCGGGGCGGTCCCGCCGCTGGTCCGGCGCGGGGAGCGGGGTGACCCGTGTCGGCATCCAGCGCCTGCTGACCCGTTCTGACGCCCCCCTGATCGATCTGGCCCGGCGCGGATCCGTGGCGACCTCTCCCTGCAAGGACGCCGGTGGCGGCCCAGCCCTCATAGCCCCGCCAGCGCCCGTGCCCTTTCGAAGATCTGTCTGAGCATCTCGCGGGTCACCAGCCCGGTGTACGTGTTGCGCTGGCTGGGATGATAGCTGCAGAGCAGGCGCCTCCCCTCCGGCAGCGGAAATTCCGCCCCGTGGCGGAAGCCCGAGAAAGGGATGTCCGGAGTTGTTCCGCACTCTCTCAGAGCCTTCAGAGTCTCGCGGAAGGCCATCTGCCCCAGAGTGACGGCAACCCGCCAGGGCGCTCCGGAGCTCAGTGTGCTCCGCAGCCACTCCCGGCAATTGTCGAACTCATCCGGAAGTGGTCTGTTCTGCGGCGGAGCACAGTGGACGGCGGCTGTGATGAGTGTGCGCCGGAGCCGCAGACCGTCGCCGGCGTGCGTGGCGTGCGGCTGACTGGCCAGGCCGGCCTCGTGAAGCGCGCGGTAGAGCCAGTTGCCGCTTTCGTCGCCGGTGAACATCCGCCCGGTGCGGTTGGCTCCATGGGCGGCGGGAGCCAGCCCCACAATGACGATGCGCGCCTCCGGGTCTCCGAAGTTCGGGACGGGCCGGCCCCAGTAATTCCATTCTGCGAATGCCCGTCGCCTGCGCCCGGCCACCTCAAGGCACCATTCGCGCAGCCGCGGGCAACGCTCGCACTGCACGATGCGCCTGTTCAGGGCCTCCAGCCAGCCTGTGTCCATCCCCGCCCTCGGTGATCGAAGACAAGGCCGACGATGCTCACGTCTTCCGGGCCGGTCTCAACGTCCACCCGCACCTTCCCGCCGGAGATCTCCAGAGGCGTGCCGTCTTCCAGCTTTGCCTGCTTCGTTCCTTCCGGGACGGGCGCCAGCACCGTGCGGGCTGCGGATTCGCGCGTCAGGTTGAAGCAGAGCAGGACGGCTCGCTTTCCGTCTGGAGCGGTGTGCAGGTGGGTCAGCTCGTCTATCCCCGCGAACTCCCCACGTGTGAACTCCTCGAAGTAGCGATTATAGGTTGCGATGGCGCGGCGGTAGCCTTCCCGGACCTCCTCCGGCGCCTTTACCAAGCCGCCCACGCCGACATGGGTCACGCAGGAAGCCACGTACCAGAATGCGATGGCGTTCGCATTGTCGGTGCTCATGTTAATATGCAGGAACAGCGGCACCGGCTCCGCCTTGCGCAGGTGATACAGCGAGAACAGCCGTCCTTCCATCAGATCCCGGTGCGTCTTCCACATGAACTCGTAGGCCCACTTCTCGTCGTAGCTCTCCGGCCGGTCGAACAGATACCACGCCGGAGTCCGGTATTCCCCGGATTCCACGTGGTCGTGCATCTCGACGACCAGATCCGGGTGTCCGGCGCGGATCTCCTCGAAGGCGCAGTTGACGGCCAGAGCCCACTCCTCTCGGGTCAGGGGCACGGAATGTCCGTGTGAGGGATCGTGGCAGGACTGTTCCCGCCAGGGCCAGTCGTGAAAGTCGGAGTTGATGAAAACGAATCCCGCGTCCGCAAGCGCTCTCATATTGCGGACGAATTCCTGCCTCCAGGGGCCGCAGGGGCACACTCCCCAGAGCTTCACCTCTCCGAAGTCCTCCGCCACGAATTTTTCTCCGCTGGCGTCTCGGCAGTAGCGGCCGTCCTGGAGCTCCGTGTTCTGGGTGTGTAGGGTGGTCCAGCAGCCCACCTTCAATCCGTACGAGCCGGCCAGCTTCACGAAATCGTCCACCGGTCCCATCTCCGCCTCGTTCCAGACGGCGGATCCCCAGAATGTCTCCCAGCCTGGATCCAGGTGCAGCAATCCGAACCCTGTATCCCGCAACAGGGGCATCAGGGGCTCCAGCTTTGCGCGCGAAAGCGACGGTCCGAAGTCGTGGTAAGTGTTGTAGGAGACCGGCGACACGCGCCGGGGCTTGCGCAGGCGCGTCAGCCTGGCACTGAGGATGTTTCGGAACAGGGCGACGCCCTCTTCCCATCCTCCCGCAAAAGGCACCAGGCGCAGGGGCGGAAACTGCGCGCTTTCTCCCTTCTCCAGCCTTCGGACAAACAGGCTGCGGGTCCGGTGATCCTCTCCGTCGGCACCTGCGATTCCTATCCGAATGACCTTCCCGCCGTTCTGGGCGGCGGTCTCCGCAGGGACGAAACAGGTCTCGTGCGAGCCGTCCGGCACGCGCATTACCACCAGCCCGCGTTGCCCGTTCTCAAGGATCCACCCCTCCGCGAAGTCCTCAAACGGCGGCGCATCGTTCACGGCAACGGTCCGGTCTCTTCCGTCCAATCCCACCCGGAAGGGAAGCGGGTGCAGACGGAAGCCCGGCAGCCTCTCGGTAGGGATCTCCAGAAAAAGGCTGAAGCGTTCCAGACGGCCAGATCTGCGGCGCTGCGCGGTCAGAAGAAGATCCACCCCCGTCTCTGTGGGTGACTCCCGGATCGCCAGTTCCATGTTCCCGCAGGATGCCCGTAGAACCCCGCTTCTGCCCGGGTCTCCGTTGAAAACTGCGTGCTGGAGATCTCCTCCCTCTTCCCTGGCTTCCGCCACCACCGCCCCGACCCCGAAATCTCGGACGATCCCCTCCAGCAAGCTTCCCCCGTTGCTTTCTCCCTGCCTTTCTGTCTGCACGCCTTCTGACACCCCTTTCATTCACCTCGCGTATGATATCCGCAAAGCCGGGACACCGCAGGCTGGAAGCGCTCTAATGTACCCGGTTACGCATTTGCGGATTCGGTTACACAATTCCGCCCCCGGAACCCCGGGAGCGGGCTTCCAGCATGCTATACTGACTCTCGGCGCAACGAGCGCGCACCGGTCAGGCACGGTTCAGTTGGCCCGGGCGCGGCGCCTGCGGTAATATCAGACTCAAGGGGGAGTCACAACAGGGACTATGTGCGGGATTGTCGGTTACATCGGGGAAAAAGATGCGGTCCCCGTCCTCATCGGCGGGCTGAGACGGCTGGAATACCGCGGCTATGACTCCGCGGGAGTCGCCGTCGTGACGAACGGCAGCGTCAGCGTGCGCAAGCGCGTCGGAAAGCTCCGGGTGCTGGCGGAGGATCTCGAGAAGTCCCCCCTGCCGGGCAAGGTGGGCGTGGGGCACACCCGATGGGCCACTCACGGGGCACCCTCGGAAGTCAACTCACATCCACACTCGGACAACAGCGGCACCATCCATCTGGTCCACAACGGCATCATCGAGAACTACCAGTCCCTGAAGGAGCGGATGATCGCGGAGGGGCATACATTCCGCTCCCAGACGGATACTGAGGTGGTGGCGCACCTGGTCGGGAAATACTACCGCGGGGACCTGGCTCAGGCTGTTCGGGACGCGCTCAAGGAGGTTGAGGGCGCATATGCCATCGGGGTGGTCTGCGATCAGGAGCCGGATGTGCTGGTGGCGGCCCGCTGCGGCAGTCCGCTCATTGTGGGTCTGGGCGAGGGAGAAAACTTCATTGCAAGCGACGTTCCCGCCATTCTGAACCACACCCGGCGGATCATCTATCTGGACGATCACGAGGTCATCCGCATCACGAAAGACGGCGTCACGGTGACGGACCTGGACGGCAACGTGGTCGAGAAGCCGGTCCACACCATCGAATGGGACGCATCCGCGGCGGAGAAGGGCGGATATCCGCACTTCATGCTCAAGGAGATCCACGAGCAGCCGCAGGTCATCCGCGATACGCTGCGAGGGCGTTTTGCGGCCGACGGCAGCATCACGCTGGATGATATGCGCATCTCGGACGATGAGCTGCGCGCCATCAAGAAGATCGTCATTATCTCGTGCGGGACGGCCTGGCATGCCGGGTTGGTGGGCAAGTATCTGCTGGAGAGCTTCGTGGGCATCCCCTGCGAGGTGGATCTCTCCAGTGAGTTCCGCTATCGCAACCCGCTGGTGGACGAGAGCACGCTGGTGATGACCGTCACCCAGTCCGGCGAGACGGCAGATACGCTGGCGGGCCTGCGCGAGGCAAAGCGCAGGGGCTCGAAGGTGGTCAGCATCTGCAACGTGGTGGGCAGCTCCATTGCGCGGGAGTCCAACGGCGTCATCTACCAGCACGCCGGCCCGGAAATCGGTGTCGCCAGCACCAAGGCTTATACCTCTCAGGTGACTTGCTTCGTCCTGTTCACCATGTATCTGGGGCGGCTGCGCGGCGTGCTTTCGGATGAGCGGATCTCGGAGATGGTCTCGGAGCTGAGAGAGCTGCCCGGGAAGATCGAGAAGGTTCTTGCGGACCAGAGCGCCATTCTGGAGTGCACGGAGAAGTACCACACGGCTCAGAGTTCGCTTTACCTGGGCCGCAGCTACAACTTCCCCAGCGCACTGGAAGGTGCCCTGAAGCTGAAGGAGATCTCATACATCCACGCCGAAGGGTATGCTGCCGGTGAGATGAAGCACGGCCCCATCGCGCTGGTGGACCCGTCGCTGCCTGTCGTCTGCGTCTGTGTCAAGAGCGCGGTCTACGACAAGATGATCTCCAACATCCAGGAGATCCGCGCCCGGTCCGGTAAGGTTATCGCCGTGGCCACGGAGGGCGATACCGCCATCATGGACCATGCGGACGATGTCCTGTATATCCCGGAGACGCCGGAGTATCTCTCGCCCATCGTCGTCGCAGTGCCGCTGCAGCTTCTCGCCTATCACATCGCCGTCCGGCGCGGGTGCGATGTGGATCAGCCCAGGAATCTGGCCAAGAGCGTCACGGTGGAGTAAGGGAGTCCGGTCCGCAATGGGGCATCCCGGCGGGGGCGCGGCTCGCGCCCCCGCTTTTGTGCTTCTTGCTGCCAGTGACGGGATAAAAGAGTCGGTCGGTTGGAAAGGATTCGAATGCTTCTTTGATGGAGATTGTCTGGTTTCTGCTGCTGCTTCTTGCCATCACGCTGGGCGGCTGGCTGCTCAGCCACGGCGCTGAGACCATGGCCGAGAAGTACGGCGCGAACTTCGCAGGAAGCATCCTGCTTGCGCTCGTGACCACGTTGCCGGAGTATCTGTTCGTCTATTTTGCCATGGTGCACAACCGGCCGGATGTCGCGTTGGGATCAGCCATCGGCGCGTGCACACTGCTGGTCACGCTGGGTTACGGTTCGGTCATCCTGTTCGCCACCAGCCGGTTCAGCCGCAGGCCGGTGGATGCCATAGAGCTTTCCCGCCACACGCGGCTGGATGCGGTCTATCTTCTCTTGACTGCCGCGGTGGCGCTGGCATTGGCATGGGAGGGGGATGGGCTGGATCTGAAGGACGCGCTCATCCTGGCGCTGGTCTTCGGCTTCTATGTGGCTCAGCATTACCGGATTGCGCGGGCGAAGGCGGCGCGCATCGAGCACAATGTCACCCCCAGGCGTGCGTGGGCGGCGGCCGGGCTATTCCTGGCGGGCGGAGTCATCATCCTTGCCTGCGCCGAACCGTTTGTCCTTTCGATGGTGCACCTGGCCAGGCAGTTCGGCGTCAGTCCCATGGCCATTGCCATCATCCTGAGCCCCATCGCCTCAGAGATGCCGGAGAAGATGACCGCCTACCTCACCGTCATCCGCGACGGGCGCCTGGCGGAGATCTCCGTGGCGAACTTCATGGGTTCCAAGGTCAACCATAACAGCCTGCTCCTCGCTGTGATGCCGGCGGCGGCCTGGCTGCACGGTCGGGGTCACGTGGACGGAGTGGTCTCCGCGCCGTTCCTCGTGATGACCATCTTGACCTTTTTTGCGGGGTTCAACCTGATGCGGCGGCGTCTCACGCGCTGGTCTGGCTGGGTTTTCCTGGCTCTCTATGCCCTCATCATCTTTGCAGCCTTCCATACAGGGACAGCGCCCGCATCGCACTGACACGGGCGCTGTCGCCATCCTGCAGTAAGGCTGCCGGATTCAGTGGCCTTGCCGCTGCGCCGGCGGGGCTGGTGCGGCCACGAAGCGGGCCAGTTCCCGGCCTGCGCTGTCGAACAGGCGCAGAGTCTCCTTCGTGATCTTGTAGGAGGCAGTCTTCTCCAGCGCGGACATCAGCGCATCCTCTTGCTTCATCAACTCCGGCGGACCGGCCATCAGCGTACGCGCCATCGGAGAGAACTTCAGGGAGTCCCCTGTCACAGTGAAGGACCCGTGGAAACGGTTGACCCCACCGGAGCCATAGACACGGTTCCCAGAGGCGTCCAGCTCCAAGTGCACCTCAGTCTGGCCTTCGCCCGGGTGCCGGGCTGGACGGTCACCAATGCTCAGCGCCTTCCAGTGTGTGCCCGTCAACGTGGGTGCGTAAGCGGCAGGAGCCTCGTCGGGAGTGCGCGCCTTGGCCAGCGGAATGGCACGCGCCAGATTCGCCGCCCACAGGTCTGCAAGCTGCCGCTCCGTCATACCGTTTGCCGCTGCGGTGCGGGGGTCGGTGGTGACGATAAGCGTCGAGCCGATCATCACCGCGTAGTTCTTGCCGTGGGGCTGCACCCGCACCTGAGCGGCATCGAAAGGCACCGCTCCCAGAAACCCGAAGATCCGCTGCTGAATGGCCTCGGCCCGTTGCTCCACGGACAGACCGGCCGACGGATACCTGACGCGCAGGACCACATGCTCCCCGACCACCACGTCTCCGGCAGCAGCCGCCGCTGACATTGTGGGAAGAAAAGCGCTCCCACTCGCCAGCAGAACCCCCGCGCAGATGAACTTCTTCATTTGGAGTTCCTCCTGCCGGGAACAGTAGCACATCCGGCTGCAAGCGCCAGTGAGGAGCTTTAGCAGCCGGGTGGGCCGCTCCCGGAATATCCGGTCAGCAATACGCCGCCGGGGGCATCCGGGGTTCCAGGCGGACAGTTACGGGGATGACAGTTGCTCCCGTTTTCCTCAAAAACCCGCCAGTCGAGAGGAGACTACCGGAATCGTGATCTCCACCTGTCCGCGGTAGGCCGGAATCTTCACCTCTACCGTTGCCTCGCTGCGCGCTCTTTCCAGCAGCGCGCGTATCTGGGGATCGGCTGCCGCGCTGATAATGAGCAAGCGGTCCCGCATCATTGGCTTCGCCGTCTCGAATGGCAGAAAGCGGGCCTCTTTGCTCTCCCGCACTTTCAGCAGTACCCATCGCCCACCTGACTCGAACGGTTCGCTGATCTCGTCCGTCTTCGTGGCAAACGCCTTCTGGTAAATCTCCGGCGGAATCCCGGGGATGGCCGTCCGCACGGTGTCTGGCCGGCTCAGCCAGCCGACGTCGCCTCCGCGCTCCCGCGATCTGGGATCCACAGAATACTGCTTCACCACCTCCGGAAACGGCGTGCCGTTCAGGAGGCGCTGTCGTGCCTCCTCCGCCTTCTCCCGGGTCTCTGCAATCACTGCCTGCAGAAATACAGCCTCCGGAAGGTAGTAGGGGGACAAGCGGCGCTGATCCTCCGGCAGGTCCGTCGTATAATTACGATAGGCTGTTTTGATCGACACCTCTGGGATGATGATGTATTTGGAGAAGATGTTCGTCTGCGCGATCTCCGGCTTCAGGGATTCCCGGAACTCGGCCTCGCTCACTCCCGCTCCGCTCAGCAGTGTCTTCAGATCCACAAGCTGCTGCTTCAGAATCTCTTCCAGAGCGGCGAATCGCTCACTGATCTGCTGTTCAGTGGGAGAGACCCCTTCCTTTTCTGCGAGCTGCAGCAACATCGTCTCTTTGATCAGATTGTTCAGCACGGCCAACCCGGCCTGCTTGGCCACCGGCGTAATGAATGCCGTGACCGGTTCCACCGGCGATTGCTCTATCCGGCGGTAATAGTGGTCCAGGGGAACGCTCTGGCCGTTCACCACGACCGCCGCCTGGCCGTAAGCGTCCGGCAGCATCGCCGCCAGACAGACGAGGACGAACAGCCCTGTCAGAAATTTCATAGTATCCCTCCTGTTAATTGCAGCGGGCGCCACTGGCGGTCGGCTTCCTCGGGCTCGTCCAGCGCCAGCCTCGCCAGCGGGAACGGCTCCAGAGCGCGCTCCAGGATACCATGCACCTTGGCCAGCGCCACTCCGTAGTTCGTCATGGGGATGCCCATTTCGGCTGCCTGATGCTGCCGCCAGATTACCTCGCGGCGAGTGATCATGCAGCTTCCGCAATGAATGATGAGATCGTAGCGGGAGACATCTTTCGGAAAGTCCCGACCGTTCGCGAACCCGAACTCCAGTTCACCTCCCACATATTGCCTCAGCCAGCGTGGTATCTGCACCCTGCCTATATCATCCGGCTGTGTGTGGTGCGTGCAGGCTTCGGCGATCAGCACCCGGCTCCCCGGGCGGAGACGGTCAATATATTTGCTCCCCCGGACAAACCCTTCCAGGTCGCCCCGGTAGCGTGCCATCAGAATACTGAAACTGGTGAACAGCACGCCGGGAGGGGTGTCGGCGATAGCTTTCAGAAACGCCTGGGAATCCGTGATGACCAGTCTGGGAGGGCGCTGCAGTCCCTCGATGGCCTGCTTCAGCTCGCGCTCGCGCGTCACCACAGCCAGAGCGCCCTGATCCAGCACGTCCCGGATAGTCATCACCTGCGGCAGGATCAGCCGCCCCTTCGGCGCCGCCTGGTCAATCGGGGTCACCAACACCACAACATCCCCCGGCGAAACCAGGTCTCCCACGATGGTCTGGTCTCCGGAAGCGGGGGCGTGCCGGATGAGCAACCCTTTCAGCGAGTTGATTCCGTCCCCCCTCACCGCGCTGACCGCCGCGAACGGTAGCTTGCGCTCCGCGGCCCACCGCTCCCATGGGGCGGCATCGGCCAGATCGCACTTGTTGGCCACGGCCACCAGCGGGATGCCCCGCGCCGCGATGTCCCCTGCCAGGCGGTCCTCTTCAGGAGACGGCTCACGCGTGCAGTCCACCACCAGGATGGCAAGGTCGGTCCTCTCCAGCACCTTCAGGGAGCGCTCCACGCGGCGCGCACCGAGCTCCCCGACGTCATCAAGCCCGGCGGTGTCCGTCACCACAACGGGACCCAGCGGCAGGATCTCCATCGCCTTGGAGACCGGGTCGGTGGTGGTGCCTGGCACGTCCGAAACGATGGCGATATCCTGCCCCGTCAGCGCATTGATCAGGCTGGACTTTCCGCTGTTGCGCCTGCCGAAGATGCTGATATGCAGCCTCTCCCCCGAAGGGGTCTGGTTCAGCGATGCCAATGGTTTCCCCCTGCGGCCTCCCGTTCCGATTATAGCCTGCCGTGCTCCGCGCCGCGCACGGCCGACAGATCGGGGCGTCGCCAACGGGTGGCGGGTGGGCTACAATGCCGCTGGAAGGATATGTCGGCGCAAAGCAAAGATCACAGGGAGCGCAGGCTGGTGGTGGCCATAACCGGCGCGAGCGGCTCCATCTACGGGCTGGAGTTCCTGAAGCGGGCGGCGCGCCTGTGGGACCGCATCTGGCTGACCACCAGCTCCAACGCTCTGGCGGTGGCCTCGCACGAGGTGGGTCTGAAGGGCTTCGACCCGGCACGGGATCTGGAACTGGGCGATCTCGCTGCGCGCGTCACCCTGATGAGTCCACGCGACCTGACCGCCCCACCATCCAGCGGTTCCTATCGCTATGACGGGATGGTCATCGTTCCCTGCTCGATGGGCACGCTGGGACGGATCGCAAACGGGATCTCCAGCGATCTGACCAGCCGCATAGCCGATGTGTGCCTGAAAGAGCGCCGCCGCCTGGTGCTGGTCACGCGCGAGACCCCTCTATCGGCCATCCACCTGCGTAACATGCTGACACTGGCCGAGGCCGGGGCCACCATCCTGCCAGCCGCCCCAGGGTTCTATCATCGCCCCCAGAGCGTGGGGGATCTTGTGGACTTCATCGTCGCCCGCATCCTGCAGTCGCTTGGGGTCGATCAGGACGTCCTTCCCGGCTGGAGGGAAGACGAGTGAATGGCTGGCGCCGTCCGCTTCCGTTCCGGCTGGCCAGTCTGGTGAAGCTGGAGCACACCATCTTTGCGCTTCCCTTCGCCTACATGGGGGCACTGACGGCTCTGGGACGGTTTCCTGATGCGCGGACCGCGCTGCTCATTCTGCTGGCTATGGCTGGAGCGCGGACTGCGGCCATGACGTTCAACCGGATCGTGGACCTGCCTCTGGACCGGCGAAACCCCCGCACCGCGCAGCGTGAGCTGGTCACCGGCGAGGTCAGTCAGGCTCAGGCGCGTGCTCTCCTGGTCATTTCGGCGGGAGTGTTCTTTGCTGCGAGCTGGATGCTGAACCCGCTCGCCTTCACACTCTCGCCGCTGGCTCTGGCGATCATCCTGGGTTACTCCTACACGAAGCGGTTCACTCCGGCTTCGCATCTGTTTCTGGGGGCGTCGCTTGGCATCGCTCCGGTGGGTGGCTGGATCGCAGTGACTGGCGAGTGGAGCAGTTATCCCCTCATTCTGGGGGCGGCGGTAGCGGCCTGGACGGCGGGGTTCGACATCATCTACGCATTGCTGGACACAGAGTTTGACCGCCGCGAGAAGCTCCACTCCATTCCGGCCGCAATCGGGGAGGAGAACGCCCTTTACGTCTCCCGTGCCCTGCACGCGGCGATGATTGTCTTGCTGGTCTGGTATGGGAGGGTGCTCGGGCTCGGGAGCCTATATGTCATCGGAGTGTTTGTCGTGGGAGCGTTTCTGGTATGGGAGCACACTCTGGTGAGTCCGCAGGACAAAAGCCGGGTTAACACAGCGTTCTTCACGATGAACGGAATTGTGAGCATCTTGCTGTTTGTGTTCACGCTGCTGGACGCGCTGCGGGGAAGGTGGCAGTCGTGAAGACCACGGTGCTGGGTTGCCTGCCCTATCTGAACGTGCGTCCCCTAATCCGTTCCATCGAGCGCCGCCCGCCGGAGGGCTACGAACTGGTTTACGATACTCCTTCCGGTCTGGCGCTGCGGTTGCGGGAAGGATCCTGCGATATCGCGGCCGTCTCCAGCTTCGAGGCGCTGGCCAATCCTGAGCTTGAGATCATCCCCGGTTTCGCCATCGCCTCCGACGGTCCTGTGACCAGCGTGCTGCTGTTCTCGCAAAGGCCGTTCTCCTCAGTCCGCAGGGTGGCGCTGGACACCAGCTCGCTTTCCGGGGCGGCTCTGACGCGCATCTTGCTTGCGGACCGGTTCGGAGCCACTCCGGAGTTCGTCCGGCTGGAACCCTATCCTGCGGATATGCTGAGTCAGGCGGATGCCTGCCTACTCATCGGCAATAACGCCATGCTGCACGCGCCACAGGTTCCGCACGTGCTGGATCTGGGTGAGGCCTGGAAGGAGTTGAGCGGCCTGCCCTTTGTCTTCGGGGTATGGGCGGCGCGCCGCGGCCGAGCGGATGAGCGCGACCTGCACATCTTGCGGGAGGCCCGCCGCGCCGGAATGCGCGATCTGGAGACCATCGCTCGCGAGGAGGCCATCAATCTGGGGCTGCCGCCCGCCCTTATTCTCCGCTATCTGGCCGAGATCATGGTCTACGATATGGGCGAGCGCGAGCTTGCCGGGCTGCGCGAGTTCCTGCGCCGCTCGCGCGAGCATGGTTTGCTGGACTCCGCCGCCGATGTCCGGTTGTGGCAGGCACCGGAAGCGCATCCTTCTTCTCTGTGACCTCGACCGGCAATTATGCTAGAATGCGCCCCGGCAGGAGGGCTGCTTCACTTTTTCCGGAAAGGGCCAAACCGAACAATGACGAGCATCGAACACATTCACGCGCGGGAGATCCTGGATTCGCGCGGCAATCCCACCATCGAAGTGGACGTTTATCTTGAGGACGGAACCCTGGGGCGCGCCGCCGTTCCCAGTGGAGCCTCAACCGGCACCCGGGAGGCGGTCGAACTGCGCGACGGTGATAAGGACCGCTACCTGGGCAAGGGCGTCCTCAAGGCGGTCGAAAATGTCAACGACAAGATCGCCCCCGAGCTTCTGGATATGGACGTGACCGACCAGGTCGGCATTGACGAGATGATGATTGAACTGGACGGCACGGAGAACAAGTCCAACCTGGGGGCCAACGCGATCCTGGGCGTCTCCCTGGCGTGCGCCCACGCGGCGGCGAAGTCGCTGGGAATACCCCTCTACCGCTACATCGGAGGCACCAGCGCGCGGACCCTGCCGGTCCCGATGATGAACATTCTGAACGGCGGCAAGCACGCGGACAATAGCGTGGACCTTCAGGAGTTCATGGCCATGCCCGTGGGAGCGTCCAGCTTCTCCGAAGCGCTGCGCTGGTGCGCGGAGGTGTTCCACGCGCTCCGAGGAGTTCTGAAGAGCCGGGGCTACAGCACCACCGTCGGCGATGAGGGTGGCTTCGCCCCTGACCTGAAGGCCAACGAGGAGGCGCTGGAGGTCATCGTCGAGGCCATTCAGAAGGCCGGTTACACGCCGGGCGAGCAGGTGGCCATCGCTCTGGATCCGGCTGCCTCGGAGCTGTGGAAGGACGGTAAATACGATTTCTGGAAGTCCGGCTTCCAGAAATCGCCGGAAGAGATGGTGGACTTCTGGGTCCAGCTTGTTGAGAAGTATCCCATCGTCAGCCTGGAGGACGGCATGGCCGAGCAGGACTGGGACGGCTGGAAGCTTCTGACGGATCGCCTGGGCGGCCGCATCCAGCTTGTGGGTGATGATATCTTCGTCACCAACACCCGCATCTTCCAGGAAGGCATCCAGAAGGGCATCGGCAATTCCATCCTCATCAAGGTGAACCAGATCGGAACCCTGACGGAGACGCTGGCGGCGATCGAGATGGCCAAGCGGGCGCGCTACACCGCCGTGGTCAGCCACCGCTCCGGCGAGACCGAGGACGTCACCATTGCGGACATTGCCGTGGCGACCAATGCGGGGCAGATCAAGACCGGTGCCCCGTCCCGCACGGATCGCGTGGCCAAGTACAATCAGCTCCTGCGCATCGAGGAGGAGCTGGGAGACACGGCGGTCTTCCCTGGACGGGACGCCTTCTACAACGTCAAGTAACCGGCGGACTTCGGGTCCGCCCCACTCAGAAGCACGCTGGTCGGCCCCTTTCTCCGCAGCGGAGGGAGGGGCCGATTTGGTGAGGAACCCCTTCAGGGATCGACGGAAGCAATGCACAGGGAGTAAGCGGGTGAGACGCACAAGAATCGTCTGCACGCTGGGGCCGGCAAGCAACAGCCGGTCCGAGATTATGCGGCTGGCGCGGGCGGGCATGGATGTCGCCCGGCTGAACTTCTCGCACGGGACCCCGGAAGACCACGCAACTGTCGCGGACCGGGTCCGCTCCGTTGCTGCTTCCCTGGGTCGGCCTGTTGCGCTGTTGCAGGATCTGCCCGGACCCAAGATCCGCATCGGCAGGGTGGTGGAGGGAGGGGTGCGGCTCCGGCGTGGCAGCCTGGTGCGCTTCGTGGAGGAGGATGTCGAGGGAGACGGGGATGTGTTCAGCCTTCCGCATCCCTGCGTGCTGGCGGCGCTTCGCCCCGGCTCGGAGATGTGGTTGGCGGACGGTCTCATCCATATGCGCGTGGTGGAGACAGGCGAAGGATGGGTCCGGGCGAAAGTCTTGAGCGAGGGAGTGCTGAGCGGCCACAAGGGTGTCAATCTGCCGGATGTGGACATTGCCGTCCCCGGAGCGCTGGAGCGCGATCTGGAGCTCTTCCGGTGCGGGCTGGAGATGGGCGTGGACTGGGTGGCGGTCTCTTTTGTGGGTGGACCGGAGGATGCGGAGCCGTTCCGGCAGGCGGCGCGTGAGGCGGGGCGCGAGCATGTCCGGCTGCTGGCCAAGGTGGAGCGCCGCCAGGCGCTCGCGCGCATCGGAGCTATCATAGCGGCTTTCGACGGAGTGCTGGTCGCCCGAGGAGATCTGGGCATCGAAACGCCCATCCGTGACGTGCCCGCGGTCCAGAAGCGTCTGGTGAACCTGTGCAACGAGGCCGGAAAGCCTGTCGTTGTGGCCACGCAGATGCTGATGAGTATGGTCGCGAGCCCCCGGCCCACTCGGGCCGAGGCTACGGATGTTGCTAATGCCATCCTCGACGGCGCGGACGCCGTAATGCTTTCTGAAGAGACAGCCGTCGGACGATATCCCGCAAGGTGCGTCAGCACGATGGCGTCCATCGCGTCTTCCGCCGAGGATTTCTGCCGCAGGTCCCAAATGCGGGAGGAGAGGAGCCTGTCGCGGCCGCCCGATCCCACAGAGGTCATCGCCTTCGGCGCGGCCCGGATGGCCGGGCATCTCGGGGCCAGGGCCATCATCACATGCACCAGCACCGGAGCCACGGCCCGGGCGGTCAGCAAGCACCGTCCAGATGTTCCCATCCTCGCGGCCGTCACGTCGGAGTGGGTGGCGGCTCAGTTATGCCTGTCCTGGGGGGTGAGACCATATATGGTGCCCCCGGCCGGAAACACGGATGAGATGATTTTCAACGCAGTGAACTGCGCGATGGCCGCCGGGATGGTAAAATGGGGAGACCCCGTGGTGATCGTGGCGGGCGTGCCGGCAGGCGTGCCGGGGAACACGTGTCTGGTGAAGTATCACCGCGTGGGAGATACCGTCTGGATGTGAGGGCAGGATGCCGTCGGAATCGGAGAAGGATCTTCTGAGGCTGAACGGGCTGAAGCCCCGCGTGCGGAAAGCGCGGAGAGGCCGGCGCAGGGTGAAGCTGCCTTCCGGAGCGGCCGTGCTTCGGGGCCTGACCTGGCTGGGCGTGGCGGTCGCGTTTTTCTTCGTGGGGACCTGGGCTCTGCGGCCGCATCTGCAGGCCTGGCTGGTGGCGCGGGATTTTCCGGAGCTGGAGCAGCGCCGTCTCGGCGCACAACGCGAGAATCGCGAGCTGCAGTGGCAGGTGCGCTATGCCCGCTCTGAAGAAGGTGCCCGGAATCTGGCCCGTGTGTACGGCTACGTCGGGGAGGGGGAAATCCCGGTGCTTCTGCCGGAGGCCAGGGAACTGGCGCAGGATCTGGAGCCGGCGAAGAGCCCCGAGGTCAGTCTGTGGGAGCGCTTCCTGCTGGCGCTGTGCCGCATCTGCGGCGCGGACCCGGATGCGGCCAGTGCGTCCGGCCGCGTTCCCCGCTCCTGACCTGACGTTCGCCGGCACAACAGGAACTGTCCCGCGGTCCGTCAAAAAGATGCATCCTAGGCGCGGTCGGCGGGTGGCTGGCGATGCAGGTCTACAGGATCACAGAGCAATATTACGACAATCCTCCGGGCGACTGGGAATGGTGGCACCGTCGGGACGACGACGCTCCTGAACCGGGTGTCATCCTAGATCTGGCGGCGGGTTGGCTGACGCTTCCGCGGGTGGCCTGCCAGAAGTGTGGCCAGTCTTCTCCTCTCTACCCCGTCGCGATGGACATCCCTGAGCCGCCTCCGCCCGGTCTGGAAGCGGCGGTGCTCAGGATCTGCTCCGCCACAGAGACTCTCGCTATGAGGGAAGCATTTCCCGGTCTTGAGGAATGTCTGGAAGACCTTCCCAGCTTCCCTCTGCCCCCCGTTTCTCCCGGCGAATTCCGAAGAGTGGAGGCGGTGGTCCGCAGGATGATGCGACTTCCCGAATGGCGCCCGGTTCGCGGCGGGGCGCGTGTGGGACCTCAGCCCCTTTTCGTGAACCATACGGAATATCCGGACGTGATGCGGGTGGGAGGGAGCCTGGTCATCAGCGAACGGGCGGTGCGGGTGTTCGAGCAATCCGGTTTCACCGGAGTCACTTGGCACCCGGTGAGGGTCACCGGCTGCCGCAGCAAGACGGTTCAACGCCTGTTCGAACTGGTGGTGCACGGCGCGGCCGGCGTCCCCCTCGGATTCAGGCATGCTTTTCACCATTGTTCTTGCTGTGGCCGGTATCTTTACTTGGAAGAGGACGAGGCTGCCATCCGGTGGCGTGTGGACCCGGCCGAATGGGACGGCAGCGGTTGGATGCGATTCATGGACTGGCCTTCCGTGTGGGTAACGGCCGAAGTGCGCGGCCGGCTGGAGTCGAGTGGTCTGTTCCTGGGTATCGCCTTCGAGCCAGGGGACCAGACCGTGCATCTTGCCCTGTGATGGGTTTCGATGCTGGACTCCTCGGAGGATTGTGTGGCATAGTCCATATACCGTGGTGCTGAGACGCGTCATTCTGGCCTGCCTGATCGCCTTCCTCATCCCCTCTCGCGGGAGCTATGCCGCTGGCCCCGCTCCTTCCGGGGAGGATTACCTCACGGCGCTTGCTTCCGCCCTGTCCGAGATGGACACCGGCAACCTCATAGGCGCCAACCAGTTCCTGACCTCGGCGTTCGCGCTGCGCAGAGACGAACCGCTGGCCTATCTGGCTCGGGGTGTTCTGTTGCTCCAGTGCGGAGCATATACGCAGGCGGAGGCAGCCTTCCAGGATGCCGCGAAGCTGGGCGGCGACAGCTCGCTGTGCGCCTTTGGTCTGGCTCTTTCCCGGCTGGGACTGCGGGACTTCGCGGCAGCCTCACAAGCGCTGGCGGGAATCACTGCGCCGGAGGACGCGGACGAGGCGGCGATCGCGCGGGCCTATGTGGCTCTGCTTGCCGGCCACAAGGTGGATTTGGACCGGCTGAACGCCCAGGATCCCCGATTGCGGCTGATGAAGGCGTTTTCCGACCTGTCCGCCGGCAAGACTCCAGACCCCGGCTTGCTGGATGTGCCGTGGGCCGAGCCGTCCGGTCCGGCCCTGGACCGCGGCGTGACGATGGGACTGGACCGTGCTGAGCCCCTTATGCCAGTGGCCGGTTCTTCCGAGCTGAGGGCCATCGCGGGACCGGTCCGCCCCGGCGGAACGCTCGCGGGCACGGTGCGCCTGCGAGCCGACGCTGCCCGGACCCCCGAAGCCGCCCTGTTTCTGTTCTATGTCGGGGATCGCCTGCTGGGGGTGGTGAACAGTCCACCGTTCGAGATGTCGTGGGACACCACCCGGTTTCCCAACGGGGTTCATCGGGTGACCATCCGCGGTCAGGATCTGAATGGCGTGGTGGTGGGCGAGGTCTCGAGCGATGTGATGGTCGCCAACCTTGCGCCCGAGGTCGGCCGGCCTCTTCAGGGCTCGGCGGCCGAGAGGATTCTGCGGGCCATCCGCGAGAGTTTGAGGCTCCGCCCGAACGCCACCTGGGCGCAGTTCCGTCTGGGGGAGATGCATCAGGCGGCGGGACGCAGGAGTGAAGCGATGCTCTGCTATGCCCGCATCCTTGCCTTCCGTCCGAGCTACCGGGATGTGCAGCAGCGTTGGAGGGCGCTTGCGCGCTTCACAGCCTCCGCACCGGTCTGGAAGGGGAACGCAGGAACGCAGAGCGTCGCGCTCACTTTCGACGATGGGCCGAACGAGGGCACGCCTGCCCTTCTGCGGCAGCTGGAAAAGCTGAGGATACGCGGGACTTTCTTCCTGGTGGGCTCCCAGGCCAGAAAACGCCCAGATCTCGTCCGCGCCATCGCCGAGGCGGGCCACGAGCTGGCCTGTCATTCCGAGACCCACCGGTCCCTTGCGGAGATGGACCGCGAGGAGATCATCCGCGAGCTGTTCGGGCCCATCGCCGCCGTGCAGGAGGCGACGGGTCGCGTGCCCCGGTTCTTCCGTCCGCCTGGCGGACATCTCAATACAGAGGGGCGAAAGGTGGCGGCCGAGTTCGGTCTGACTCCCGTAATGTGGAGCGCAAACTGCGGACCGTATGAAGGAGGCCCGGTATCCGGGATGGAACAGTATGTGGCATCAGCGGCGTCTGGATCGGTGGTGCTGATGCATAACTGCGAGACGACCACGCTGGAGGCCCTGCCAGGGATCGTCCAGCGGCTCAGGTCTCGCGGGCTGACTCCGGGCCGGCTGGCGGATGTCCTGCGCTGAGGTTGCGGGTAAGCAGCCGGCAGGTTCCTCCGGGCGTGGCCGGGGCGGACCGGCTGGGGTATCCTGTTAAGTAGCAAAGATTTGACCGGGTGAGTGTGCGGACAGGCCCCGGTACTCCGGGCAGACGGCCTCCCGGCAGGATGTCGACAGGAAAGGAACGGAGAGGGAAGCCGTTCGCAATGTGCGGCCGGTCCGCGGATCTGTCAGAGATTCCCGGCCGGGACAGGAGTTGAGATGACGCGATCAGGTTTTGAGATCCCATCCTGGCGGCGCTGGAGCGCCGCGTCGGCAGGGCTTTTGCTGGTGGCAGCGACCTGCGCCTTTGCACAGGGCCGACCCGAGCGTTCGCTTGCAGGCATTGTCATCGGGCGTCCGGCCTCGCAGATCTTCGCGAAGTATGGAAATCCTACCCGCGTGCAGGTGGGCCAGTTCACGCCTGAAGCCACGCAGACTCCGGGGATGCCAGGGGCCGAAGGCACGCAGCCCGGAGGATTCAACTTTCCGTCTCCCACGAGTGTGGGACTGCCTCCCAGCCCCACCGGAGGCGGCCTTGAGGCTCCTCCTCCGCCTACGGGAGGCGGAATGCCCGGCCCCACGTCTCTGGGCGGCGCTCTGGGCGGCACCAACCTGGCGAACCTGGCCAGCTCCCTTTTCGGGGGTGCGATGACCGGTCCGACACCCACGCCCGGGATGGGCGTGCCAGGATCTTTCGGCGGCGTGCCGGGGATGCCGCAGGGGCCGCAGCTTCCGCGGAGGGCCATCACTAAGTATTTCTATGACTACGCATCCGGCCCGTCGCTCGTCTTCACCGTCGGCTACAAGGGACTGGTGGAGCAGATTGACGCTTTCGCGCCGTGGCCGTGGTCGCCCGCGCGGACATCGCGCGGCATCAACGTGGGCGCCACTTACTCCCAGGTTGTGGCGAAATACGGTTTCCCGGACTCGCAGCGACAGAATCCGGACGGAACACTCGTCATGGACTACAGCGAAAAGGCTAGCTGTGCGTTCACGTTGCTGAACGGAAAGGTCGTTGGCGTGTCCGTCGCCCTGGTGGAGTGATCCGCCTGCGGACTGTGTCCGAGAGTTTGCGGACCCGTCCCGGCCTCGCCGACGCGAGCCGGGACGGCGGCGTTTTCGGGGAGGGCAGGAGTCGCGGCAATGCCGGATGATCCGGTGAGCGAGATCCGTTCCCGCGTGGATCTGGTGGATCTGGTCAGCCAGCGCGTGCGCCTGGTGCGGTCGGGCCGGAGCTTCAAGGGATTGTGCCCGTTCCACGAAGAGAAGACGCCATCCTTCTTCGTGAATCCGGAGCGGGGAGTCTGGCACTGCTTCGGCTGCGGAGAGCACGGCGACTGCTTCAGCTGGCTGATGAAGCTGGAAGGGTTGACCTTTCCGGAGGCGCTGAGACGCTTGGGGGAGAAGGTGGGAGTGGAGGTGCGCGCTTCCCGCGGGGCTCCCTCGCGGGGAGAGCGCGAGGAGATGCTGGAAGCCCTCTCGGTGGCGGCGCGCTTCTTCCGGGAGCGGCTCCGGCAAGAAAAACGGGCCGTGGATTATCTTGCAGCCCGCCAGATAGACCCGGAAACGGCGGAGGAGTTTGGTATCGGGTATGCCCCTGCGTCGTGGGATGCGCTGACCATATTCCTTGCGTCGGAGAAGGTAAATCTGGCGGCGGCGGCGAAGGCTGGACTGGTAGGAACACGCAGGGACGGCGGCTACTATGACCGCTTCCGCGACCGTCTAATGTTTCCGGTGGCGGATGCGGGGGACCGGATTGTGGGGTTCGGGGGACGAAGTATCGGCCAGGAGGGCCCGAAGTATCTTAACTCCCCGGAAACCCCTGTTTTTCACAAGGCGCACATCCTGTATGGGTGGTCGCTGGCGCGCCGGGAGATCTCCGCGCGGGGATTCGCTCTGGTGGTGGAGGGGTATCTTGATGTCGTCTCCGCGCACCGTGCTGGTCTGAAGAACGCCGTGGCGGCGATGGGCACGGCCTTCAGCGAGCCGCACTGCAGGCTGCTGAAGCTGGGTTGCGACCGCGTGGTGCTATGTTTTGACGCCGACTCTCCGGGGCAGCGGGCTGCGCTGGGAGCAGCCGATGTCCTGGAGGCGGCCGGGTTCGATGTGAGGGTGGCCAAACTGCCGTCCGGTGAGGATCCGGACAGTCTGGTGTGCGCCGGAAGGACGGCGGATCTGCACCGGGCGGTGCAGGAGGCAGTGACGGCGGCGGAGTTCCGGCTGGACCGCGTGATGGCGCGCTTCAACCTGGAAGATGCCGCGGACAGGGCAAGGATGCTCGCCGAGGCTGTGGGAGTCCTGGGACGCATCCAGAACTCGTTTGAAAGAGATCGTCTGATCCGCAAGCTGGCGGTTTATCATCCGTCATTTGCTCAGGGATCGGATATTGCGGAATCCCGGATCCGCAGGGAGGTGGACCGGGCCGCGCGGGGCGGTAACGCTGGTTCCGTCTCGAGGCCGGGCGCTGCGGCCCGGCGGCGGGAGGTGATGGCGGACGTCCCGCGGGTGAGGGCGATCGAAAAGGCGGAGCAGACCCTGCTGCGCTGTCTGCTGGAGGGCAGCGACGAGGCGGATCTCATCATGGAGCGCCTGCCGCTGGACAGCTTTGTGACAGAGTCGGCCAGGGAACTGGCGGCGGAAGTCTACGCCTGCAGAGAGCTTGGGGAGGATCCCGCCTCGGTCGTCGTTCAGAGCCGCGAAGGGGGGAGCGCCGCCGCCAGATTGGCGAGCGCGCTTCTGGTCACCGACGGGCCGCCGGCTGGGCCGGAGGTCGTTCAGGACTGCATCGAGAGACTGGTGAGGGAAAGCAGAAGGGAAAGGCTTGCCAGGCTGAGAGAGAAGTTCAACCGCGGCGAGCTGAGCAAGGATAGCCCGGAATATCAGGAGTTCCTGTCCCTCCAGCGGGAGTGGCACGGGTAATTCTACCGGTTTCGCGGGAAGGGCTTGCTCAGTTGCCTTCTCGACCGCTTTCCGGCACACTTTGTGCACATGGACCGGTGTGGGGAGCATCGCGGACCGTGCTCCCGTCGGTTGCGATGGGGAAGTGACGAGTTGGTTCCGGATATACCGATCAGAGAATCCAGCGAGTTCCACGCATTGCTCGAGATGGGGCGGCAGAGCGGTCTGCTGACCTTCGACGAGATCACGGAAGTCCTCAGCCGCAATGAGGACGGCGATCCCGAGCAGATGATGGACGACATGCTCCTCGTGCTTGAAGAGGAGGGGATCCATGTCGTCAACAAACTGCCGGCCAGCAGGCGCTCCTCGCACGGAGATTTCCACGATACCTCCAGTGTCACCGAGAAGGCGGATCAGGAGATCAGCCAGCTTGAAAGCAGCCAGGTGGACGACAGCGTCCGGATGTGGCTGCGCGAGATCGGCAAGACGCGCCTGCTGACTCCGCAGGAGGAGCGCGAGCTCGCCATGCGCATCGAGAAGAACGACGTGGAAGCCAAAGTCGGGCTTATCGAGGCGAACCTGCGGTTAGTGGTGAGCATCGCCAAGCGCTACAGCGGCCGGACTCTGGCGTTCCCGGACCTCATTCAGGAGGGCAACCTGGGCCTCATCCGGGCGGTTGAGAAGTTCGACTACCGCAAGGGCTACAAGTTCAGCACCTATGCCACTTGGTGGATCAGGCAGGCCATCACTCGGGCCATCGCCGATCAGGGACGCACCATCCGCCTGCCCGTGCACATGGTGGAGACCATCAACCGACTGCACAAGGCTACCAACCAGCTGCTGCACGAGCTCGGGCGAGAGCCCACCATCGAGGAGCTTGCCGAAGAGGTGGGCATGACGCCGGACCGGGTCTCGGAGGTGCTGCGCGTCGCGCCCGAGCCTCTTTCGCTGGAGACGCCGATCGGCGAGGAGGATGAAAGCCATCTGGGCGACTTCGTTGAGGACCATGAGGCTACCTCGCCGGGAGAGGCGGCCAAGCAGGTCATCCTCAGGGAGAAGATCGAGGAGGCGCTCAACAACCTGACGGAGCGCGAGCGCGATGTTCTGAAGATGCGCTTCGGGCTGGATGACGGCTGCTCACGGACGCTGGAGGAGGTCGGGCGGCACTTCAAAGTCTCCCGTGAGCGCATCCGGCAGATCGAGGCCAAGGCGCTGAAGAAGCTGCGCAATCCTTCCCGTACTCGAAAGCTTCGCGAATATTTGGAAAGCTGACGCGCCTTGCTCTTTGGCGCCGTAGCGGGGGACGAGCCCTACATGTCATGCTGAATCGTGCAGCGGGAGGCCGTTCGTGGCGCGCTCCCGCGGGCACCCGCGATGACAGGGACTCGGCCCGGGCGATTTTTGGAAACTGCTCTCCCAAGGGCCTGTTCGGCGAACCGGACAGGCCCTGCTCGCCTTGGCGGCTTTACAGGGACGGGAGGGTGACAGTGGCGGATGTTCGCGACCTTCTGCTCGCCCCGGATCTGAGCGAAGACCAGGTCATTGCCCTGCTGGCCCCTTACGGATTCTCTTCTCCCCGGGCCATTGATGCGTGTCTCCAGAGGATGTGTCCGGAACCGGTCTCGAGGCTGGCCCTCGCGGAGCATCTGGACGCATTTCTGCAGGCGGCCGCCCGGAGCGCCGATCCGGCGCAGTGCCTTCTGCAGCTTGACCGCATCGCTGAGGCGGCCGGTCAGCGCGCCGCGGTTTATCACTCCTTGGGTAACGACCCCGGGTGGCTGGAGACGGTGTGTACGGTGGCCGGATGCAGCCGTGCCCTCTCCGATGTGCTGGTCATCAACCCGGAGTATCTGGATATCCTGGCGGATGCGGAATCCCTGGCCCGCGCACGGTCGCTCGACGAAATGCGTCTGGAGGCTTCTCGCCTCACGGAACTTTTCCGCAGCAAAGACGCCGCCCTGAACGCTCTGAGGCGCATGAGGCGCCGGGAGTACTTGCGCATCGGTGCGCGGGAGTTGACCGGGCTCGGCACGTTTGAGGAGGTGGTGGGGGAGATCTCGGACCTGGCCTGTGCCCTCACGGCGGAGACGCTGGCCGTATGCCACGAGAGTGTTCCTTATGACCGGGGCCAAAAACCGGACCGGTTCGTCGTCATCGCGTGGGGCAAGCTTGGCGCCCGGGAACTGAACTACTCTTCGGATATCGATCTCGCGCTGGTCTGGGAGACTCCGGATTCGGACGAGGAGGCGCCTCATACGGCGTTTTACACCCGGCTTGCGCAGTCACTGGTGGATGCCCTCAGCCGATTGACCGAGGAGGGCCGGATGTACCGCGTGGACCTGCGCCTGCGGCCTTACGGGAGCGCCGGTCCCATCGGATGCTCGCTGCAGCAGTTTCTGAATTACTACGAGAGCTGGAGCGAGCCCTGGGAGCGGCAGGCGCTGATAAAAGCCCGGACCATTGCCGGCCCGCCCGATCTGCGCGAGCGGGTGGACCGCTTCATCGCCGAGTTCACTTTTTCCCGTCCCCTGGATGCGGTGTCCATTTCCAGCATTCTTGCGGTGAAGGAGCGTTCCGAAGACTACCGGGGCCGCTCCGGGTCCATGGCCAGACAGGTGAAGCACGGGTGGGGTGGAATCCGGGACATAGAGTTCACGGTGCAACTGCTGCAGCTTATGGCGGGCGCCCGCCACCCGGAAGTGCGCGCCCCCGCCACGCTGGATGCTCTCGAGGGTCTGGAGGGCTGCGGCATCATCACTCCGCAGGAATGCTCCGCCCTGGCGGCGGCCTATGTGTTCCTGCGGCAGGTGGAGCACCGAATGCAGCTGGCAGAGGAGTTGCCTCTGCAGACGGTGCCGGATGATGCGGAAGGCCAGCAGACCCTGGCACTGCGCGCCGGCTACCGGGACGAGCCGGGGCGCAGCGCCAGGGAGCAGTTCCTCGAGGAGTATTCGCACTGGACTCAGACCGTGCGGGAGATCCATCGGCGTGTCTTCCGGGAGTTCGCCGAAGGAGAGAGCGGACCTGCCCCGGAGTTCACGTCTTTGCTGGAGGATGACCAGGAGCAGCCTGGCATCCTTCAAAGAATGGGGTTCCGCGAGCCGGAGCGCGCGAAGGCTGCCTTGCGCCGCATCGCAGGGCTGGGGGCGGGGGAGAGGGTCTCCACGGAGCCGCAGCGCCGTTTCCTTCAAATGCTCCCGGATCTACTGGACAGCCTGGCAAACTCTCCTGACCCAGATGCCGCCCTTGCCAACCTCGAGAAAATGGCGGAAGCCACCGGCTCGCCGCTCGGGTTCTTCCGGTCCATCGGTAGCGCGCGGAGCACGATGGACGTGTTCGTTCGCCTGGCAGCCGCCAGCGAGTTTCTCTCCCAGACCCTGCAGCGCCACCCGGAATACATTGACATGCTGGCGTCTCCGGGGATGCTCGCCGCTCCCAGATCCCTGCAGGACCTGGAGGCGGATCTGCTGCAGCGGGTCGGCTCTGAGACAACGCAAGAAGGCAGGCTGAACGCTCTGCGCCGCTTCCGCCTGCGTGAGTTCTTACGCATCGGGGTGCGGGATGTGGCGGGTCTGGCCCGTGTGACCTCCACCACCCGCGAGATCAGCCTTCTGGCTGAGGCGTGCATCCGAGTAGCGCTGAAAATGGCGCTGGAGGAGCGGCATGCCGCGGGCGGGCTGCCGGGGCGGATTGCGGTGCTCGGGATGGGCAAGCTGGGGGGGCGGGAGCTGCATTATTCCTCCGACGTGGATCTCGTTTTCGTCTATCAGGAAGATGGCGCCAGGCCCGACGCCTTCCGGGAGTTCGAGAAGTGCGTGCGGCGCGTGCTGGACATCCTGGGCCGCCTGACCGAAGAGGGGCGGGGGTTTCAGGTGGACCTGCGCCTGCGCCCGGAGGGCAACGCCGGTCTGCTGGCACGGTCACTCGAAGGATACCGTCGTTACCTACAGGAATCCCTGCAGGTGTGGGAGCGCCAGGCGCTGGTGCGGGCGCGGTATGTGGCCGGAGACCTGCCCCTTGCGCGGACCCTCCTGCGGGATATATCGAAAGCCGTTTGGAGGGGTGGCCTCACGGAAGCGGATCTGGAGGAGTTGCGCCATATCAAGCGCCGCATCGAGAACGAGAAGACCAATCGCTCGGGAGAGGTCATTGACCTGAAGCTGGGGCCGGGCGGCATTCTGGACATAGAGTTCACCGTTCAGCTTCTGCAGCTTGCGCGCGGCGGAGACCTTCCCGAAGTGCGCCGACCGAACACCCTTCAGGCGCTCGGGGCGCTGGCCGGAGCCGGGGTTCTTCCGCCGGATGAGGCGCGCGCTCTGCGGGAGGCGTATCTCTTCTTGCGCCGGGCCGAGAACCGGCTGCAGCTTTATCAGGACCGCGCTGCGGAGGGGGTCCCCGCCTCGCCGGAGGAGCTGGGGACGTTTGCGCGGCGGTTGGGGTATCCTCAGAAGCGGCCGGGCAGGGCGGCGGAAGCCTTTCTGGCGGACCTTGGCAGGCACTGCGGCCGCGCCCGCGAGATTCACGAGCGCATCTACTTCCATACGGATTTCACCCGAGAGCCCGGCGGGGCTTATGGGGGATGACGGCGGCGCAAACAATGGATTCACGGCTCAGGAATGGATCACGGCAGGTGAGGGTGGCGCTGGCGCAGATCAACCCTTTGGTGGGCGACCTCCAGGGCAACCTCGGAAAGATCCTGGAATATGCCCAAAAGGCTGCGGATGCTGGGGCGGACATCGTGGTATTCCCGGAGCTCGCCATCACAGGATATCCCCCGGAGGATCTGCTTCTCAAAGGGGCGTTCCTGAGAAGAGCTCGGGAGGCCGTCGAGACCGTTGCGAAGGGCGCCCCTAAAGGCACAATCCTCGTGGTCGGGTTTGTTGACTGCGGGGACGACATCTTCAACGCCGCAGCCGTCATCCAAAATGGCGCCGTCTGCGGAGTGCATCACAAACATCATCTGCCCAACTACGGCGTGTTCGATGAGGAGCGCTACTTCCAGCGAGGAACGGGCACATCGGTCTTCGAACTGGAAGGTCTCAGGTTCGGGGTCTGCATCTGCGAGGATATCTGGTATCCCGCCGGGCCAGCCGCCACCCAGACACTCATAGGCGAAGCGGAACTGGTTCTCGTTCTGAACGCTTCCCCGTATCATCGCGGCAAGAGCCGGGAGCGCGAGCGGATGGTGGCGACCAGGGCATCGGACTGCGCCGCTGTGGTCTGCTACGTGAACGCCGTTGGAGGGCAGGACGAACTTGTATTCGACGGCTCGTCCTTCATCGCCGGGCCGGATGCGCGCATTCTGGCCAGAGCGCGCGCATTCGAGGAGCAGCTGCTGGTCTGTGATGTAGATGCGGGGGAGGTGGCCCACCTGCGCGCCCGCGATGTCCGCCGCAGACGGGAAAAGCTGGAGATGGCCGATGCTGGAATCCGTGTGGATGTCATCCAACTGGATGCGCTGCCGGACCGCAAGGCTCCTGCGGGTGCGGACTTTGCCTGCCCGGTAGAACCCGTTCTGGATGATCTGGAAGAGGTCTACCGGGCGCTGGTGACCGGAACACGCGACTATGTGCGCAAGAACGGCTTCCAGAAGGTGGTGGTTGGCCTTTCGGGCGGAATAGACAGTGCCCTTACATTTGCCATCGCTTGCGACGCGCTGGGTCCGGACCGGGTGCTGGGAGTGACCATGCCGGGGCCGTTCAGCAGCAGGGAGACGCGCTCGGATGCCGAACGCATCGCGCGCAACTTCGGGACGGAGTTTCTGGAGCTTTCCATCGGCGAGGTGTTCCAGTCGTACCAGCAGGCTCTGGCTGAACCCTTCAAAGGGATGCCGCCCGGGCTGGCGGAGGAGAACCTGCAGGCGCGCATCAGGGGGAATCTGCTGATGGCCATCTCCAACAAGTTGGGGCACCTGGTGCTCACCACCGGAAACAAGAGCGAGATGGCATGCGGATACGCCACGCTTTACGGCGATATGGCCGGCGGCTTCGCCGTCCTGAAGGATGTGCCCAAAACGCTTGTCTGGCAGCTTGCGCGCCACCGCAACCGGGACGGTGAGATGATCCCGGTGACCACCATCGAGCGCGCCCCGTCGGCCGAGCTACGGGAGAACCAGAAGGATACAGATTCCCTGCCTCCCTACGATGTGCTGGATCAGATCCTTCAGCTTTATGTGGAGGAGGACCGCAGCGTGGCGGAGATCGTGGACCGGGGGTTCGACTCGGAAACGGTGCGCCGGGTGGTCCGGATGGTGGACACCAGCGAGTACAAGCGCCGGCAGGCTCCTCCAGGGGTGAAGATCTCTCCCAAGGCGTTCGGGCGCGACCGTCGCCTGCCCATAACCAACGGGTTCCGCGAATGGTGAACCCTGCCGTCGGGGTGGGAGCGGTCATCGTCCGGGACGGGCGCATCCTCCTGGTGCGACGCGGGAAGGATCCGGGCCGGGGGCTGTGGAGTCTGCCCGGCGGCAGGCTCCGCGGAGGCGAGCGCCTGAAGAACGCCGTGGAGCGGGAGGTCCGGGAGGAGACCGGGCTGCTGGTGGAGGCGGGCGATCTGGCAGGAGTCAGCGAGATCATTGCGGACGGTCCGGACGGACAGGCCTTCCATTACGTGCTGGTGGATTTCTTCTGCCGCATTGTGGGGGGGCGTGAGGAGCGCGGGGATGACGCGGCCGAAATCGCCTGGCATCCGCTGGAGGATCTGGACGCTCTGGAGACCACGGACGGCCTGCCGCAGAAGCTCCGGGAGTGGCTGGCCAGGGCGGGAGCGTATTTGACCGGCGGCCCGGAAGAATGATAAAATAGCTGTTAGGACGGGAAGCGTCCGAAAGCTCTCTTTTTTCCTCCCTGCGGACGCGTTCCCGCGGCTGTTCTTGCACATTCAGACGAAAGGCGGATCGGATGTCCGGTCATTCCAAATGGCATAACATTCGGCTGCGCAAAGGCAAGCAGGATGCGGAGCGCGGCAAGATTTTCACCAAGCTGGCGCGGGAGATCATTGTGGCCGCGAAGGCCGGGGGCGGCAATCCGGACACCAACCTCCGCCTGCGCATCGCCATCCAGAAGGCGCGCGACGCCAGTATGCCGCAGGACAACATCAAGCGCGCCATCCAGCGCGGGACCGGCGAGATCGAGGGAGCGCACTACGAAGAGGTCACCTACGAGGGTTACGGTCCGGGTGGAGTGGCCGTGCTGGTGGAGTGCCTGACCGACAACCGCAACCGTACGGTGGCGGACCTTCGTGCCATCTTCAGCAAATGCGGCGGCAGCATGGGGGAGAGCGGGTGTGTGGCCTGGCTGTTCCAGCCGAAAGGAATCGTATCCATCCCGGCTGAGGCGGCTTCCGAGGACGATGTGTTGATGGCTGTGATGGATGCCGGCGCAGAGGACGTGAAGACAGAGGGGGACTCCATCGAGGTGGTCTGCCCTCCGGAGGCGCTCCACGATGTGCGGCAGGCTCTGACGGACGCGGGCATTCCGTTCACTATGGCCGAGCTCTCCATGGTGCCGCAGAACACGGTCTCGGTGGAGGGCAAGGAGGCATCCCAGGTGTTGCGGCTGATGGATCAGCTGGAGGATCACGACGACGTCCAGCACGTCTACTCCAATTTCGATATCCCGGACGAGGTGATGCAGGAGATAAGCGCCTGACTGATGCCCGTGAAGGGCCGGTCAGCGTGATTTGCGCGTCCCGGAGACACTGTCTCCGGGACGCAGCCGTGTACGGAACACCGTCTCGAAGGCTTTCTCCACCAATGCGCAGACCTCTTCAAAGGGTGGAGCCTGGCCCTTCTCCCGCGCTATGGACGTGACAGCCTCTCCGTGCAGCCCGCAGGGGACGATCAGCCGGAAAGCCTCCAGGTCCACGTCCACATTCAGGGCGAAACCGTGACTTGTGACCCAGCGTTGCACCCGCACACCGATGGCCGCGATCTTGCGGGATGGCCCCTTGCCGTCCGCCGGAACCCAGACGCCTGTCATCCCACTCCTGCGGATGGCTCTGATGCCAAGTGCCTGGACGGTCTCAATGAGCGTCTCCTCCAGCATCCGGATGTAGGCGTGCAGGTCGCGCCCGCGCCGGTTCAGGTCCAGCACGGGATAACCGACGATCTGCCCGGGCCCGTGGTAGGTGACGTCGCCCCCCCGCGCAGATTCGTGAAGCTCGATGCCCCGGGCGGCCAGTTCCCCGGTGTCGCACAGCAGATGCTCCGGCCGCCATCCTCGCCCCAGCGTGATGACGGGATCGTGCTCCAGCAGCACGAGCGCCTCCGGCCGGAGGCCGGACTGAACACCCCGGACAAGCTCTTCCTGCAGCGTCAGACCTTCCGGGTAGCTGAGACGGCCGGGCCTGATGATCTCCACGAAATCCGCGGGAAACATGGTTCCATTATATGGTTCTGTTGCAGAGGCTGCGCGGCGTGAATACAATGCCGCAAACCGTTCGCGAATACCGGAGTGCGCCGGAGGAGAATAGCTGAAAAATGAATACGCGCAGACCCCGCATCGGAATCACCTGCGGCTCAAAACCGGGATGGGTGGAGGAGCACGGTGGAGACTACCGTATGGCAGTGGAGGATGCCGGAGGCGAAGCGGTTTTTATCACTCCGGCGGATCCCTCCGTCGCCGATACCTGCGACGCTCTGCTTTTCGCCGGGGGGATGGATGTGCATCCCTCACTATATCCCCGCCGCCCCGTGGATGCGGATCTCTCCGACGAAGAGATCATCGAGCGCTATGAGATCCTGGTGGATTCCAGGAGGGATGCCTACGAACTTCCGCTGGCGCGCCGCGCCCTGCAGGAAGAGCGTCCGGTTCTTGGGATCTGCCGCGGGTTTCAGATCCTGAACGTCGCAGCCGGTGGGTCTCTGGTCCCGGACATCCAGCAGGGAGTTGGGGATCTCGTGGTTCATCGTGTGCTGACTGATGGCTCAAAGGTAGAGGATCCCGATCCCTGCCCTCTCCACGCCATCCAGTATGAACCCGATACCCTTTTCGGCCGGCTGGTGGGGCCGGGAGCCACGCAGGTCAACACATACCATCATCAGGGCGTAACGGACGCGGAGCTGGCGTCCGGCTTGAGAGCGGCGGCATATGCCGATGACGGCATCATCGAGGCGCTGGAGCTGCCGGACCACCGTTTCTGCCTGGCCGTTCAATTCCATCCCGAGCGGCGGAAGGATGCGGAAGTCCACCGGCGGTTCTCCTCGTTCTTTGCCGCCCTGGTGGAGGCGGCCGCCAAGCGGTAGGCTCCCCCGGCTGGCAGCTGTTCCGCGGTCCGGTAGATCAGGGCGGGCGTTTATTCCCACGGCAGGATTCCCGGAGCATCGCGGGTAAGCAGTCCCTAGGGGGATGGAGCGATCCTCTGTCCCCGCAGACTTCTCCAGGAGAGGGCTTTCTTCACCATGCAGGACTCCGCCGCGGTCAACGATATGCGCCGGCGCGTGCGCGAAGCGCTTTCGCGCGTCCCCGTCACCGACATCCACACCCACGTCTATGCCCCGGCTTTCGGCGAACTGCTTCTGTGGGGTATTGACGAGCTGCTCAATCATCATTATCTCATCGCGGAAACCCTGCGCTGGGGCGAGGTGACGCCGGCGGAGTTCTGGGAGATGGACCGCAGACAGCAGGCGGATCTGGTCTGGAACACACTGTTCCTGGATCATTCCCCGGTCAGCGCGGCAGCCGAAGGACTCCTGGAGGTGCTCCGAACTCTGGGTCTGGATACAGCCTCACGCGATCTGGAATCCTACCGCGCTTTCTTCGCCTCTCAGACACCTGAGGGCATTGTGGACCGCGTGTTCGAGTGCGCCGGGCTGGAATCTCTGGTGATGACGAACGACCCGTTCGACGATACAGAACGGGCCGTCTGGGAATCCGGGCCGCAGATCGACGCCCGCTTCCACGCTGCCCTGCGGCTGGACTCGCTGATCCTGGCATGGGACACTAACTATCCCCGCCTCAGAGACTGGGGCTACGATGTGGAAGGACCGCTTGGCGGCCGCACCATCCCGGAAGTCCGCCGGTTTCTGCATCACTGGATAGACCGGATGGAGCCTCTTTATCTGATGCTGTCGCTAAGCCCCTCCTGGAGATTTCCGGATGGTAGCCAGCTGAACCGGTTGCTGGAGGAATGCATGCTGGCCGTCGCCGCGGAGCGGGGCTTGCCGGTGGCGTTGATGCCGGGCTGCCGCAGGCAGGTGAATCCGGATCTGCGGTTGGCGGGGGACTCGGTGGGTGTCTCGGACCTGGCCTCACTGGAGCGCCTGCTGGCCCGTTATCCGAAGCTGCGTTTCCTTGTGACCGTGCTCTCGCGCGAGAACCAGTATGAGCTGAACGTCGTTGCCCGCAAGTTCCCGAACCTGATGACGTTCGGGTGCTGGTGGTTCCTCAATATCCCCTATCTCATTGACGAGATGACCCGGATGCGTGTTGAGCTGCTGGGATTCAGCCACATCCCGCACCATTCTGACGTCCGGGTGATGGAGCAGGTGATCCCGAAGTGGACGCACGCCCGGCACTTTACGGAGGTGGTGCTGGCTGAGCGCTATGCCGCTTTGGAGGAGACCGGCTGGAAGGTGACCGACGCGGAGATCGAACGGGACTGCCGGGATCTGATGGGGCGCAACTTCTGGCGCTTCATCGGTCGCATGTAGCATTGCGGGGATGGGCCGGGCGGCGCTCTTTTGTCTGGTGACAACAGCCATCCTGCTCCCGCTGGCGGGCGCGCCGACGCTTGCGCAGGATCGCAGCCCCTTCAGGGGAATGCACGTCTGGCTCCCGATGACCGGTTATACGGAGAGGGATCTCGAACAAGCCCGCCGCGCCGGCTATGATACCATCCTCCTCAAGGTCCATCCGCCGGTCATTCCGGGCGGCGGCGGGGTGGACTTTGCCGCCCTTGACGCGGAGATGGAGCGACTCCGGGGGAAAGGTTTCCGGTTCATCCTTGCGATCCTCGGATGGGTTGGGCTGGGAGACGGAGAGTTCTGGGACACGCGCGAAAACGGCGAACGCGTAATGAACCAGCTGGATCCGTTCTGGCCGGAGGCCATGCAGCGGGTCGAGTGGTATTTTGCGGAGGTCATCCGCCGGTATGCGTCGCACCCGGACGTCGCCGCGTTCGCGCCGACTTGGGGCATTTACGGCGAGGCCGGGTTCACCTCCTGGGATGCGGGCCGCAGCGAGCATGCTCTGGCCCGCTTCAATGAATGGCGAGCTGCACGGGGGATGCCCGCTCTGGAGCGCATCCCCGGGCGGTCCGGCGGGCCCAATACCGAGTTCAACCGGTTCATCCTCTTCCGTTTTCAGTACGTGCAGGAAGCCTTCGATGCGATGGTCTCCAGACTCAAGCCGCTGGCGGGGGGGCGTCCGGTGGGCATGTGGCAGGAGCTCTACAACGTGATGGGCTACCTGTGGAACATGGTGGAGATCCCGTCCGCGGATTTTGCCCTGTATGAGTCCTGCTTCCCCTTCCAGACCTCGCATGATCCGGAGCGGACGCTGGCCGAGACCATGGGATTCCGTTACCGATGCCTTTCTGCGGAGCAGTATCGCGACTATTACCTGCCGCTGCTGGCCCGCAAGAGGGGCGAGGGACAGCGCTTCATGGGATGCCAGCTTACGCGCGACTATGCGGTGGCCAACTATGGCTGGACTCTGGAGCGTGCCGCCCGTGTAAGGTTCGAGCAGTGGGAGGATGAGTTCTCCCCGTACCTCCTGTCACTTCAACGAGCTCCCCTGGAGGCCGCTGAACGGGACGTTCTGATGGTGTTCCCCACATACGCCGCGGCCGCCCTGCCGGATCACCCGCGCTATGCTGTGGACTCCATGCTACTGGATGTGCTTCTGCGTTCGTTCGGATGCCAGATGCGACGGTGCGGCTCGCCGCGGCTGGATGCGATGACCGTAGCAGAGATGGACCGTTACCGCCTGATCGTCGCTCCGGCGGCGTCGTTCCTGCTGAGCGAGACCTGGCAGAAGTTGAAAAGCACGAAGGCTGTGGTCCTGTTGACCGGCAGCTTCGGACGGGCTATGGACGGGGTGCAAGTGCCGGACGGGGAGAACTATGCCGTCGATGGGGGGCAGCTATCCGCTGGAACGCGTCCTTCCGGACGTGTGGCGCTTGAGGCGGATCATCCACTGACCCGCGGGATGGAGGAACTTCTGAGCGCCAGACCGGTCGTTCTGGAGGAAGATGACGCATTCCGGTGGCGCCGTGCGCCGGAAGGTACGGAGGTCCTACTGCGTTGCGGCGATGAGCCGCTGCTATCCGTGCGGCAGCGGCAGAGACTCATCTTTCTTCACGGACAGGTCTTCGCAGCGTCCTGCTTCAATCCCGCACGGCGTTCGCCCCTGAAGCTGGGCGGGTCCTCGGATGCCTCGGCCAACGAGGTAGACGTCTGGGGCCCGTATGACAGTGCGGATCCCCGGAACTGGTTCGGGATGGAACTGGTGAGGCGCATTCTGGACTACGCGGGAGTGCACTACCGCGTCCCGCAACCAATGCCGCGAACGGTGACCAGGTATCTCGGCGATCACATTGAAACGGCATCTCTCAGCGCCAACCTTGCTTACAATAACACTGGGCGCCCACGCACCATCACGGTGCGCACTCCCTATCCGGTCGCCGGAGGCGGGTCCGTGCGGCGCGGGTGGGGCTTCGAGAGTCGCATCACGGTTCCCGCCTTCGGATGGGTGGCCCTTCAGCCCGAAAGAGCAGCGCCGGGATTCCTTTACGGGATCGGGGAGGCAACGGAGCGGTAGTCGCCTGCTTCTTTTGGCCGGGTTCATTCGGCCGCACGAGCCGTCCCTTCCGCCGATACTGCACGGCATTTCTGCAGGGAACGGCCCGGCCGGGGGCGCGCGTCAAGGTCCAGCAGACCGCCCATCGTTCGTGAGCGGCAGCCCAATCGGACAGTTCGGGTTGCCACGGCAGGAATCCGGTTTGTGCCGGAGGAACAGATGCTTCGGCCGGCTGCGCTTCTCAAGCGCCGGCGGGGAGATGACAAGGCTTTGGAACTGTTCTCGTTGCAATCACGGACGGCTGTTGTGCTGGGCGGAGCGGGCGTGCTGGGCTCCGCCATCGCGCGCGGACTGGGTGAGGCCGGAGCCCGGGTCGCAGTGGCCAGCCGTTCGCTGGAGAAGAATCTGGCGGAGGCGGAGGCGCTTCGCGGACTCGGTATAGAAGCCCGTGGCTACAGTGCGGACACCACGGACGCGCACGCAGTGCGGGAACTGGCCGGACAGATCCTTGAGGATTTCGGCAGCGTGGATGTGCTGGTCAACGCTGTGGGCGGCAACCGCCCGGACGCAACGGTGATGGAACCGGACGGTTTCTTCGATCTGAATCCCGACGCGTTGAGACAGGTCATGGATCTAAACTTCTTCGGCGGCGCGATCCTGCCGTCCCAGATCTTTGGACGGGAGATGGCGAAGGCCGGGCGTGGCAGCATCATCAACATATCCTCCATGTCTGCTCTACGCCCGCTGACGCGCGTCATCGGCTACTCCGCCGCCAAGGCTGCGGTGAACAGCTTCACGCAGTGGCTGGCCGTGCACCTTGCGAAGCACGGGTATTCAGGCGTCCGCGTCAACGCCATCGCGCCGGGGTTCTTTCTGACCGAGCAGAACCGCTTTCTGCTTCTGGATGAGCAGACCGGAGAACTGACTGCGCGCGGGCGGACTATCGTCGAGCATACGCCTATGGGGCGTTTCGGCGAGCCGGACGAACTGATCGGCGCGGCCGTCTGGCTGGCCTCGGATGCTTCTCGGTTCGTGACGGGCATCGTGGTGCCGGTGGACGGCGGCTTCTCAGCGTTCTCGGGGGTCTGATGGAGACGTCCGCCGCGGGCACGGTGACCGGGCAGGGGGGCGTGGTCGGGCTGCTAGCCCAGGAGGATGTGGTCCGGATCTGCGCTGAGGGGCTGGAGGGTTTGCCTGTTGACGGGCGGCGCGTGTTGCTGGTCATTCCGGACCATACCCGCACCGCACCTGTCGACCTGATGTTCCGGACGGTATATGGGCTGCTTGCTCCACGTGTCGCAGCGCTGGATGTGATCGTGGCGCTCGGCACGCACCATCCTTTGCCGATGGAGCAGATCTATCACCGCGTGGGCATAACGGCGGAGGAACACGCGCGTGATTACCCTAAGACACGTTTCTTCAATCATCACTGGAAGGATCCGGATCAGCTTGCGGTGGTGGGCGAGCTCTCGGAGGAGGAGACAGGGCGCCTCTCCGCCGGGATGCTGCGGATGCGCGTCAAGGTTCCCGTCAACCGGATGGCGCTCGAGTATGACCACCTGATCATCATCGGGCCGGTGTTTCCTCACGAGGTGGTGGGGTTCTCCGGGGGCAGCAAGTATCTCTTTCCGGGGCTGGCCGGACAAGAGATTCTGGACTTCTTCCACTGGCTCGGGGCGCTCATCACGAATCCACGCATCATCGGGGTGAAGCAGACTCCCGTTCGGGACGTCATCGAAGCCGCCGCGCGCCTGGTGCCCACACCGCGCACCTGTCTGGCGATGGTGGTCAGCGGAGAAGGCCTGGCGGGGCTGTTCTGTGGGCCGGTGGACGAGGCGTGGTCAAAAGCGGCCGACCTGTCGGCTCAACTGCATATTCGCTATGTGGACCGACCGTTCCATACTGTGCTCTCGTGCGCACCCCCGATGTATGACGATCTCTGGGTGGGCGGCAAGTGCATGTATAAGCTGGAACCCGTGGTGGCGGACGGCGGGCGGCTCATCATCTATGCCCCGCACATTACAGAAGTGTCCTACACACACGGAGCCATCCTGGACGAGATCGGCTACCACGTCCGGGACTATTTCGTGCGGCAGTGGGACAGGTTCGGGTCTTATCCCTGGGGGGTTCTTGCGCACTCCACGCACGTAAAAGGAGTCGGGACCTTTGAAGACGGAGTCGAAAGACCACGCATCGAGGTCATACTCGCCACCGGTATTCCGGAGGAGCGCTGTCGGAGAATCAACCTGGGATATATGGACCCTGCCACGGTCCGTGTGGAGGATTATCGGAACCGGGAAGATGAGGGCATCCTGTATGTGCCGAAGGCCGGCGAGATACTCTACCGGCTGAGGGCTGAGAAATCTTCGCCGGGAGGGACACCGTGAGTTTGACGGGTAAGGTTGCGCTGGTCACCGGAGGAGGACGCGGCATCGGGCGCGCTGCAGCTACGGCTCTTGCGGCGCGCAACGCCGCGGTGGGAGTTCTAGCGCGCACACGCGAGGAGCTCGAAGCGGTCGCGCAGGCGATCCGGGCCGGAGGCGGACGCGCCGTTCCGGTGGTGTGCGACGTGCGCTCGGAGGAGCAGGTCTCCGCCGCTTTCGACGCAGTGGAACAAGAGTTTGGACCGGTGGATATCGTGGTCAACAATGCAGGCGCGCTGATGCTCAAGCCTCTGACGGACACGGGGCTTGACGAGTGGCGATCCCTCCTGGACGTCAATCTGACGGGGGCGTTCATCGTTGCAAGGGAGGCGATGCGCCGGATGGCGCATCGTCCCGGGCGCATCATCAATGTGGGTTCGCTTGCAGGACGACGGGGATATCCTGAGCAGGGCGCCTACTGCGCCTCCAAGCACGGTCTTGTCGGGCTCACAAAGGTGATGGCCATCGAGGGACAGCCCCTGGGTATCCGGGTGCATCTGGTGTCTCCGGGAGGAGTGCTGACGGACCTTTCAGCAGACCTGAGGGCATCGCGCAACGACGATCCTTCCCTGTGGATGACGCCGGAAGAGGTGGCGGACGCCATCGTTTTCTGCTGCCTGCAGGAAGGAGCGGCTGTCTCCGACGAAGTCTGCCTCCGGCGCTTCGACAGCGAACCATGGCGCTGAAGATCTTGCAGGAGGGTGGGTTCCATCAGGACGGCCCGGCCTGTTATAATGGAATATCAGCGCTCGCGTGCGGAAAGGCCGAGCGGGAGGAGAGAGAAAAAGAGGGGCTGCCTGACGCGAAATGCGCAGGATACTCGGTGACAGAGACTTTCCGATAGCGACCTATTCGCTGATCGGGTTCAATATTCTGCTTTACCTGGCGCTCATCGGGACCATCCGGGAGGAGATCTACCGGGAGTGGGCGCTGGTGCCCGGTCGCGCCGGGCTGCTGCAGATGTTCACGTCCACCTTCCTGCATGCCTCCGTCCCGCATCTGGCCCTGAACATGTTCTTCCTGTACCTGTTCGGGCGGCGGGTGGAAAAGGCGCTGGGAAGCGTTGAGTTCTTCCTGTTCTATGTAGGAAGCGGGTTCGCTGCCAGCGTGATGCATCTGTCCATCGTGTTCGCCTTCATGCCCCCGGAGGCGCGGATGCAGCATGCCCTGGGCGCCTCCGGCGCGATCGCCGGAGTCATGGGGGTCTACGCCATCCGTTTCTACATGGACCGCTTCGAACTGGGTCCCGTGCGGCTGCCCGCCTCCATTGTGCTCCTGGGTTGGCTGGTCGCGCAGGTGTTTCTGGGCATAGTGGGGCTGTACGCTCCCTCGCTTACCCTCGGGTGGCTTCATCTGGACCTCTCGCAGGTGGGCTACTGGGCTCATCTGGGTGGGTTCATCTTCGGGATGGGTTTCGCGCAGCTTGGCCAGCTCGGAATCGAGGCGCAGAAGGAGTATCTTCTGTCCGATGCCCAGGACAGGCTCCGCCGGGGTACCCTTCTGGACGTTGCGCGGGACTTCGAAGAACTGCTGACCGTGGATCCAGAGGATCCCTTCGCCCACGCGGAGCTCGGGCGCACCTGGATGCTGCTGGACGACCCGGAGCAATCTCTGCCCTACTATGAGAAGGCGCTGAAGCTGTATCTGCAGGAGAACCGCCGGGATCTGGCTGTGGAGCGTCTGCGGGAGCTGCGCTCGGTCTGGCCGGACCTGCCGCTCGAGAGCCGGCTGCAGTTCCGGATGGGTTGCATTCTGGAGGAGATGGGAGTATACGACGAAGCGGTGAAGGAACTGGACCTGCTGGTCCGCTCCGGACGTCGAACGGCGGAGGCCGAGATGGCAGCGCTGCGGATCGGGGAGATCCAGCTTACCCGCCTGAGAAGGCCGGATCTGGCGGCGCAGACGTTCAAACGATTCCTTCAGACCTGGCCGGACAGCGACTGGCGACAGTTCGCGGAGCAGAACCTGGGGAGAGCCAGCAATGAGCGATGAGTCCGTGGCTGCGATGGCGGATGTGGAGGAAGGGGCGGAGAAGCAGATTCTGCTGACGGCCATTCAGCGAGAGGCGCGATTGGCGGGCGGCCGGTGGGCGGTGTCGGCCATCGGCTGTGATTCCGGCGAGGAGATCTCGCTGCATCCGGATGACCTGTTTCCCGCCGCAAGCGTCATCAAGGTGCCTCTTCTCGCGGCCCTCTATGCTGCGCGCGATACGGGGCTTGTCTCTCTGGACGAAGTTCGCGAACTCCGGCAAGAAGATGTGGTCGGGGGATCGGGCGTGCTTCTCGAGCTTCACCCGGGATTGCCCCTCACGCTGGAGGACCTTGCGCGCTTGATGATCGTCGTCAGCGACAACACGGCGACGAACATGCTCATAGACCGCCTGGGGGTGCCGTTCATCGAGGAGTTCCTGCAGTCCAACGGATTCCGCCGGATGAAGCTGCAGCGCAGGCTGTTCGACATGGACGCCCGGGCGCAGGGGCGGGAAAACCTTATCACTGCGGGAGAGGTGGCGGAGCTTTTGCGCAGGATGCATTTGGGAGATCTTCCGCCGCTCAGCTCCGCTTCCTGCGAGGAGTGTCTGTCCATCATGCGCCGTCAGCAGCACCGGGAGAAGCTACCCGCCCTGCTTCCGCCGGGAGCGGTGGTCGCCAGCAAGCCGGGCGGGCTGGAGGATGTGACGCACGACTGCGGGCTTGTCATCACCGAGTCGGGCAAAGCCTATTCGGTAGCCATCCTGTGCGCCGACTTCAGGGATCGACGCGCCGCGGAGCACGCAGTGGCGCTCATCTCGCTGCGGCTATACGAGTACTTCGAATCCGCGGAACCTCGGCCGGCGGCCTGAAATACCCGCCACTGGATCGGCCTCAGCCTCCCAGAAGCTTACGCGCCCGTTCTGCTGCTTCGGATGCCTGGGCCATCTCTTTGCGCAGCGTTTCCAGCTCGTCCAGATTGATGTAGATCTTCGATACGCCCTCCAAATCCACGGAGGCCGTGTTCAGCTCAAGCCACCCCTGTTCGGGGCGTTTCCCGTCGTGGACCTCGATGATGCGCATCTTGCTTTTCGGAAAGATCATCCGCCGCCCTCTCTTCCTCCAGCGTCAATCGCAGATGAGCTGCGGTTCCAGCAGGACCTCCGGCAGCTCAGTGCCCCCCTGCAGATCCGGCGCGAAATGCCGTGAGAGCTCCTCGGTCGTGGTGAATGCCGGGATCCCCAGTTCGCGCGCGTGCGCCAGTTCTTGGCGGGAGTCCTCGCACTCCTCCCACCCGGGCATCAGCAGAAGAGCGTGGCACACAGAAAGCCAGTCCAGGTCGCTCCGGCCCGGCAGAGGCTCCGGCAGGCGCTCTTCCCGGGAAGGTTTGCGGTGGTAGTGACGGGGGACGAACGGGTTGAAGCCCAGGGCGGCCAGCCGCTCGGCCATCCTCTCCGCGGCTGCGGCTCCGCCGTCGCCAGTGCTGGTGACGTAGACTCTGACCACTTGCGGCACCTCCGTGTGCTGTGGGCCCGCCCGCTTCCGGGCGCAGCTCTGCGGATTCTTTCTCCATCGCTGACAGAATTCCTTTCCCGGTTGTGCATTCTGGCGCTCAAGTCCGGCGGCTGGCGGGACGATTCATGTCCTCGGAGGACAAGACCGGCGCAACGAAAATGAGGATCGAGAGTCTCATCAACGTCCAGCAGAGGATCGCCGAGATCGAGGACCGCATCGAGGAGCTCACGGGGCGGGTGCAGGGGCACGCCCCGGACCCGTCCCGCCTGTGGCAGACATCCTTCGCGGCCCGCCTGCAGCAGGCTGTCGAGCGTCACCCGACGCGCGGCGTTTCGCAGTGGGAGCCCATCATTCAGGAGGCGGCGGCGGAGTACGGTCTGGATCCTGGATTGCTGCGCGCGGTCATCGCCCAGGAATCCGGCGGCAACCCTTCCGCCCGAAGCTCGGCGGGCGCCATGGGCCTGATGCAGCTGATGCCCGCCACGGCCGCCTCGCTGGGCGTCACGGATCCCTTTGATCCTCGGCAGAACATCTTCGGCGGCGCTCGTTACCTTCGGGGACTCTTGGACAGGATGGGCAGCGTCGAGCTTGCCTTGGCGGCCTACAATGCCGGCCCGGGCGCGGTCCGCCGCTACGGCGGCATTCCGCCGTTCCCTGAGACGCGCAACTACGTGGCCTCCGTGATGAGCCGCTGGAGCGGGCAGCAATGACCACTCCGTCCCCTGCCGCCACTTTTTTGGCCCCGTCCGCTGGAGCTGCTCAGCCGGGAGCTCTTCAGAGCGCAGGACAGGATGCTGCTTCGGGCGGTTTCCTGCAAGCGCTGGCCATCGCCGCGCTGGCCGATGGCCTGGATCTGGAGACCGGGGAGCAGTCCCTTCCAGTTCCTGTGGAACAAAAGCCACCCGATCCCTGCGGGAAGGATCAGGTCGTTTCAGAGGCGGACGCTTCCGCAATCCCGCCGGCCGCGCCGGTCAGCTTGATCACTGCGCAGGCTGTCCTGCCGATGCCGGAGGAGCCGCAGCCTGGCGGGATGCCGGGTAGCGCCGGCCCACGCATTTCCGCTGTTCATCAGGAGCCTGCAGGTCGCAACGTCACCCCTCCCCAAGGGGTTAGGCTGGTGGACTCTCCTGCTGGCGAAGAGATTTCGGGCGAGCAGTCTCCCCGGGAGAATCGCCCGTCCACCGGCATTCCGCAGGACCCGCGAGAACCGATGGCGACTGATGGGACTGCGGGGGAACGGCAATCCCCTCTGCCCGCCAGCGGAGTATCTGCCGGAGTCGCCAGCCTGCGCTCCGGTCAGCACTCGCCTACAGAGGACCTTGCGGACCATCTGGCCCCCTTGGAACCGGCCAAGATTACCAAGGGACAACAGGTGGAACAGGTTGCTGCTGTGCTTCCGGATGTGCCTGAGGCCGCCCCCGTGCCGGATGTGGCAAAGACAGCGGAAATGCAGTCGGTTGCGGTGAGCACAGCTCCTCAGAGCCGGATGCGCATCCGCGAGTCGGGCAATGACCGTGCTCATTCGGTCTTGCTGTCTGGCCATTTGCACGCTCGCAACGCGGCCGAGGCGTCAGCGCCGGGCACCGGGGCCTTCGACTCAGAGGTTCTGACAACCCTGGCCCCTACCGTCCCGGACGTCGGACCGATCCAGCCGGAAGCGGCGTTCCCCTTGGGACCCGCCGCTCGGGATGCCGCCGCAAACGAGCCCGCCTCGCCCGCGCTTCAGGGCACGACCGTGAAGGATGCTCCGTCTGAGAATGTGGTTTTCCAGGAGGATCAGCGCCCAACAGTTACCCGTCCAGCAGCCGTTTCCGCTGGAGAGGCTGAGGGCTCGCACCAGTTTCTGGCAGAGCATGGAGATCATTTGAATCCCGTTCGGTTGGGGCCCGTCCGGGAGGAGCGTTCCGAACGCCCTGCGTCGTCTGGCGCCGAAGTAACGGCGTCGGAAGCTCACGCCGCTGCCGATGCGCTCCGGAACCTTCGCGAGGCTACCGGCTCGGCCCAGGCCGCTCCCCCGGAGCGTCGGGCGCCGGAAGTCGTGGACCCGCCCCGCCTGGTGGATCAGGTGGTCCGGGCCGTGGAGCTCACCCGCCGGGGAGCGGCCACGGATCTGACGGTGCAGCTCGACCCGCCCGAGCTGGGAGTGCTGAGAGTGAAGGTCACGCTGTCGGATGGGGCCATCACGGCCCACGTCCGGGCGGACTTGCCCGATGTGCATCGGTTGCTTCTTACCGGCCAGTCCGAGTTGCGGGACGCGCTGCAGCAGGCGGGGCTGCGGGTGGATGAGATTCGCGTGCCGCCGTTCGGGTCCGGGTTCGCCGATCCCGGCCGGCAGAGTCAACCCCGGCAGGAGCATGCCCGGCCCCGGCGTGCCTCCTCCGCTGCCTCTCTGGAGGGAGTGCGCTCCGCTGCGGCATTTGCGGGGATGGCCTGGCTTGCGCGCACGGACTCCCGCGCGCTGGTGGATCGCTTCGCGTAGGTTGCACGGGTGTCAGGAAGGAGAGTCTGAAACGCCATGCCCACAACTGTTTCATCGGTCACTGCAGCCGCATCTTCGGGAAACACGTCCACGGTCGTCAAGGATCGCATCTCTAGCGACAAGGAGACGTTCCTGAAGCTGCTTATCACTCAGCTGCGCAACCAGGATCCGCTGGACCCGGTGCAGGACAAGGAGTTTATCGCTCAGCTTGCCCAGTTCAGCAGCCTGGAGACCCTGCAGTCCATAGACGCCAAGCTGGGAGCCTCAAACGACGGGGCCAGGCTGCAGCAGGCGGCCGCCCTCCTTGGGCGTCAGGTGACCGTGGCTGATCCGGACGCCTCCGACCTGGTCCAGGGTAGGGTAACCTCGGTACGGCTAGCGTCAGGCGGCGAGCTTTTGGTCACCGTCAACGGAAAGGATTACCCGGTGCTCTGGCTGGCTGCCGTGAGCGAATAGAGTTCCATCCCGTGCGCGCTGGCCGCGCCCGCGCGCCTTTCCTCATGCCTCCTCGCGCCCCGGAAGGCCCTCATCGGCCTCCGGGGCGCAAGCTCGCGGAACCCGGGATCGGACTGGGTCGAGCACGGCATCCTCCCAAGGGACCTATCGAAAAAAGGAGACATCTCGCGACACAGCCCCTTGACATGCATTGTGGATGATGGTAATTTTTCAAGCGCTAGAGCCCTTGCGCGACAGCCGGGTGGAGGGAACAACGTTTCTGCAGTTGTTATAGCCCACCGGAGGAACGGAGGTCGCTATAATAAGGCTCACAGCCGTGAGGTTCTGCCGACCCGGGCTTCTAGCCCGGAGGCATCCTCTCGTGAAAAAGTGCCCCTGTCGGTCGCGTGCCGGCAGGGGCGTACTCGTTCATGTAAGGTCGGAGCACGGGCATCATGAACTACGTTCTCGGTCTCGATGTTGGTATCTCCTCTGTCGGCTGGTGCGTTCTGAACCTTGATGACCAAAGGATCGAAGCACTGGGTGTCCGGGCCTTCAACGAGGCGGAAGACAAGAAGACCGGCGCGCCCCTTGCCGAGCCCCGCCGATTGAGCCGAAGTGCCCGGCGGCGACTCCGCAGGCGAGCCGGCAGACTGCGCAGGGCAAAGGACCTGTTCGTGACTTATGGCCTCATTCCGCCCGGGCGGGTGGACGAAGCCCTTGCAACCTCACCGGGCAAGCCAGACCCGTGGAGCCTGCGCGCAAAAGGGCTGGACCATCTCCTCCAGCCCGAGGAGTTTGCGCGCGCGCTCTTCCACATCGTAAAGCGCCGTGGGTTTAAGAGCAATCGCCGGGAGGACTCCGCCAAGGCGGACCAGGAGTCCCGCAAGATGCTGGCGGCCATCGAGGAGAACCGACGCCGCATGCAGGAAAAGGGCTACCGCACCGCGGGCGAGATGTTCGTCCGGGATGAGCGGTTCGCGGAGCGCAAAAGAAACACGGAAGGGTTCTACGGCTTCTCCGTGGATCGTTCGCTTCTGGAAGAGGAGATAAAGGTACTCTTTGAATCCCAGCGGCGTCTGGGGAACACGCTTGCCACTGCTGATTTCGAGCGCGATCTCCTGGATGTCTTCCGCTGGCAGATGCCGTTCGTGAAGGGGGACAGACTGCTGAGCCTCGTGGGGGAGTGCACCTTCGAGCCGGAGGAAAAGCGCGCACCCAAATCCGCTCCCACCACCGAGCGTTTCAACCTCCTGCAACATATCAACCGACTGGTCATCACCCAGGACGGCACCGAGCGGCGCCTGGAGCCGGAAGAGCGGGCCGCGGTCCGGGACCTGGCCTACCGCCAGGCCAGGGTGACGTATGCGCAGCTGCGTCGGCGCCTCTCGTTGCCGGACTCCGCGCGTTTCAAGGGACTCGCCTACAACCGCCGCAAAGATGGCCAGATGGATGAGACCCTGGACTGCGAGAAAGCCACATTCGCAGAGCTCAAGGGATACCACTCCATCCGCGAAGCCATGGAAACTCACGGCCTCTGGGAGCAGCTCCAACAGCGGCCCGAATGGATGGACGAGATCGCCTTCGCCGCCACGTTCTTCAAGACGGAGGAGGACTTCCTGCGCCATCTCCACCGAGCCGGGCTGCCGGATGACATCGCGAATGCCGCCCTGGAGGTACCGTCGTTCAGCAAGGTGGGTCACCTCTCGCTCAAGGCCATGCAGCGGATGATGCCATACCTCGAGCAGGGGATGCTTTACAGCGAGGCGGCAGCCGCGGCGGGTTACGATCATTCTTCGCCGCGACGCAGTCCCACAAGCCACCTGCTTCCGCCTTTTGACCCGGATGAAGTCCGCAACCCGGTGGTGCTCCGTGCCCTGTCCCAGGCCCGTAAGGTCATTAACGCCGTGGTCCGGCGCTACGGTTCCCCGTGCCGGGTTCACATAGAGCTTGCCCGAGAGGTCGGCAAATCCGCCCTGGAGCGCAGGCGCATCCAGAAGGAGATAGAGGCTAACCGCAAGCGCAAGCAGGAGGAGCGAGAGGAGTTCTCCAGAAACTTCGGACGCGAGCCGCGGGAAGAGGACTTCATCAAGTTCCGCCTTTACCGGGAACAGAACGGGCAGTGCGCCTATTGCGACCATCGCGGCAAGGATTCGCTGGACTTGGACAGGTTGTTCGAGCCTCACTACGCAGAGGTGGACCACATCCTTCCCTATAGCCGGAGCTTCGACGACTCCATGGCCAACCGCGTGGTGGTCTGTGCCCGCTGCAACCAGGAGAAGCGCGGACGCACGCCCCACGAGTGGTTCGGTGCGGATTCGGGCCGCTGGGAGGCGTTCGAAGCCTGGGTGAAGGCCACCATCAAGCACATGAAAAAACGCAACATCCTGCTGACCAGGGACTTTCAGAAAAGGCAGGAAGACTGGTTCGAGAGGAACCTGAAAGACACGCAGTGGATCGCGCGCGAGCTCGCCGACCACGTGCGGGAGCACCTGCAGTTCTCGGACCCCGCCGACAGGGCTCCGGTGCTCTGCCTTAACGGCAGGGTGGTGGCGATGGCCCGTGGCCTCTGGGGCATCGCCAAGGTCCGCGAGGAGGACGACCTGCACCACGCCGCCGATGCTGCCGTCATCGCAGCCATGACGCCCGCCACGGTCCAGAGGATCACCCGTTATCACCAGGCCGTGGAAACCGGCAACCTCACTGTCGCCACGGACTTCCTCACCGGGGAGATCCAGGAGTTCGTCTACGGCCGCAAGTTCACCTTCCCGCCCCCATGGCCGGACTTCCGCAGAGAGCTCGTCGCTCGGCTGTCGGACGATCCCGCGCGCGCCATTGCGGACCTCGGGCTGAAGTCCTATGAACAGAACCCTCCGAAGCTCTCTCCGGTCATCGTTTCACGGATGCCCGTTCATAAAGCGGACGGCGCGCTGCACGCGGAGACCATCCGCTCCCTGCGCGAGGAGAAGGACGCCCGCTACTCCGTGGTCCGGGTGCCGCTCAAGCAACTGACGCGGGACCACCTGGAAAACCTCCTGGACACGGGAGGACACCTGGCGCGGGCGCTGCGTGAGCAGATGGACAGATACGGCGGGGATTCAGAAAAGGCCTTCGCCGAACCCTTCTATTGGCAGCGGCCCGACGGGTCCAAAAGGCTGGTCAAGGCGGTCCGGGTGAAGCAGTCACAGCCCTCGGGGTTCAAGGTCCGCGGCGGAATTGCCGACAATGAGTCCATGGTGAGGGTGGACGTGTTCCGGCGCAGCGGCAGGTTCTACCTTGTGCCGGTCTACGCCCGCCACATCGCCGCGGGTGTTCTCCCCAACCGCGCCATTGCTGCCGGGCGGCCGGAGGACGAATGGCCGGAAATGACCGAGGAATACGAGTTCCTGTTCTCGCTTCGGCCTTTCGATCTGGTGCATCTGGCGGATGAGAAGGACGATATCCTGGGCTATTACCGGGGCGTTGACCGAAGCAGCGGCCGCCTGAAGTTGACGCCGCCGAACTCTGCTGATGAAAAAAACCTGATCAGAAAAGGGGCTAGGACCCTCCTAACGTTCGAGAAGCTGGGGGTGAGCCTACTGGGGGAGATCTTCCCTCTGAAAGCCGAGCAACGCCGTGGCGTGGAGGACTGTGGCCATAACCAATCCCGCCAGGCTCCGGGTTGAGCAGGGCCAACTGGTCATAGGGCAGGACGAGGAAACCGCCCTGCCGCTGGAAGACATCGCCGTCCTTCTCATCGAGTCCCCGCAGGTGCTCCTGACCGCGGGGACTCTTGCGCGTCTGGGCGAGCATGATTGCCTGCTGCTGGTGTGCGGGGAGAAACACACGCCCGTCCTTGCCGGGCTGCCGTATGCCGGGCACAGCCGTCTCAGCGGCATCCACAGACTGCAACTGGGCACATCGCTGCCGTTCAGGAAGCGCTGCTGGCAGCGCATCGTCCGCCAGAAGGTTCTGAACCAGGCGGAATGCCTCCGCCTGGCGGGATGCGTGCGCTGGAAGGACGTGGAGGCCCTGGCCGACCGGGTGGCCAGCGGGGACAGCGGCAACATCGAGAGTGTGGCCGCCCGGATGCATTTTTCCCTGCTCTTCGGCGAAGGGTGGTGGCGCGGCGGGCCGGACGGCCTGAACGGCGTCCTGGACTACGGATACGCCGTCCTTAGGGCGGCCGTGGTCCGCGCCCTGGCGGCGCACGGATTGCTGCTTACGGTGGGGCTGCACCATTCCAGCGAACTGAACCCCTTCAACCTGGCGGATGACTTTCTGGAGCCTCTGAGGCCGGCCGTGGACCTGTTCGCCGCCGGGCTGAAGCCCCCGCCGGACGTCCTGACGCGGGAACTGCGCATTCGCCTGGTGGAGCTGCTGGGCTGTGAGGTTCTGGTGGACGGCAAGCGCCACAGCATCCTGAACGCCTGCACGCTGGTGGCCGCCAGCTTCCAGGCGGCCTGCCGGCACAAGGATCCCTCCTTGTTGCGCCTTCCGGAGATCTTTGCGCTGACAGAGCACCGGTATGGGTAGGTTTATGAGGCTGATGGTTCTCTTCGACCTCCCGGTGAAGAGAAAGGCGGACCGCAAGGCCTACGCCCGGTTCCGCAAGTTCCTGATCCGGGACGGATATGACATGATCCAGTTCAGCGTCTACGCCCGAATCTGCAACGGCCAGGAGGCGCTGGAGAAACATGTGAAGCGCCTGATGCTGAACGCCCCCTCCCGGGGATCGGTGCGCTACTTGCAGCTTACGGAGAAACAGTTCACGGATATGAAGGTTCTGGTGGGCGTGAAAAAACCGAAGGAAGATCCGCGCTTCGCGCGCCAACTCAGCCTTTTTTGAAGCGCCACGAAAGGGGTCTGGAGGGCCGTTCCACGCTGGGAAAGGCCCTCCAGCAACGCCAAGTATTATAGCCCACCGGAGGAACGGAGGGGGCTATAACCTGCGATCTACGCGGATCTCGCTCGATTATAGCCCACCGGAGGAACGGAGGGGGCTATAACGGAAATGCAGGAGATATCCTGCACGAACGAGATTATAGCCCACCGGAGGAACGGAGGGGGCTATAACATAGAATGGCCGGAGCCAGGCCTTGGCATCATTATAGCCCACCGGAGGAACGGAGGGGGCTATAACGGGCCTGATTGACCAGATCGTCGCCGCGGTATTATAGCCCACCGGAGGAACGGAGGGGGCTATAACGTGGCTAGCTCTGGCCAGTTGTACTCCTCCATTATAGCCCACCGGAGGAACGGAGGGGGCTATAACCACTTATTTTCCATCAACATCCGCCTGCGCATTATAGCCCACCGGAGGAACGGAGGGGGCTATAACCGACCGCACGGCGGAGGATGCCATTGCCGCATTATAGCCCACCGGAGGAACGGAGGGGGCTATAACATGTGTGGGACGGCATAAACCGCGGGTTTCATTATAGCCCACCGGAGGAACGGAGGGGGCTATAACGCAGACCGTGGGGCACTGGCTGGATTTCATATTATAGCCCACCGGAGGAACGGAGGGGGCTATAACACTCGGGACGGCGGATGTATTCGGTGAGGAATTATAGCCCACCGGAGGAACGGAGGGGGCTATAACCAAGCTATAGCAGCCTCTCCTCGCAACACAATTATAGCCCACCGGAGGAACGGAGGGGGCTATAACAGCTTTCGGTCCGCTATAAGTTCGGCCATGATTATAGCCCACCGGAGGAACGGAGGGGGCTATAACTCGACAGCAGCCTCTCTGACGTCACGAACGATTATAGCCCACCGGAGGAACGGAGGGGGCTATAACCGTGGTCGGCGAGACAAGTCCGCCGAGCATATTATAGCCCACCGGAGGAACGGAGGGGGCTATAACTGTTGATTCTCATCGCACCCTCACAGGCTCATTATAGCCCACCGGAGGAACGGAGGGGGCTATAACCGGCACGGGCTATACAGCGCTTCGCCTGAAATTATAGCCCACCGGAGGAACGGAGGGGGCTATAACTCCGTTGCGGATGAACAGCCCGATACGGGCATTATAGCCCACCGGAGGAACGGAGGGGGCTATAACACGACCCGGCGGCAGACGACCCCGACAGCTATTATAGCCCACCGGAGGAACGGAGGGGGCTATAACTTGCGCCGGTTGCAGTAGTATTGGTGATTCATTATAGCCCACCGGAGGAACGGAGGGGGCTATAACTAGCGAGGCGGCGATATGAACTCAACTGTGATTATAGCCCACCGGAGGAACGGAGGGGGCTATAACTTCCGCAGCGTATCGGATTTCGCCCGTCGTTATTATAGCCCACCGGAGGAACGGAGGGGGCTATAACCATATTCGACAACGGGCGCATATCCGGCATATTATAGCCCACCGGAGGAACGGAGGGGGCTATAACCGGCACGGGCTATACAGCGCTTCGCCTGAAATTATAGCCCACCGGAGGAACGGAGGGGGCTATAACTCCGTTGCGGATGAACAGCCCGATACGGGCATTATAGCCCACCGGAGGAACGGAGGGGGCTATAACCCCCGGCAGCAACCGTGTACAGGAACCGGCATTATAGCCCACCGGAGGAACGGAGGGGGCTATAACCAATGCTCAGGAGCGCGCGCAGACGCGTCTATTATAGCCCACCGGAGGAACGGAGGGGGCTATAACCTTCTTCCGGCCTTGTGTGGCCGGGGTTTTATTATAGCCCACCGGAGGAACGGAGGGGGCTATAACGCTGGCGCTGGACAGCGCAGCAGATCCCTGATTATAGCCCACCGGAGGAACGGAGGGGGCTATAACCCGAGGGAAATACGCGCCGGACTGCGTGCGATTATAGCCCACCGGAGGAACGGAGGGGGCTATAACTCCCTAGCCGCGCGGCGCGCGTCCAGGCTCATTATAGCCCACCGGAGGAACGGAGGGGGCTATAACCTCAATCGGGATCCCCTCGCGCTTTGCCGGGATTATAGCCCACCGGAGGAACGGAGGGGGCTATAACGATTTTCATCTCGGTAACTGAACAGCGCAGATTATAGCCCACCGGAGGAACGGAGGGGCTATAACACGTCGAGGACGCCGCAGCCTACGGAGTCCATTATAGCCCACCGGAGGAACGGAGGGGGCTATAACCGGCAGCGTGCAGTACATGTGGGCGTTCGAATTATAGCCCACCGGAGGAACGGAGGGGGCTATAACTACGACCTGTTCAAAGTCATCCTCATCTACATTATAGCCCACCGGAGGAACGGAGGCAGCTATAACAAAACCCAGCCTGGGCCACAGCCCTTGCTAATTATAGCCCACCGGAGGAACGGAGGGGGCTATAACTCACTACCTTATCCATTTACATCGGCACATAGCAGTTATCTTGACGAAAATAACCGCGTTATACAACTCGCGGCACCCAGTAATGAACGGGACTTCCGAAGGAGATTTGTCCGAGTAAAACACATAATCCAGATCGTCCCAGATCTCCATCCCGTGATTCGCTATCTCCAAAACACCGCGTAGCTCTTTTCCGCACTCTGGGCACTTGTGCGTCATTCTAGAATACCTGTCACCTTGACAAGACCCCGGAATACAAGTCAACCGAGTAGGACCTATAAGCATGGCACGCCTCCGTTACTTTTCTATCCATTAACAAAAGAAGACCACCGCCCCGGTGACCGAAGCGGTGGTCCAGAGAAGAGAGTTGTCCAGCCATCTCCTTATGCTACTGCTTTGCGGACCGCTACATTATCACTTGACTGATCATCCTTTCCAGCGTGTTCCTGTCTTCAACCCACACCTTCGGGCCTTCCTGCTTCACAACAACGCATAGCGCATCACCAACACGCTTCTCCACGGCCCTCTGCGGGAACTCTTTGTTCAGCTTGCACCAGCCGTGAATACCCTCAGCCTCCTTCCTGTATTAAGCGGCATCCATCTCAACATACACTGGATAAACGAATCGAGACAGATCCTGCTCCACCTGCTTGTAGGCCTCCTTGGCGTCTTCCGCCATCTGCCCGTCCCCAGAGGTCCCGGTGTATACGCGGTCCAGAAGCTTGTATCCCTTATGCACTATATAATCATACAACCAGGAAGCGTCAATGCCTGGCCTAAGCGGCGAGCATATACAATTATCCGGCTTCTCGTGGTCGGGGGGAAGCTGGACAACAACTACTTCATCACCACCAGTATGCATTCATTCTATCCTCTGTATCCTGAATAAACCAGTTTATGCGGTGTATAATGGCGCGCGCCAGACGGAAGGAATACAGATATATCCGAACCGCCCATACGATCCCACCAATGGTCATAACGATAGCATACACAAACCAGTAATAATATCCGGCGATCGGTATCATCCCGAAAAAATAGCCAAGAACGATACCGACAATCCAGATCATTATTACCAGGTTGACATAAAAATACCACGGCACTACACCGTCGACGTAGCAGGCCTGGGGAGGCCGTACCCATACGCCGATGCACAGGGCAAAAGCCAAAGCCCAAGGCCAGCCATACTTGCGTATATAAAAAGGCTCAAGTGTTACCAGACACTTGGCTAGATAAATCCAGTATTTAATTGTCTCTATTATGCTTGTCATTTTAGTCCGCCACCAGTGTCCTTGCATAGCGCGGCCATCTTGACAAAAATGGCCGTGTTATACAACGCTTGGCACCCGGTAACGAACGGAGCGGTGGAAGGTGATTCTTCCGAGTAAAACCAGTAATCCACATCACGCCAGTCACTCATTCCGTGATGAGCTATCTCCAAAACACCGCGTAGCTCTTTTCCGCACTCTGGGCACTTGTGCGTCATTCTAGAATACCTTTCACCCTTAAGAGAATCCAGAAGACTAATGAGCCGATCGACATACATGTTCATGGCAAGCCTCCGCTACTTCTCTGTCCATTAATAGTAGTAGAAGCATAAGACCACCGCCCGGTGACCGAAGCGGTGGTCCATATGGAAGTGTTGTCCAATGATCTCCTTATGCTACTTCTTTGCGCAACTCTCTACTATTACTTCACTGATCATTTTTTCCAGCGTGTTCCTGTCTTCAACCCATACCTTCGGGTCTTCCTGCTTCACAACAAGGCATAGCGCACCACCATAACGCTTCTCCGCCGCCCTCTGCGGGAACTCGTTGTACAGCTTGCACCCGCCATGGATACCCTCAGCCACGTTCCTGTAGTAAGCGGCATCCATCTCACTATACACTGGATAAACGAATCGAGACAGATCGTGCTCCACCTGCTTGTAGGCCTCCTTGGCGTCTTCCGTCATCTGGCCGTCCCCAGAAGTCCCGGTGTATACGCGGTTCAGTTATAGCCCGCCGGCGCAACGGAGGGGGCTATAACCGGAAGGGGGGTACCGAAGTACTATTGACAAATTAAAGCCCACCGGCGGAGGGGGCTATAACCTGCCGTGTGGACTCTTTACCCTTAGGTATTCAGGGCTGTTCAATGTCATGTACCCACGAGCAGAATCCCAGGTTTTGATTCCTGTTCGTGTGATCCGGGCAGCAATTTTAAAAAAAATTTTTTGGGCCCATTATTTGCCGCCCGTCTCGCAATTACATTATACACGTTATTCTTTAAAACCGCAACGCTGCTTTACAGACGCCCGACCAGGGCAGAAGCACTCACACAGGAAAAAGCCGCAGCCACAATAAAAAGTAGCCCTACGCAGGGCTCCTCCCGCAGCAGGGCTATCTCCTCAATATCGGCTTATGGACTACGCTTTTTACGAATCCACATCCAAAGCGCCGCACACGCAGCACTCCTCGGAATCTCCGCCCTGTTTTTCCTTTTTAATTTTTTGCTTCTCGAATCAAGGCGTCCAGCTCGTCGACTGTGTTATAGCCCACCGGCGGAACGGAGGAGGCTATAACCAACGAGGGTGACCTGATGGCGATTATCGGGTTATAGCCCACCGGCGGAACGGAGGAGGCTATAACTTACAATACGGTACCAATGTACAGTACTAGTATATAGAGTACTGTGCGCTCAGATTGGGCACAATACTGTAGGGTACAATTCAATTGGAGCCCACCGGCGGAACGGAGGGGGCTATAACGCGCTGAAGACAGCGGAGTTCAGGGCCGCAGTCTGGAACCCCGTAAAAGTGCCGGTTTCTTTGCACCGCCCGCTTCACCAGTCCCGCGGACCCGCAGGAATGCGGAATATTTCAGGTGAACGCCGCAGCTGTCCCCGTCAGGGAAGGCGGGATGACTCCCCTGGGTTGCAACGCGGCGCGCCGGTTTGTCCGGTGCGCGCCCGGAGCGTCCCACCCGGAGGTGAATGACCTCCGGCGCGGGGGAAGAGATCAAGGTGGAGACCATGAGTAAACGCATCCTTCTTGTGGATGACGCGCTCTTCATGAGGACGACCCTCAGGAAGATCCTTGAGGGCGCGCAATATGAGATCGCCGGCGAGGCCGAAAACGGGCAGGATGCCGTGGAGAAGTACCGCAGCCTGAAGCCCGATCTGGTCCTGATGGATATCACCATGCCCGTTATGGACGGGCTGGAGGCGGCGCGGACCATCCGGTCGGAGGATCCGAACGCCACCATCGTGATGTGCACCGCGCTGGGCCAGCAGAACCTGGTGGTGGAAGCGCTCAAGGCCGGCGCAAGAGACTATATTGTCAAGCCGTTTGAGCCGTCCCGGGTGCTGGAGGGTGTCGGGAAAGCGCTGGCGGCCTAAAGCCGGCGCTTTTCCCGCCGCAAACGGGGAAACCAAAAATGAAAGTCGAATACATAGATCCGTTCGTGCAGGCGGCATTCGAGGTCATCGCCCAGGTGACCGGCGATCAGCCAACGCGCGGGCCGCTTTCGCTTCGCGAGAAGTCCTTCACCACGCAGCAGGTCACCATTGTGGTGGGAGTGACCGGGCCCGTGGAGGGTCAGGCCCTCTACGGCATGTCCATCGTGACCGCCTCGAAGATCGCCACGGCCATGCTCCAGCAGGAGGTCATCTCGCTGGACGAGCTGGCCACCAGCGCCATCAGCGAGCTGGGCAACATGATCACGGCGCACGCCACGGCTCGCCTGGCTAAATCGGGGATCGTCTGCGATATCACGCCGCCCTCCGTGCTGCGCGGCATGAATGTCGAGGTGTCCACGTTTATCCCGGCGCTGGTCGTGCCGGTTCTGACTCAGTTCGGCAAGATGGAGATCAACGTCTCGCTGGCGGAGGTGGCGGCCACCGGCCGGAAAGTCGCCTGAAGCTCAGAATCAGCGGGCATTCGCTTCAGGGCCAGGCCGCCCCGCGGCCTGGCCCTCTTCCGTGTCGGAACCTTCCCGCCTGGGCGGTGGTGCCGTCCCGGGCGTTCCCCCCTTTCAGGCGCGTTATTTCGTCTTGATCTCCTCCAGCGCCGGGAAATGACCGTAGACCTGCCTGGCACCCTCCTGCGGCGCGGCCCAGCGGACCGCATTCGCAATGACCTTCATAATGGTCTCGTCGTAGTAGGTGGGATACGTCTCGTGTCCCGGCTGGAAGTAGAAGATTCGGCCCTTCTGGCGCGTCCAGCAGCATCCGCTGCGGAATACTTCGCCTCCCTCAAACCAGGTGATGAACACCAGCTCGTCCGGCGCAGGGATGTCGAAGCGCTCGCCGTACATCTCCTCCCGTTCCAGCTCGAAGTAATGGTCCAGCCCGTTCGCGATGGGGTGTCCGGGCTCCACCACCCACATCCGGGCTTTCTCGTCCGCCTCGCGCCATTTCAAGTCGCACGAGGTTCCCATCAGCCGCTTGAACGGCTTGGAGAAGTGCGCCGAGTGCAGCGCGATGAATCCCATCCCCTCCCATACTCGCTGGACCACTTTCTCCACAATGGCGTCATCCACCTCGCGGTGCGCCGTGTGGCCCCACCAGGTCATGACATCCGTCTCCGCCAGCACCTGGTCGGTCAGACCGTGCTCCGGCTCATCCAGCGTGGCCGTCCTGGCGACGATCCCCGGCTGTTCGTTCAGCGCCTTGGCTATGACTGTGTGCATCCCGTCGGGATAGACGCGGGAAGCCTGGTGCGAGGGGTTCTTCTCGTGACGGAATTCGCCCCACACTGTGACCCTGATGTCGCTCATTGGGTTTGTCCTTTCGTCTTTTGGTGAACTCTCAACGGGGAGTTCGCGCGAACGCGGACGTTTCCTGCGAAAACCGCGGGGCGTTCGCAAGTCTGGGGCAGAGCGATGGCCGCTCTGTGCCTGCGCAGGCGCTTCCTCTGCCTCCGTGCTTCCGGACCGGCGCGGGAGAACACATATGTGAGCCCCTGCTTTAGGGCTCCACGCGGCCGCCCAGCACTCCGGCCAGGAAGTGTTCTGCTTCCCGGTAAAAGATCAGGCGGTTCTCCGGCCGCGCGAAGCCGTGGCCCTCGTCCTCGAAAAGCAGATACTTCACATCGATGCCGCGTGCCCGCATCGCCTCCACGATCTGATCCGCCTCGGCCTTAGGGACGCGTGGGTCGTTCGCCCCCTGCGCGATCATCAGGGGGTTCTTGATGTTGTGAATGTGGAACAGGGGGGATCGGGACTTCAGGAACTCTTCGTCCGTATCTGCGTTGCCCACCCGAAGATCCAGTTGGGCGCGGAAGGGCTCCCAGTAGGGCGGGATGCTTCGGTACCACGAGACCAGATTGCTGATACCCACCCCGGCCACTCCCACAGCGAACACGTCGGGCGTGAAGGTCATTCCCACCATGGTGGCATATCCGCCATAGGACCATCCGAAGATCCCCACCCGCGCGGGATCGGCGATGCCTTCGTCTATGGCCCACTGCACGGCGTCTATCAGGTCGTCGTGCATCTTGCCGCCCCATTCCCGGTTGGCGGCGTTGACGAATGCCTTGCCGAATCCCGTTGAGCCGCGGTAGTTCACCTGCAGGCAGGCATATCCCCGGTTGGCCAGCCACTGTGCTTCCGGGTCCAGACTCCAGTAGTCCCGCGCCCAGGGTCCCCCGTGGACATTCAGCACCAATGGCAACCCCTTCGGCTCCACCCCTTCCGGCAGGGTCAGATAGCAGACCATGGTCAGGCCGTCCCGGGTGGTGATCTCCACGGGCTTCATCGGGGCAAGGTGGGCTTCTTCCAGAGCGCGGTTCTGGCTGAACAGATACCGGCCTTCGCCGGAGGTCCGGTCGAACAGGTAATACTTCACCGGGTCAATGTCGGAGCTGAAAGCGACGATCCAGAGCCTGTCTTCCAGGTCGCGCGAGACAACGTCGGCTTCGCCGTGGCCGAGCGATGCTGCTCTGGTGAAGTCCCGCTCAAAGTCGGGGTCCAGGAACTGCCACTCGCGCCTCGCCCGTGTGAACGGCACCGCCTGCACGTGATGCTTCGTGGGGTGCACCACAGCGCCACCCTCGTAGTCCACATCAGGCCGCGAGGCGAGCACCTTCTGCTCTCCGGTCTTAAGGTCCATGGTCAGGAGGCGGCTGGTGTTGGAGTCCAGGCTGCTGACGATGTAGAGCCCGCGCTCATCGGGCGTAACTCCCAGGGCGCCGATGGACTCACCGAATGGAGCGGATAGCAGTGTGCGCCACTCTGCACCTTCCAGGACGCGGATCTCCGTGCCCCCGTCTTGCCTCTGAGCCGATCCGCCGATCACGTTCAGATGCCAGTCCACGTCCCAGCCAACAATGTCCCCGGGGTTCTCCACCACCAACTCGCATTCCCCTGTATCCAGGCGCACCCGGTAGACGTCGTGAAGATGGGGATCCTCACGGTTCAGGGCCACCAGCATTTCATCCGGCCGCTCCGGCTCCACGGCCAGCGGATGCGCCTGCACGTTCTCGAATGGAGTCAGATCGCGGACTTCTTCCGTCTGCAGATTCACCGCATAGACGTGCCAGTTCTCGTCACCGTCCCTGTCCTGCAGATACAGAAGGTGCTTTCCGTCGTACGCCCAGAAAAAGACCCGGATGCCGCGGTGCGTATCGTGCGTCAAAGGGCGGTCGTCTCCGCCCTCTAAGGAGCGCACCCATACGTTCAACACACCGTCCAGCGGAGCGATGTAGCCGATACGTGTTCCATCCGGTGACAGCCGGACGTTCATCCGGTCCGGATTCCCGAACAGTACCTCACGAGGGATGATGGGGGGAAGAGGCATTTTCCTTCTCCAGTTACGTTCCTACACGTTATCCTTCGGGTCAGCAGCCGCCGATCGTTCCGTGTTACTCTGTGGCCGGATGTCTCTGAATCTTTACGGGTTCCGGGAGTCCTGCTATTTCCGGGTGGCCCGTCACCAGTATGGCGTTGCGCTCCTGTGCCACGGCTACCGCGAACGCATCCGTGTAAGATAGTCTGTTGCGGGACTTTATCCGCGCCGCGGCGACTACCTGAGGCTCTGTCACTCCGATGATCTCGACCGGAATGGCGCGCAGGCGATCCAGTGTTGCCTCGGCCTGTTCCCAGCCTGTCCTCCGTGCCAGGCTGTACAGGACTTCTCCCGCATTGATCAGGCTCATGCAGCAGCGCGCACGGGACTCCTCGGCATCTACCAGGATGGATTCCACCGCCGAGGCCGCAGGTTCATCTTTCAGGTAGGCCAGCACAGCCCAGGAGTCAAGAAGATATACGGGCGTCTCGCTCGCGCTCAATGCGGCGCTCCTCCTTCAGGTCCTCAAGCAGCGGCAGATCCCGGAATGCTCCCCGGAGGCTGCGCGCGATGCTGCCTTCCAGCGGATCAATGACCAGTCTGCTTCCTTCGCGGCGGATGGCGAGCCGCTGCCCGGGCCGGATTCCCAGTTCGCGCCGCAGCTTCGCCGGGATGACCAGTTGTCCCTTGGCTGTCGTCTTCACGATCATCGTCTTACGCCTGTAAGAGGTATACCACCTCCCGCCAAAAGGTAGGCATCACTTCGCGATGTCCTACTCTCCGATGATCTTGACCACCACTCGCTTGCGCCGTTGCCCGTCGAACTCCGCGTAGAAGATGGTCTGCCACGGGCCAAGGTCCAGCTTGCCTTCGGTCACAGGGATGATGACCTGATGATGCGTCAGCAGGTTCTTAAGATGAGCATCGCCGTTCGTCTCGCCGGTCCGATGGTGCCTGTAGTCTGCGCGGAACGGCGCAAGCTCCTCCAGGAAGTCCATGGCATCCTGCAGAATGCCGGATTCATTGTCGTTCACCCAGACTCCGGCGGTGATGTGCATCGCCGAGACCAGCATGAATCCCTCGCGGATGCCGGACTCCTTCAGAATCCGCTCGCACTCGGCCGTAATGTTCACGAACTCCTTCTGCCTGCGGGTGTTGAACCAGAGATACTCCGTGTGCGACTTCAATGCGCTTGGCTCCTTTCTGCCTCAGTATTACTGCCAACAGGGCTTTGTACCCCCGGCGCGGCTTGCCCTGCACCTCTGCCTATTCCGCAGCTATCCGGGCGCAAGGTTCAGGCGCAGTGGCCTGCCCGCCCGGGCAGACAAAGAGCGATGCGGGGTAAACTGCCTGCGGGAGGTCCGGGGGTGAAGATGGACATCATTCTTTCAGGCGGCGTTATCGTGGATGGCACCGGACGTCCGGGCTTCCAGGGCGATGTGCGAGTTTCGGGAGACAGCATCGCGTGGGTGGGAGAGGGGTCGCGAGAGGGCGCCGAGACCGTAGACGTCTCCGGCCACGTCGTCTGCCCCGGGTTCGTGGATTTCCATGCACACACGGATATGACTGCCCTCGTCAACCCGACGGTTGAGAGCAAACTTGCCCAGGGCGTCACGCTGGAAGTCAACGGCAACTGCGGCTTTTCGGATGCTCCCATCCTGAACGAAGAGGCCCGGGAGCGCGCCCGGCGGGCCTTTGAGCGGCTGGGATCCGAGCTGAGCTGGAGCCATTTCGGCGAAATGCTGGACGTGCTTGAGCGCTCTGGGGTGGCCGTGAACGTCTGTTCGCTTGTGGGACACGCAAACGTTCGGCGCGAGGTGGTGGGATCCGAGGACCGGCCGGCCACGCCCGACGAGCTGAAACGGATGAGCGGCCTTGTGTCCCGCGCGATGGATGAGGGGGCCGTCGGGCTTTCCAGCGGACTGATCTATCCCCCCAGCTGTTACGGCTCAACCGAGGAGCTCGCCTGCCTATCGCGGATCGTGGCCAGGCGGGGAGGGCTCTACGCCACTCACATGCGCAGCGAGTCGGACAACCTGCTCGATAGCGTCCGCGAGGCCATCGCTGTCGGAGAGCAATCGGGCGCGCCTGTGCAGATCTCCCATCTTAAAGCCTGTGGAAGGTCCAACCACGGCAAGGCGGTCCGCGCGCTGGAGATGATCCACGAGGCACGGGAAAGGGGCTTGGACATCACGGCCGACCAGTACCCCTACACAGCGACGTGCACCGGGCTGGATACGCTCATCCCGTCCTGGGCGCACTCCGGCGGGCCGACGGCAATGCACGAGCGCCTGGCCGACACCAGTGTCCGGGCTCGCATCCGGGATGAGATCTCCCAGAGCCTGGAGGGAGGCTACTGGCGCGACAGCGGGGGGCTGGAGTCCATTGTCATATCGTCCGTCACGGAAGAGCGCAACCGCTGGGCGGAGGGCCTGACCGCCGCGGAAGTGGCCTCGCGTATCGGTGGGGATCCGGTGGATGCCTTGCTGGATCTTCTGGTGGACGAGGACTTCGGTGTGGGGATGGTCCACTTCTCCCTGTCCGAGACCGATGTGGAAGCCGTAATGCGCACTTCCTGGACGCTGTTCGGATCGGACGCCACCGCCCGGGCGTGCTCCGGACCCATGGGTCGCGGGAAGCCCCATCCGCGCGCGTTCGGGACCTTCCCGCGCGTTCTTGCGCATTATGTCCGGGAGCGACGCATTTTGAGCCTCGAGGAGGCGATCCGCAAGATGACCTCGCTTGCCACGGAGAGGCTCGGCATCCGCGACCGGGGACGTGTTGCGCCGGGGATGAAGGCCGATATCGTGGTCTTTCATCCGCAAAACGTGCGCGATACCGCCACATTTGCCGACCCGCAGCGGCTGCCGGAAGGCATTCTGCACGTGCTGGTCAATGGACGCTTCGCCCTTAGGGATGGCAAAATCACAGGCGAGACCCCGGGACGGGTGCTGAGAGGCGCCGCCTGAGAATCCCCGGAGGCTGCTCCACCGGGCGGCCCAGGAGGTATGAAGATGAATACAGAGCGCCGTAGTCTTGTCGTCTTCGTTTTGATAGCGCTTGTGCTGGTGGTGGGCGCGGTATGGGTGGGCCAGTGGCTGGCGGCCGGTGGTCCGACGAAGGCTGTCGCGAAGCCGGGGCAGATCGCGTTCATCAGCGACCGGGACGGCACTGCGGATGTGTGGCTGATGAACGAGGACGGTTCGGACCCGGTCCGGCTGGCGGTTTTCCCAGGCGAGGAGCGCGAAACCGCCTTTTCGCCTGACGGCGACTGGATCTACTTTACCGGTCAGATTGAAAGCCAGGAATACCAGCTCGGCAAGGTTCGCCCGAACGGTCGGGCGAAGGGCAGGCTGCTGGCAACCAGCGGCGCGCAGACAAACATATCGGTCTGTTTCGGCACGCGCCGAGTCTACTACATCAGCAACTCACAAGTTTTCAGCTGCAGTACAACGGGAACCGACCCGGTGCGGATGCTTCCATCGCGAGGTGACGAATCGCTTGATCCCGCTCAGCTGCGGGATATGCAGGGAGACCCGCCGCCCACCCGCCGGTATTCCTATGCCGTCGTCTCGCCGCGCAACGACTGGATCGCCGCCGTGTCGCAGGGCTACGATTTCCAGCGCGCCTATCTCTCCCTGGGCCAGGACAGAGTCACGGCCACACTTCTGGACGGCCGCGGCGAGAAAGTTGTGGCCGACGAGTGCTCGTTCGGCTGGTCGGCGGATGGCCGACGGCTCGCGCTGGCCACCGGCGGACCTCCCGGTTACGCCATGCTCGCCGTCTACGAACCCGACCCCGCGCGTTTGCCAGAAGGCGTGCCGAATATCGCGCCGGCGCGGGTGCTGCTGGAAAGCAGAGACAATCGCTTTGCGATTCGCAACCCGGCCTGGTCCCCGGACGGGGAGACCATCGTCTTCGAACGGGTGGAGGAGGTGCCCGACGGAGCGCGCCTCCCTGCCGGGCTCTGGGCCGTGCCCGCGAGGGGCGGACAGCCGCGGCAGCTGATCAAGGGTATGGTCACCAACCCTCTGTTCAGCCCGGACGGCCGGTTCCTGCTCTATCAGTCGGGCGGCGACCTCATGCGCTATGACTGGAAGAGTGGGGATGTGCTCAACCTTACCAAAGGTAAGGGTCTGAACCGCTATGCCAGCTGGTCCCCGGTTCTGAAAGCCAAGTAAGGAGCGGGCGGAGATTCGCGCGCCCGGCGCCGGCGCGCAGGGCCGAAAGGGATATGAACGTGAAAAGGACACTTCTTTTAATGGCAGGCGCTTTGGCTCTGGCCTGCGGGCCGGCAGGCGCGGACCGCGTGCTTCTGGCTCCGGCGGGGCAGGTGCTTTCCGCCGGAGCCCTCCGATGGGAAAGCGCCGTCCGCGGGAGCGACTCCGGCGACAACATACAGTGGCTTCAGGCAGGCCTGCCCGGCCTGGAGCTGGAGGTCGTCCGCGATGACCGCCCCGGACGAGGGGCGGACTGGACGGCCGGAGCCCAGATTGCCATCTTCCCGGGCACTGCCAGCCTGCCCGCCCTCAGTGCCGGAGTCCGTGACATTGCGGACCAGACCCGGTTCGGTCGGGCGTATTACATCGTGGCCGGAGCTCCCATGCCTGTTGCCGTGCCTCCGTTCTCTTCCCTGCGGCTGAACGCCGGACTGGGCGCGGACGGCATCAAGGGAGCTTTCGGCAGTGTCGAGATGGACGGCCCGTCACGGCTGCGGCTTCTGGCGGAATTCGACAGCCGCCGTCTGAACTTCGGTCTGGAGCTTCCGGTCACGTCCTTCCTGAAGCTCCGTGCTTCTGTTCTGGGTGGCGATGCGTTTTTCGGCGTGAATCTGATTTTCGGTGGAGCTTCCAGGTCGGCGCCGGACGTCGGGTTAGATTTCGAGTTCTGAGTCCTGATCATTGTTTCCGCTCAAACGAATGCCCCGGGCGGCTTGGCCGCCCGGGGCTCGCTCTTTGCAGCATCCGCCGCTGCAGTTGCCGCCTGTCGACTCCCTACTGCCCGCCGCCGGGAGCAGCCGGAGCGGTTGTCCCACCGGATCCGCCGGTGATGGCCTTCTCCGTGATGGTCTGCTGCTTCTGCAGGTTCTCCTGCACGCGGGCGAAGACTTCCTTGTAGTTCGGCAGTAGCACCTCGATCTTCGCGTCAGGCCGCAGGTTGGTGAACATCTTCACCAGCTTCTGGTCTTGAGAGGCCTTCTGCTGCAGGATCCTGTCCCGGATCACTCCCTTTACGTGCTCGAAGGGTTGCATGCGCGCCGGTTTCTTGTCCTCAACCCGGACGATCAGCCACTGCTCCGACACCTGCCCGTTCGGCAGAGGAACGCGCACACGGAATGGCTCCGAGGTCTGGCCCTTGCTCATGCTGAACACCTTCTGGAAGAACTCCGGCGGTGTCCCTTGCGGGGCCGGGCGCACGGGATCGGGCTTGTTCACCCACCCGGGAATCTCTCCTCGGTTCTTGTTGGTGTTCTGATCTTCGGAATACTTCTCAGCCGCCACGCCGAAAGACATCCCCTGGTCCAGTTGTTTCTTGGCTTCCCTGATCTTGTCGGGGCTGGCGCACTGGATGATGAACACCTTTGCCGACTCCGGCAGATAGAACGCGGAGCGGTACTTCTGGTCGGCCGGCAGCGCCTTGGTGGCGTTGTCGTACGCCTTGCGGACCTCTTCGTCGGTCACCTTGACATACTTCGCAAGCACGTTCATCTGCGCCAGCTCGGGCTTCAGCCGCTCATCCAGCTCCTTGTGGGACATGCCGCTGCGGTTCAGCAGCGTTGCAAGGTCCTGACCACGATCGTTTAGAGCGCCGTTCAGTTCCTTTTTGCGCTCGTCAATCTGCGCCTGGTCCGGCATTACGCCTTCCTTCTCTGCAAGCTGCAGGAAAAGCGCCTCCCGGATCATCTGGTCCAGCACAATGGTAGCAGCCTGGGTCTCAATGGGCGGCGGGAAGCCAACATTGGGCGCAACGGGCTGGCGCTGCAGCCTCTTGTAGAACGCATCCTGCGTGATCTTCTCACCGTTCACCGTGGCCACGGCACGCTTGCCGCAGCCGTACGAGGCTGCAAGGCTGATTCCCAGCAAAGTAGCGGCGGCGAATCTCCAGAGAGATGCTCGCATTACCTGTGACTCCTCTCTAACAAGCGGCGCTGTCCGCATTCTGAAAAGTTGGTCATTGAACCTCCGGTCCCTCCTGCGGCGGCTGCCCCGCGATCATCAACTCAATTTCGGCAATATCGAGTCCAGTCCTCACGGCGATGGCTTCGACCGTCAGGCCCTGCCCGCTCAACCGGAGCACTTCTTCAAAGCGCTCCCTTGCCCGCGCGCTGACAATGCGCGGACGCCTTGAGGTGCCCGGGGCAATTTGCGGCTCCCGGACAGGGATTTCCTCCGCTGCGACCGGCGGCGACCCGGCGTTTATACGCTCCCCGGACGGGAACGGTTCCTGCCCGGACACTCTTCTTCGCAGAGAGTCCAGTTCCTCCGAGAGATGGGTAATGCGCTCTTCCAGCAGTCCCGCGTGTTCCTCCGCCGATGCCGCGCCCCCGGCGGCCGCCTCTTCCGACCGGCTCCGGATATCCTCCACCTCGCGGCCGAGGGCGATCACGTCCTCCGCCTTCGCCGCCGCCAGCAACCCTTCTCGCACCATCTGTTCCATACCCGCCAGGCGTTCCTCCAGGCGCGATACGGCCCTCTCCACCGCTTCGGACGCCTGCGCCTCCGCTGCCCGCGAATGCTCCCGGACGGTCTGCTCCGCCAGTTTCCGGACCACCTGCTGGCTTTTCGCCAACGTCTCCGCCAGATGTTCAATGCGGGACGCCACCTCCAGCTGGCTGCGAGCCTGGTCCATGGCATGTTCCAGCGTGTCCAGCCTCTCGCGAAGGGGGGCAGACTCGGCGTCGAACGAGTCGTGGAGGGTCTTGTAGAACGACGCGCGCAGATCCTCGATGGCGGACTTCAGAGACGCTGCGGATTCTTCGGCCTGCCGGCTCATCTGTCTTTCCAGGCGGGCAAGGCTGTCCGCCAGTTCGCGGACACGGCGATCCAGGACTGCAAGGCGGCTCTCCTCGCCGGAGGGATTCGCCGCGATGAGCCATTCATCCCGGAGGGTGGATATCAGAGAGACTGCGGCTCGTGCCACTCCCGCCCAGACAAGAGCGGCTGCAAGGATCAGAAGGACGGCTGCGAGGCTGAGGTCTGGCGTCACGGCCGCCCTGCTCCGTCAGCTGCGGAACAGGGCTACGTCGCGCTGAAGATACCCGCGCATCCGGATGACGGCCTGAGTGTGGAGCTGATAGACACGCGACTCGGACACCCCCAGGATTCGCCCGATCTCCTTGAACGTCAGCCCTTCATAGTAATACAGGGTGATGACCAGCTGCTCGCGCTCGGGGAGGCGTTCGATGCTGTCTCCCAGGGTGCTCTTGACCGCCTTGACCTCTACTTCGGCCACAATATTGGAGCGCTGGTCCTGCACCACATCACCCAGATGGATCTTCTCGTTGCCTTCGCTGGTCAGGACGATGTCATCCAGCGACATCAGCGCAGCGCGCCCGGCGTCCGCAAGCATGGAATGGAATGTTTCCATATCCACGCCCAGCTCCTCGGCCACCTCCTGCTCGGTTGCGGGGCGTCCCAGAATGCCCTCCAGACGCAGATACGTGCGCTCCAGCAGTTTGACGCGCTCGCGGACGGAGCGGGGAACCCAGTCCTCCTCGCGCAGCATCTCCAGAATGGCTCCGCGAATGAGCGCGATGGCGTAGGTCTCGAACTTGACTTTGCGATCGGGGTCGAACTGGTCTATGGCCTTGATCAGGCCGACAACGCCGGCCGAGATGAGGTCCTCCCGGTCCACGTTGGGAGGCAGGCTGGTGACCACTCTGCCCGCCGTGATCTTCACCAGATACGCATAGCGCGTGATCAGGGCATCCCGGGCTTTCTGATCCCCCCACTTTTTGAAGCTTGCCCAGGTCTCCTCAAGTTGCGAGGAGCTCATAAACCTTGCCTCCGGCCGTCCCGTCTCAGACGACGCCCTATTGTAGCAGACCGCATGCCCCATCTGTCAACCTCATCCTGTAGCCGGTTCCTCCGCCGGAGGGCTGCCCTCCGGCAAGTAACTTGTTCCACTGCCCGGCGCGCCAGTTCACAGGATTTGTACGGGTTTTTGCGCCGCGGGGCTAAAGATTCCGCTCTTGTGTCCGAAAATAGATGCCCCGCTCCCGTCATGCGATAATCATTCTATGCTGCTTACCGGTCTCACAACGGAGGAACTGCAGGAATGGGCGCGTGAGCGCGGGCTGGGAGCCTACCGCGGCCGTCAGCTGGCGGACTGGGTGTACCGCCGGTCCGCGCGATCCTTCGACGTGATGACCGATCTACCGCAGAAGCTCCGCGGCGAGCTTGCCTCCTCGTTCATCCACCCTGCGCTGCAGGAGGAGGATCGTTCCACGTCCCCTGACGGAGCCATCAAGTTCCTGGCGCGCGCACGGGACGGAGAGAGGGTCGAGTGTGTATTCCTGCCCTATGATGACCGCATCTCCCTCTGCGTCTCCACACAGGTGGGATGCGCGATGGACTGCAGCTTCTGCGCCACCGGAATAGGAGGCCTGAAGCGGGACCTCGCGCCCGGGGAGATCGTGGATCAACTTCTTCTGGTTCAGGCGGCCACAGGGCAGCGGATCACTCACGTGGTCTATATGGGGATGGGTGAGCCGCTGGCCAACTATGCCGCTACCGTCGCCTCCATCCGGTTGCTGTCGAAAGAGGTGGGCCTCTCGGCCCGGCGGATCACCGTGAGCACGGTGGGACTGCCTGCGGCCATCCGGCGTCTGGCAGCGGAACGGCTGCCCATCACGCTTGCGGTCTCCATCCATGCGCCGGACGACGATGTCCGCCGCGTCATCATGCCCGCGGCGCGCCTTCACCCGCTGGAAGATCTGCTTGACGCCTGCCGTCACTGGTGTGCGGTGACCCGCCGGCGGATGACGTTCGAATACCTGCTGCTGGAAGGCATAAACGATTCGCCCGCCCAGGCGCGCGATCTGGCCCGCCGGATCCGTGGCATCCTGGGAAACGTGAACCTCATCCCGTATAACCACGTTGAAGGCAGAGGAAAGTTCCGGCGCCCCTCCCGGGAGAGGATCGAAGCATTTCGCGCCGCTCTGGAGGAATCGGGTATCCGGACAACGGAGAGGATGAGGCGGGGCAATCCGGTCAGCGCCGCATGCGGACAGCTCCGGCACGAGGCGGAATCGGGCCGCAAGCTCTTCGCGCCGTCCGGTGCGGCGGGCGTCAAGATCCCGGTCTCCGCGAAGGTGCCGGCGCCGGACGCGGGCGACGGGTGATGCCAGCGCTTCCCGCCGCCGAAATATATTCCTGAGCGCACACCGATGATCGAACAGACAGGCGAGAGCAAAAGACCCTTCACGGTCACCGGCCCTGGCCCCGGGACCGAAAGCATGCTCTTCCGCCTGCGCCGCGGCCTGTCCAGTTGGGAGGCCGTTCTTCGCCGCGAGGGGTTGGATCTGGATCCCACCAAACGCGAACTGGTCTGGGAGCTCGTGGTCGCCTGTTGCGAGTTCGTGGAAAGCGGTGGTACGCAGATCCCTCGCGATGCCTATCGCCTGGCCTCGGAGATAGGCCGTCGCCTCACCGAGCGTCTGGACCGTAGAGAGGCAGTCTATTTCTACCGCGACCTCTTGATGGAGCGGATCAATGCGGAGCTTGCCGATTGCCCGGAGGCCATCCCACCCGTGATGACTTTCTTCATCGCGGTGGGGGACGCGCTCTGGGAGTCGTTCGTCGAGCAGCTCCGCTCGGACATCCGGCAGGAGAAGCGCCAGCGCCTGACAGAGCAGCTGCGCATCGCCAAGCGCATCCAGCAGCATCTGCTCCCCAAGACCATTCCGCAGGTAGAGGGATTCGACTTCGCCGGACGTCTGGTTCCAGCGGAGGAGGTGGGCGGTGACTACTGGAGCATCAAGAATTACCCCCAGGACCAGACCATCACCATGAAGCTGGCGGACGTCTCGGGCCACGGCATCGGAGCAGCCACCCTGGTTGCTGCGGTCAAGTTCATCTCGGGCGGATATTACCGTGGAGCCTCATCTCCTCAGGAAGTGATGGAGCGCACCAACCAGGTGCTGGTGAAGGAGACCCCCAACGACATCCTTGTCACCATGATCTACGGCTGGTTGAACCCTGTCACCCGCGTCATCCGGCTGGTGAACGCGGGGCATTCACCGGTGTTTATCGCGCGTCCGGACGGGTTTCACGACATCGAGCCGACCGGTCCTGTGCTGGGAGTGCTGGGGGCAACAAGCTACGGCGAGCGTCAGGAGGTCCTGCAGCCCGGCGACATCCTTGTCTTCGCCTCGGATGGCATCACCGAGGCCGGATCCGACAGGCGGTTCGGCACGGATCGCCTGAAGCAGGTGGTGTGGGATCATCGCCGGGAGCCTGCGCGGGAAATCGCCGATGCCGTCATAGACGCTGTCATGCGCTATGACGTGACCGTCCCGGACGACCTTTCCATCGTCGTCACCAAGTCTCTTCCCTAATGTGCGGTTTCCAGAACCGGCGAAGGAGAGCCCATCCGGGCTCTCCTTCCTGCCAGGGAGGTTGCTGTTGCTGCTGGTGGCCTTGCGCGGTAAACCTCGCGTTCGAGATTGAAGCAATTAGTTACTGCTGCGTGAGAGTGTAAACCCCGTTCGGCAGCACATCCATCACCAGACCGGCCTGACGGGCCAGATCATCCAGCGAATAGAGTGTGGAATCGCTGCCCTGCTCCAGCCGCACTATCCTGTCCAGTCCCGCCTCGCAGACGATGAAGTTCTGATGGCAACGGGCGACCTCATACACCGCGCTGCACAGCGCATCCATCTGGCGGGCCGGGGTTGCCTTCGGCTCCAGACCGGGGCTGGTAGGCCGGAAGATAGCCAGAGATCGCGACGACCCTCCAGCTGTCAAACGGACCAGCAGGACATCCACTCCCCGGCTGCGATCCCGCTGGAGCTTGCGCGAGAACACCTCTGACGCCACCGGCGAACGCGCGACTTCCGTGTCGGCCACCAGCGTCAGGCCGTTCGCGGGCGTCAGGGAAGATAGCATCCACGGCTGCCAGCCGGCGGAGCGGTTCTCCAGAGCATACACCCGGACCCGGACGTCCGTCTTCGGACTCTTGACGGAGATGGTCACCGTCTCGGTCCCATCCTTGGAGGCAACCGCATCCGGAATGACCTGCGCCGCCAGCAGGTTGTCCTGAGCCGTCACCTGAGAGACCTTCACGGCGGGAGACAGCCACATGGAGATGCCGTTCGGGCCCACCTGCACCGCGATGCCCACAAGAACAATGGCCGCGGCCGCAGCCAGCGACCAGCCCAGGCTGGCCTTCTGATTGACGGGCCGTGTGAGACGGTCCCACCAACCCTGCCAGGCCGGACGGCGCTCCGCTTCCTGCTCGGCCTTTAACTGACGCACGGCAGACATGATGCGGCCGTGCAGGTGAGCGGGAGTCTCCACCCAGGGGATAGACTCCAGCATATCCCACGCGCGCTGAAAGGCGGCGAATTCTTCCTCGCACGCTTCGCACGACCGGAAGTGATTCTCCAGCGCTACTCTGAATGCCTGTTCGACTTTTCCTTCGACCAGATCAGAGAAATATTCCCGGACTGTCTCGCAGTTCATGAAACGCCGATAATCCCTTGTGTCAGTCCACCCTGCGCTTAGCCCGACCCGCGCCGCTCACAGGCGGCGGCGATTGATCTGCGGCTGAAGAGGTCTTCACCCGCAACCCAATTCCGTGACTGCGTCACCTCTCGAAAAGTTCCCTCAAGGGTTCCAGTTTCGATTTCAGAGCAATCCGTGCCCGGTTCAGGCGGCTTTTCACCGTGCCGATCGGCAGGTGCATGATCTCCGCTATCTCTTCATAAGACTTGTTCTGCGTGTGATACAGCAGCACCATCGTCTTCTGGTAGTCCGGAAGCTCGTCAATCGCCCGGCGCAGGATCTGGCTCAGCTCCGCGTCCTCGGCCATGCGTTCCGGCAGGGGAGCAGGATCCTCCACCTGACGCGTCACCTCGGACTCATCCAGCTCCAGCACGTCCTGGAGCGAGGTGTGAGGGTGCGCCCTCTCTTTCTTCCTCATATCCAGGAAAACATTGTGGGCGATTCTGAACAACCAGGTGCTGAAGGTGGCGTCCCCGCGGAAGTTGGCGATGGCATTGAACACGCGAATGAACGTCTCCACCGTGATGTCCTCGGCATCGTGGTGGTTGCCGCTCAGGCGCAGGGCAAAGTTGAAGATGCGCCGCTCGTACAACCGCACGAGCTCATCGAACGCTTCCAGGTCGTGCTGCCTGCAGCGCTCGATGAGGGCGCGCTCCTCGGCTCTCACGCCACCATCCTCCTCCCGCTCTGTCCGTTCAGATGGAATGCTCCTCTCTCGCCCTCCGCGGCTCGCCGGATGCGCCTGCTTCCCGGATGGCGCGCAGCTCCTCATCCGAGAGGTTGTGTGTGCCGCGTCCTGCCCTCAATCCCTTGGCATAGGTGCGCGAGTCCGACCGGCTGTAAAGGCTGGAGAGCACCACACCGTTGTCATGCGCGTCCAGAAGCGCCAGTGCGTAACTCTGCTCGCCACCCACATCCTCGAACGCATCGAAGCGCACCAGCCCCACTCTCTGAATGCACCGGTCCGCCTGCTTGCGCAGGGCTGCCACATCGTCCCGGAGCTGCTTCAGATCTTCCTCCATCGCCTCCACCTTCCGCTGAAGCGCGGCGAAGACCACTCCCAGATCCTGCGTGTCCTCGTGCCGCAGCAGGAATGAATAGCGCCTGCGCAGCATCACCACCGACCCGAGCAGATACAGGAGCAGAAGCGCCATCAGCGCCGCCGCCACAGCCAGAATGGCCAGAGCCGCTCCAGGTTCGCGGTCAAGTGTCGAGGAGATCTGTTGCCAGAAGTTCATAGGCTGTCCAGGAAGACTCCGGAAATCTCGGATTGTGGCGCGGCGCCGCCGGCTCTGACCGGCCGCGCCGCAGACGCATCAGACTTTGCCAGCGCCCACCCTCTTTCCTCCCGCTGCGGCGGCGTTCCACGCGCTGCCACGGCCACATGATATCTCCTGGCGTTCCCTGCCGCGAGACTCGCGCCCGGTGGCGCGCGCCGCCCTGCAGGGGCCAACATGGCTGGCGGAGGTAAACGGCAGTGCCCCGGCCTCCACCAGTGTACTGGAGAAGACCCGATGTTGTACCTGACCGAACAGGATGTGCTGCGCCTGCTGGACATGCCTTCTGCGATCGCCGCCGTCGAGCGCTCCATGCTCTCCTGCGCGGCCGGGGAAGGGGAGAGTATTCCTCGCCGCAGGGCAAAGACCCGCCGCGGGATTTTCCACCTGATGGGCGGCTCCCTGCGGGATGCGGGGGTCCACGGGCTGAAGGCGTATACCTCCCTGCCGGAAGGCACCCGCTTTTTCTGCCTGCTCTTCGGGGAAGACGGCGCGCCGCTTGCGCTCATCGAGGCTGACTACCTGGGCCGTATCCGGACGGGCGCCGCAAGCGCCGTCGCCACACGCGTTCTTGCCCGGCCGGATGCCTCCGTGATGCTGGTGATCGGCAGCGGGACTCAGGCCCGCACCCAGGTTCAGGCAGTCGCGTGCGTGCGCCGTCTACAGGAGGTGATGGTCTGGAGCCGCACCCCGGAGCATCGGGAGCGCTTCGCGGCCCTTCTGCGGGGGGAGGACGGCCTTCCCGCTTGCGCCGTGGACGATCCCGCCCAAGCCTGCCGCAAAGCGGACATCATCACCACCATCACCACGTCCCGAGAGCCGGTCCTCCTTTCAGAATGGGTGCCGGACGGGGCGCACATCAACGCCTGCGGTTCCAACCATCTCTCCCGCATCGAAATAGACCCTCGTCTCTTTGCCCGGGCGGCTTGCACCTGCGTGGACCATCGCGAGCAGGTGCTCGCCGAGTGCGGAGAGCTGGCGGCGGCCGTCAGGGAGGGGCTGACGCATCCGGACCGGCTCACGGAGCTGCCGGATGTGCTGGCGGGTAGAGCGCAGGGACGCTCCTCGCCGATGGATGTGACTCTTTTCGAATCGCAAGGAATCGGCATCTGGGATGTGGCCGTAGCCGAGGAGGTGCTCCGGCGGGCCGGAGGCCTTCCGGCGAATCCCTGAACCTTCTTCTCGCCTACACTCCCGAAGCCGAACGGCCCGCGCGCGGGGAGGGCGCAGGTCAATCCCCGTTGACTGCCGGGGCGGGAATTCATTTGCCTTGCCATGGGGCAGGTGTTATACTGCTTGCGACGGACGCCAGAGGGTGTCCGCATCTCCACGCGCGCTTTCGGGATCAGGGCGGGAATCCGGAGTTGGGCTTTCCGAATCTTTTCTGGGGCAATGTCTTTAGCGGCGGCTGGCTCTCCGTCCTGACCACCCTCCTCGACATCGCGGTCATCTCCTTCATCCTGTATAAGCTCATTATGCTGGTGAAGGGCACCCGCGCCTGGCAGATCCTGTGGGGGCTTGCGCTGTTCTTCCTGCTCATCTTCGTCAGCGACAAGCTTCAGCTGTACACACTGAACTGGCTGCTGCGCACGGTTCTCCCCCTGGGTCCGGTGGCCATTGTCATCCTGTTCTACCCGGAGTTGCGCCACGCTCTGGAGGAGATGGGTCGGCTCGGCTTCTGGGGGCGCGGCTTCAGCTTCCTGGGCAAGGAAGAGATGGCCACGATGATCGACGAGGTGGTCAAACTGGCCACGCGTCTTTCGCGAGGGAAAGTGGGAGCGCTCATCGTCATCGAGCGGGAGATCGGGCTGGACAACATCGTGGCAACCGGCACTCGACTGGATGCGCTGGTCTCGCAGGATCTACTTCACACGGTCTTCTTTCCCGGCAGCCCCCTGCACGACGGCGCCGCCGTCATACGGTCCAACCGAGTGCTGGCGGTGGGATGCACCCTGCCGCTCTCCGATAGCCCGCATATCTCAACCATGATCCACACCCGCCACAAGGCGGCCGTCGGAGTTACCGAGCAGTCTGACGCCGTGGTGGTGGTCGTGAGCGAGGAGACGGGAACCATCTCTCTGGCAGTGGAGGGCAGGCTGGAACGAGGCCTTGACGCAGACTCCTTACGCGAGCGTCTCCAGCGCCTGCTCATTCCACAGGAGCGCTCGGGCGCGCCAGGCTACCGGATGCTGTTCCGGAAGCATTCTGCGCAGCAGGACCGGCAGAAAACCTCTGCCGGAGACTCGCGCCCCGCGGCGGAGCCGGCGGCGCAGGAGACCCAGACGGGGTCCGGATCCGGATGATGGGCGAAAACAGCATCTACAAGATCTTCTCCGTGCTGATTGCCATTGCGCTGGCCATCTATGTCAACAGCGAGCGCAACCCGTATCAGACGCGCCAGCTCACAGTCCCTCTGCTGCTGGAGAATCAGGAGCCGGGCACGCTGATCGAATCCGCCCCTTCCTCAGTGCAGGTGGAAGTGAGTGGGCCCCGGAACTCCCTGTCGCGTGTCTCGGAGCGCGATCTCAAAGCTGCTGTGAACCTTAAGGGGCGCAGGGCCGGTGTGCACAATCTTCGGGTCATCGTGGTTCCCGTGGTGTCCGGTGCTCTTCCCGCGGATATCTCCCTGGAACCGCGCACGCCAGTAGTTACTATCCGGGTGGCCGCCATCGCCACCCGCTCGCGCACTCTGGAGCCTGTTTTCCTGCGGCCGGCTCCGGCCGGGTTCAGTTATGCTCCGCCCACGGTGCAACCATCGGTGGCCATCCTCTCGGGATCGCGGGAGGCAGTCAGCAGGGTGGCCCGGCTTGAGGTCCTCGTAGACGCGGAGCCCACTCCGGGACGGCCCATCGAAGGACAGTTCGAGGTCCGTGCGGTGGACTCTTCCGGCAACGTGGTGGACGAGGTCAAGACCTCCCCCGCGACGGCCTTCGTCCGGACGGAGCTGCAGCGGCTGGCCGCGGAAAAGGAGGTGCTTATCAGCCCCAATGTGACGGGTGTGCCTCCGGCGGGCTATCGGTTGACCAGTGTGGACATCCAGCCGCGCACCGTCCTGCTAACCGGAAACCCGGATACGCTGGCCAAGATCAATCTGGTGACCACGCGGGAGGTGGATATTTCAGAGGTCACATCCAGTCTGGTCCGCACGGTGCCGATACTGGTGCCGGAGGGCGTGGCCATTCAGGGTTCCAATCGGGCGCGCATTGAGGTGACCGTAAAGCCGCTCACGGCCGCGCCTCCTGCAAGGGACTGACACATCGGTCCTCTCACCAACAGGAGCAAGTTCTATTGACTTCATACTTCGGCACGGATGGCGTACGCGGAGTCGCCAACAGAGAGCTGACCGCAGATCTGGCGCTGCGTCTTGGTGCTGCTGCGGCCCGGGCGCTGTTGTCAAGGCCTCACGGGGTCAGCGTGCTCATCGGGCGGGATCCCCGCATCTCGGGAGACATGCTGGAGAGCGCGCTGGCGGCCGGCTTCGCCTCCCACGGGGCGGATGTCATCCTGGTGGGAGTCATCCCCACGCCCGGGGTCGCCTGGTTGGTCCGCAACACAGATGCGGACATCGGCTGCGTCATCTCCGCCTCGCATAACCCCCTGGAGTATAACGGCATCAAGTTCTTCGGGCCGGACGGGGAGAAGCTGCCGGACGCCACGGAAAGGCGCATCGAAGAGCTGCTGGACGTGCCTCCGGGCCCCCTGCCCACGGGGCGGGGTGTCGGGCGGTTTTTGCGCCAGCCGGAGCGTTGCCGCGACTATATCGAGGCCGTGAAAACCACAGCCCGCCGCCGGCTGGACGGGATGCGGCTGGTCATGGACTGCGCGAACGGCGCGGCCTATGAGATTGCTCCCCGAGTGTTCCGCGAGTTGGGCGCGGAGGTCCTGTGCCTGAGCGCTTCCCCGGACGGCGTGAACATCAATGCCGGGTGCGGATCGCTTCATCCGGAGGATATGCTGGACGCCGTCCGGCGTAAGGGTGCAGACGCGGGATTGGCCTTCGACGGTGATGCCGACCGCGTCGTTATGTCCACGGAGAAGGGCGATCTCGTGGACGGGGATCGAATCATGGCCATCTGCGCCCTGGATATGGATGCGCGCGGCCGGCTGCCCGGCCGCCGTGTGGTGGCCACGGTGATGAGCAATATGGGCCTGGAGCGCGCGCTGAGCAGCCACGGCATCACCCTGGACCGCGTGGACGGGGTGGGGGACCGCTACGTCTGGGAGCGGATGAAGGCCACCGGAGCCACTCTGGGCGGCGAAAAGAGCGGGCATATTATTCTTTCGGACTATACCACCACGGGAGACGGGATGGTCACCGCGCTCCAGGTGCTTGGCGCGATGCAGGAGAGTGGCCGTCCGCTTTCTGAGATGGCCGCTGTGGTGCAGGAGATGCCTCAGGTGCTTGATGGTGTCCGGGTGGAGGGTGTCCGTCAGGACTGGCGGGACGATCCGGGCATTCAGGAAGCCATCGACGAAGCAGCGGAGCGGTTGCGCGGGCGGGGGCGCATTCACGTGCGCCGCTCCGGTACGGAGCCGGTGATCCGCGTGATGGCCGAAGGCCCCGACGAGGCCGAATTGCGGGAGATCACCGGTGCGCTCTGCGCCGTCATCAGAGAGCGCCTGTGCGGAGCGCACCCTTTTGAGCCGAAGGATGCTTATCACGCAGGGGCTGCCGGACACTGAAAAGAGGCCCCCGCCTGGAAGGCGGAGGCCTCTGTGAGGAATCGGTTGCGGGCCGGAGCGCCTAGCGCCTGCGCCGCAGCAGCAGGCCGCTCATCCCGATGAGCCCGGTTCCGAGAGCCAGCAGGCTTCCCGGCTCCGGGACCATCGCGAAGTTGTCGAAATACAGTTCATACGGGCCCACTCCTCCGAGGCGCTTGATCGCGAGTGCCTCCAGCGTTCCGGTAGCGTTGTCCAGCACGCCGTTGCCCGTGAAAGCAGCCACACTGGCAGTGGGGATGTCGATCACCACGGTCTGCCAATTCGGCGAGGCTGACAGCACGAACGCGCCGTCCGGACCGGTGGATGTGGAGAAGCTGGTCGCCCCGATAACTTCAATGGGACCCGAGCCTCCACCATTCTGACCGATCGCCGCAGAAGTCCCATTATCGCGGGACAGCAGGGCGATGGCGATGTCGTCGCCTGCGGTGTAGAGCACGTCGAACTTCAGGGCCAGGCTGTAGCTGATGGCCGGATTCGGGCGGTTGGTGGTGTTGAATGTGGTCAGGCGCAGCCAGTTGCCGGTATCCTGCCACTTGAACACCACCTGTAGGCTGTTGTTGCCGCTCGCGGCCACGCCGGACACAACCTTCGAAACGTTGTTAGCCGGGTCGGTAGTGTCCATCTGAGCAGACGTGGAGCCTGAATAGCTCGGCTGCCGGAACATCACTGCGCCATTTGAGACGCTGCCCGGGTCGTAGGCCTCGAAGTCCTCGATCAAGAAATACTGCGCGGAAGCGCTCAGGCTGCTCGCAACCAGGAGCGCTGCCACCAGGCCGAAGCGCATCATCTTCATTGGAGCCTCTCTCCTTCTTGTCACTTTCTCGCCGCTGCCGCCGCAAAAACAACTTCCAGCCCAGACCTGCAGACCGAAGGCCGGCTTTTTCTTCCACAATGCGGCGGTCAGCGCACGACGTTTCCCCGGCGCGGCCGGGTCGAGCCGCGCCCACCGTCCTCATTGTAGGGGACGGGATGTCACTGGTCAAGCGAATCCGGAAAAACCCGGTAGTTTTACCGGGTCTGAAGACCCCCCGACTTTCCTGGAGAACAAGAAGCCGGGGCTGGAAGCCCAGCCCCGGCAGTCTTTCGCGGCCTGATTAACAATGACGCAGATGAAATTTATGCCCTGCGGCGAAGCAACAGACCGGCCATTCCCACCAGCCCGCTTCCCAGAGCCACAAGGCTGCCGGGCTCAGGGACAACGCTCACGTCATCGAAATACATGCCGTGCGTGGAGGTCAGGCCGGACCCCAGGACCACGAAGTTGAACACCGAGTTGGCAACGCCGCCGACAGTCTTGCCGAGCTGGCCATCAATGTAAAAGCTGAGCTCAGCCTTGGTCGGGTCGTTCGGATCTACAGCGCCGATGACTTCGGCCTTGTGCCAACCAACCGAGCGGTCCGGAGAGGTAGGAGCATCCAGCACGAACCAGTTCAGGCTGCCGAAGGCAATCCGACCAAAGTATTTCGTGGTTGCAACGTTGTTGTACTTGCCAACAGCAATGATCTGCTGAAGGCTGTCCGACCAGAGGTTACCGGCGCGGGCATAAACCATTCCATAGGCCCGGGCTAGACTGCCAGTGCCGGTTTCATCGTAGAACATAAAGCTGAACTTCAGCTGCTGTGCCGGCACCGGGTTGCTGAGCAGGATGCGGCTCTGGGCTGCTGCCGTTCCCTGGTAGACGCTGTTGGGGCTTGAGACCCACTGGTTGTTCGAGAGGGTAACCGGTGATCCGCTGTTGGCCCATACGGCGTCGAAAGCCGCTTGATCGGCGTAGCTGTCAAAGTTCTCTGTAAAGGCCCCCGCGCTGCAGGCGCAGGCTACGGTCAATGCCGCTGCGAGGATGAAAAGTCGCTTCATGATCACATTCTCCTTCTGCTTGTCGCCGCCAGGGCCGTCGCGGCCGCGGCACATCCCGGCGCATCGGGCCGGAAAGGAACGGATGCTTTCCGTCCTGCTTCCATTCTAAGCCTGTGATGCAACGAGGGTCAACGCGCGAGGGCAAAAACCCGTAATCCTTACAGGATACGGCGCGGATTATTCTGCGAAACCGGTTGCGCAGCCTGATCGGGGGACCTGTGCGGAATCATTCTTGTCTGGGTCGGGGAGACGTGGTTCCGGCCAGGATCTTTCAGACCCGAAACCTTTTCCCAGGCGTGACTGGCGCCTCTATGCTCCTGTTGGCGGGATCCTATGTGGCGACGAACACCGGGCAATCCTTGTCTTGCCTGCGGTCAGAAGCCCACCGACGCCTGACGCAGCGAGATGATCCTCGTCTGAACAGGTCGGTATCTCCCTGCGTGTGACCTGCTTGCTTTTGGGAGACACGCAGACCAACCTCCCCTTGACACAGACGTCCGGTTATTCTACCATTGTGCTTACCTGGAGGACGCCCTTTCCGCCCTGGACAGGCAGACCGTGGCCTCCGGCGAGTCCATCGAGATGAACATCTGGCCGGCGTGAAAGCCCGGATATCCCCTCTGGCTCGGCGCTCTGCGCAGTCGTCCGTCCTGTTCTGGCTGCCTTTGCTGACCGCGGCATTCATGCTCGCGGCCTGTCCGGACTTGTCCGCGGCCGGTGGGGCGAAGAAGGTCGAGAAGATCCCTCTGCGCCTGACCACGGGCTCCTGGTGGGGAGCCATTCCCGGCAAGGACTCCACCGACCCGCACAGCCGTGCCAAGCGCGCGGTCTTCGAGCGTTTCCTGCAGCTTCACCCGGAGGTGGAGATCATCCCGGCTTCCGGCATCCAGCTTCAGGGACGCGCCTGGGAGACCGGGTTCCTGATGTCCATGGCCGGAGGCACGGCCCCGGACGTCTTCTATGTGAACTTCCGCAAGCTGGAGAGCTTTGTCAAGCAGGGCTTCATGCTGCCTCTTGACGAGTTCATCAAAGAGGATCCCGATGTGTTGAAGGACGTCCACCCGAAGGTTCTGGACGTCATCCGCGTCAATGGGAAGATCTATGCCATCCCCTTCCAGCAGTTCGTGATGGCCCTGTATTACAGGAAGGATCTCTTCAAGGAGGCGGGACTCGATCCCAGCCGTGGACCCAGGGACTGGGACGAGTTCTACCGTTACGCTCAGAAACTGACCAACCCTGCGAAAGGGCAGTACGGCTTCGTTTTCGAGGGGGATCCCGGCAGCGCGGCCTTCCACTGGGTGAACTTTCTGTGGCAGGCCGGGGCGGACGTGGTGAAAAAGGGACCGGACGGCCGCTACCGGGCCGCATTCGCCACGCCGGAGGGTCTGAAGGCGCTGGAGTTCTACCGCAAGCTGCGCATCGGCCCCTGGGAGCGGGACGGAAAGATCGTACGCGGCGTGGCGGCGCGAACCACCGAACGTTCCATCATGGTGGAACGCGGCCGCGTGGGCATGTGGTTCGCCTACCAGTCGGACATCAGCATGAACATGTCCACGCAGAACCCCAGCCTGATCGGCATCAGCATCCTGCCCGCTGGGCCCGCCGGACACGCAAACGAGATCAACGCCAGCATGTGGGCCATCAACTCACAGATCAAGGACCCACGCGTGCGCCGGATGGCCTGGGAGTTCGTGAAGTTCCAGTGCTCCGAGGAGGCGGAGCGCCTGCGCACACAGACCCTTGTGGAAGCCGGGATGGCCAAGTTCGTCAACCCGGTGTATCTGAAACGGTTCGGCTACGAGGAGTATCTGCGGGAAGTGCCGCGGGAATGGGTGGAGGCCAACGCCGACGCCTTCCGCTACGGCCATCCCGAACCCCACGGCGAGAACATGGAGATGATCTATGTTCTGTTGGGAGAACCGTTGGAGATGGCCGAGCTGAACCCGGATATGCCGGCCATGGCCATTCTGAAGCGCTCCGCCCGCAAGATTGACGCCAAGCTGCTCAACTACATCCCTCCTGATGAACTGGCCCGCAAGCGGCGCATCGCGTGGGCCGTGGTGGTGGGTCTGGGTCTGTTCATCGCGCTGGTGGGGATCCGGCAGGTGCGGCTGCTGGCGGCCGCGCAGGCGGCGGAGACAGCCGACGCGCGCATCGCCGCGCGCACCGGATGGAAGGTGCACGTCGTGGCGTGGACGTTCATGCTGCCCGCTGTCGTCTCCATCGCGGTGTGGGCATACTATCCCCTGCTGCGAGGGATGGTGATGGCGTTCCAGAACTATATGGTGGTGGGGCAGAGCACGTGGGTGGGGCTGGACAACTTCATAGACGTGTTCAGCCAGGAGACCTTCTGGATCGCGCTTCGCAACAGCTTCATCTACGTGACCATGAGCCTGACGCTCGGCTTTTTCGCGCCGATCATCCTGGCCCTGATGCTGAGCGAGGTCCCGCGCGGCAAAATGCTGTTCCGCACCCTGTACTACCTGCCGGCGGTCACCAGCGGACTGATCATCCTCTTCCTGTGGAAGTGGTTCTACGACCCCTCTTACAACGGGCTGTTCAATACGCTGATTGACTTCTTCCTTTCGGCATTCGGGATGAGCCTGCACGAGCCCATCAAGTTCCTTCAGGATCCGAAGCTGGCCATGCTGTGCATCATCCTGCCGGCCATCTGGGCCGGCGCCGGGCCGGGCAGCATCATCTATCTGGCGGCCCTGAAATCCATCCCGGACGAGATGTACGAGGCGGCCGACGTGGACGGGGCGGGCATCCTGACCAAGGTGGTGCGCATCACGCTTCCCACCCTGAAGCCGCTGATCATCATCAACTTCGTGGGGGCGTTCATCGGAGCGTTCAAGGCAACGGAAAACATCTTCGTGATGACCGGCGGCGGACCTCTGAACGCCACGCATACCCTGGGGCTGGAGATCTGGTACAACGCCTTCATGTACTTGAAGTTCGGTTACGCCACGGCCGCCGCCTGGATCATGGGGAGCATGCTGATCGGGTTCACCATGTATCAACTGCGGATCCTGCGGGACCTGAAGTTCTCCGCCGCGGCGGGGGAGCGGTAGGGCGATGGCGCTCATCCCCACGGTGGGTCGCAGAAGCCTGAAGCTCCGCCTGGTGGTGGGGCTACTGTATCTGGCGCTGTCCCTGGGAGCGGTCACGATGGTGTATCCGTTCCTGCTGATGCTGGGAACCAGCATCACGAGCGAGGCGGACTACACCGATTTTCGCCCCTTCCCGCGGTATCTGATAGACGACGGGGCGCTTTTCGCAAAGGAGGCCGAGGCCCGCTTCAGCGCGGACATGCTGGCGTTGAACCGCCACTACGGGACGGACTTCGCAAGCCTGCGGGCGGTGCAGCCTCCGCAGGCGCTGCCCCGCAGCGCGGCCGTGCGCGCGGTGGTCACGCAGTGGAATTCCACCCGCAACCATTTCGAGGGGCAGGTCCGCAAGATGGATGCGGTGAAGCTGCCGTATCTGGATCCGCGGGATCCCCACATCCGGGCGCAGGTGGACGACTGGCTGCAGTTCAAGAGAACCCTCCCCCTCACGCATCTTCACGCATCGTATGCCGGATGGACCGCGGCCCCCTCCAACGCGCCCAGCCGCCTCCTGGAGTACTACCGAGCCGAGCTGATGAAACGCTACGGCTCCATTCAGGAGCTCAACCGGGCCTACGTGCAGGAGAACGAGACGTTTGCGACAGTGCTTCCGCCCCTGGGGCAGGAGGAGCGCCGGGAGTGGAACCCTCCCGGGGGCCGGAGGGGGGAGGAGTGGGAGGAGATCCGCCGCGGCATGCCGGAGCGTCTGAACGCGGTGGTGCCGGTGGAGCCGTTGTTTCAGCAGTGGCTGCAGCAGGTGCGATACGAGGATGACATCCGGGCGCTCAATGCAGCCTGGGGAACGTTCTATACGCAGTTTTCGGAGATCCCGCTGACGGAGGAATGCCCGGAACAGAAGGCGCAGGCGGCGGACTGGGAGGAGTTTGTGCGGACGCAGCTCTCCCCCCGCTACATCCGGGTGGACGCCTCGGCCCTGCCGGCGTGGAGACAGTTCCTGATGGGACGGCACCGTTCGCTTGCCACCTTGGGGAACGTGCACGGCCAGCGGTATGGCTCGCTGGAGGAGATCGCCTTTCCGCGGCGGCTGACGGCGGGATCCGCCGTTGCGACAGACTGGCTGGAGTTCATCGCGCGGGCGGCGCCGCTCACCGCGCTTCGGGTGGACTCAGTGGAGACACGCTACCGGGGCTGGCTGAAGGCGCAGTTCGGCAGTGTGCGAAACGTGAACGAGCGTTACGGCACGCAGTATGCCTCGCTGCTGCAGGTCCGTCCGCCGCTGTATCTCACGGACTGGGCATACGTGAAGCAGCACGCGGGTGAGTTGCGGCGTTACTTCGCGCTCTCCAACTACCGGCTGGTGCTGGACTACATCCTGCGGCACGGGCGGGCGGTTTACAACACATTCCTCTTCGTGACGCTCGCCATTCTGACCCATCTCATCGTGAACCCGGTCTGCGCCTACGCCCTCAGCCGCTACAATCTGAAATACGGGCACCGGGTGCTGCTGTTCCTGCTGGCCACCATGGCGTTCCCGGCCGAGGTGGCGATGATTCCCTCCTTCCTCCTGCTGAAGGAGCTGAACCTGTTGAACACCTTCGCCGCTCTGGTTTTGCCCACCGTGGCAAACGGCTACAGCATCTTCCTGCTGAGGGGATTCTTCGACAGTCTTCCCAGGGAGCTTTACGAGGCGGGCATCATTGACGGGGCAAGCGAAGGACGGATGTTCTGGAAGATCACGGTGCCGCTTTCCAAGCCCGTGCTGGCGGTGATTGCGCTCTCCAGCTTCACGGCCGCATACGGAAGCTTCATGTTCGCGTTCCTGGTCTGCCAGGATCCGCGGATGTGGACGCTGATGGTGTGGCTGTACGAGCTGCAGATCGCTTCGCCCAGCTATGTGGTGATGGCCGCGCTCACGGTGGCCGCAATTCCCACCCTTCTGGTGTTCGTGTTCTGCCAGAACATTATCATGCGGGGCATCATCATCCCCAGTTTCAAGTGACGCTTGGCAAGCTTCGGCAGGCTGCGCCCCCCGGGGCAGGATCCGCGTACTGGAGAGAAAAGCGCACATTTTCTACGACCCGGGGGCGGAAATCACCAGGCGCAAATTTCTTCTTGACAGGGCTGCGCAGGCAGTGTTATTCTATCCTTGGTCGCTACTCTCGACCCACTAATTTCCTGGTTGCACCGTGGTTCCGCTCGGGTCTTTCGCAGAAAAGATGGTGGCCATTCGCGTTTGACCCGGGAACGGACGCGGTGGGAGAAAGGAGCAAGCAAATCCAATGAGACTGACAGGCCTCATGCTGATGGCGCTCGCGCTCTGCGCGTCGGTCGCCTCAGCGCAGTACACTGGTCCCTGGACTTACCAGTGGGACTTCAACACTTCGACTCAGGGATGGACAGTCGCAGGCAACGGCTACTGGACCGATCCGGGATGGGTGCCCTCAGCGGGCCCGACCCTGCCGGACGGCGCCCCCTCCGGAGGCGGCAACGGCAACTTCCACCTGCCGGATGGCAGCTATGCCCGGCTGGATGTCCGAAGCCTGAACCTGGGCGCTGGGACGGTCGGCGGCGTTCCGATGAACCCGTTCGTTTACCAGGTTGACGTCTACATTCCGAACCTGCGCCCGCTCGGCGGCTTCCCTTTTGACTACCCGGGCAACATGAACCACCAGGCCGGCATCCAGGTGCTCCGCGAGAGCGACCTCAAGGCCTTGTTCTTGGAGGGCGACGTCTATAAAGGCGGTCTCCTGGCGCGGGACCAGACCTGGGAAAACACCGACCGGCGCTCGAACTGGGTGATGGAGGAGACTGTCTCTCCGGATACGCTCTGGTGGGACAAGTGGATCACCCTGCAGCTGGACTATGGCGTGACCACGCCCGGCAAGTGGAGGGCGTGGGCTTACATTCCGTGGAACAGCTACGTGTCTTCCGCCGGCTGGCAGCAGGTCGGTGGCGGCTCCTGGGATGTGAACCCGTCGGTGTGGTTCGGCTACCTGCAGATGGGCGGCCAGTACTCCTGGACGCAGGCCCAGTTCGACAACGCCAGGCTGTACGTCCAGTCGCCTGCTCCCATTCCCGAGCCCGTGTTCTTCCAGATGGGCGCGCTGATGGGAATGGGCGCTCTGGGGATGCTGAAGCTCCGCCGCAGAGCGTAGGCGAAACGGCTTCCCTTCTCAAACCCACTCAGAAAGGCGACGGGGCCAGGACTGGAGTGCTGGCCCCGTCGCAGGGCGGTGCGTTGAAACCTGCCCGAAACTTCGCGTGGCTTGCGGTGGACGGGAGAAAGGAGCAAAGCAAGTAATGAGACTCACCTCCATAGTCGTGTTGGCGCTTGTACTGTGCTCAACGATCGCCTCTGCGCAGTATACAGGTCCATGGACCTACCAGTGGGACTTCAACACCTCGCCTCAGGGCTGGAGTGTTACTGCCCCGGGTTACTGGACCGATCCGGGATGGGTGCCCTCAGCGGGCCCGACCCTGCCGGATAACGCCCCCTCCGGAGGCGGCAATGGGAACTTCTACCTGCCGGACCACAGTGTCGCAACTCTGGACGTTACCAGTCTGAACATCGGATCCGGCACGGTGGGCGGACAGCCTAAGAATCCGTTCGTCTTCCAGGCCGACGTCTATATTCCGAATCTGTTGCCCCTCACCGGCTTTGACTGGGGGTATCCGGGCAACATGATCGACAAGGCTGGTATCGCGCTGTGGGGCTTTTCAGATGGCTATGATCCGGTGACTCAGTCCAAATCCATCTGGCTGTTCGGGGACATCAAGAAAGGTGGTCTGTGGACCAGAGATTCCAACTGGGATAACATTGACCATTACACTTGGTGGGCTCTCGAGCACCCGCACGGCGTTCCCGAGGCCTCCTGGTGGGACCGATGGGTCACCTTGCAACTGGATTACGGCGTGACCACACCGGGCAAATGGAGCGCGTGGGCATACAGGCCGTTCGCAAGTCCGTCAATCCCTGCAGGATGGGTCCTGGTGGGGAACGGCTCCTGGGATCTCCATCCCACGGGGGTCTGGTTCCACACTCTTCAGTTGGGCGGGCCGGAGTCCTGGACGCAAGCTCAGTTTGACAACGTGAAACTCTACGTCCAGACTGTTTCCGCCCCCGTCCCTGAGCCCGTGTTCTTCCAGTTGGGCGCGCTGATGGGAATGGGCGCTCTGGGGATGCTGAAGCTCCGCCGCGGAGCTTGGAGCCGATAGTCTTCCCTTCTGACTCTGCATCAGTTGAGACAGGGGCCGGACAGGCAAGTGTCCGGCCCCCTCTGTCTTTCACACCCCGTCGCTGCCCGAACACAGAGGTCCCATGCGGCTCCGTTTTTGCTGCATTCCTTTTTCGCTCCCGTCCCAGCGACATTATCACTCCGGGCGGCAGGTCTGGCGGCCGGATATGGCGAACTGATGCGGGGAAAGGGGGACCGGTCTCATTCCATGTCTGAAACAGTGAATCTTGCTCTCATCGGCTGTGGGGGAATGATGGGCTCCCACGTTGAGCACGGCTACCAGGAGCTCTGGAACAGGGGGATCCGCACGTTCCGCATCGTGGGGTGCTGCGATGTCAACGAAGATCGGGCGCGCAAGATGGCCGCTAAGGTGGCCGCCTTCCAGGGCGAGGAGCCGAAGATCTGCACCGATTACCGCCACGTGATGGACGCCCCCGGAGTGGATGCGGTGGACATCAGCGTGGTGCACTCCGAGCATCACCGGGTGGCTGTTCCGCTGCTGCAGGCGGGCAAGCACGTGACCATAGAAAAGCCGCTGGCCATTACCATGCGCGCCGGGCGGCAGATCATCGATGCCGCGGAGAAGTCGGGTGTGGTGCTGCAGGTGGCGGAGAACTATCGGCGCGCCCCGGAGATGCGCGCCATCCGATGGGCCATCCGCAAAGGCTATCTGGGCCGGCTGCGCCTGCTGTTCTGGATTGACGCCAGCGAGCGCCTGTGGCACTGGGGGTGGAGGGACGACGTGGAGGCTGCCGGGGGAGGCTGGTCTATGGACGGGGGCGTGCATTTTGCGGACCTGTTCCGCTTCTTCATCGGCGAGGTGGAGGAGCTCTACGCCGTCTCACGCGCCTATCAGCCGGTGCGCTACCGCAAGCCAGAGACGCTGGAAGACCCGGTGCCCGCCACCGTGGAGGACACCACCCTTGCGGTCCTCAAGTTTGAGAACGGAGTCACCGGGCAGTGGGGATCCTCGCAGGCCGCTCCGGGAGCGGGGTTTTCGTCGCGCGTCATCTACGGCGAGCACGGCTCCATCAATCTGCACGAAGGTCTGACCACGCGGAACCGCAAGATGTCCCTGGAGCAGCTGGTGCAGGAGTATATGGCTTCCCTGTCCACCGAGGAGCGCGAAAGGCTGTTCCCCAGGGGCATCACCCAGCCGGTGGCCACTGAGCTGAAGGAGTTCGTGGACGCGGTGCTGGCGGGCGGCTCCATCGAGACCGACGGTTGGGAGGGCTACCGCTCCGAGGCGGTGACGCTGGCGCTGTATGAGTCCTCGCTGCTGGGCGCGCCGGTGCGCCTGAAGGACATCGAAGACCTGAAGATCGAGTCCTATCAGGAGCGTTTCAACCGCCTGCATGCATTGGTCTGAGTGGCGCAAATGAAAGGATGCGCCGCGCGCCGTGGGGAGGGAATGCGGCCCGCGGTTGTGGCCGCGGTCTGTTTCCTTGCGTTTGCGGGGCGTCATACGGCCTGCCTTGGCGCCACGGTGGTAACGGTTGCGCCGGAGCGAATGGAGGGCTGGTGCATGGAGGCGTTCCACGGCGGGCAGGGCGCCCTGAGCGCCTGCGGACCCGCCGTGTTCGAGCGGGCCCGACCGTTCATCGCCGACGACGGCACCGATCTGGGCCGGGGAGCCTTCTACGCCGCGTGCGCGCAGGTTTCGCCCGAGCGGCACGCCCTCCACCGTGTGGCTGGGCCTTGATGTCTGCCAGGGCAGGCTGCTCGCCGGCATCGCGCTGCGCCGGCTTACGCGGCTGGAGTATTATGCCTACGTGGCGCACATCCCCACGGGAACGTCCGGGGGATCTGCAGCTGGGAGAGCTGGAGCCTCTGGTGGACCTATCCGCGGCAACCCGTGCAGCTCCAGTTGACCGCCGTCAGCCCGGATGGTCGGGAGCGCCGGCAGTTCTGGTTTCTCCCGTGGCACGCAAAGAAGCTGAGGGGCGACAACAGCGGCAGACACTGCAAGAAGTGGCTGCGCTACGATTGCATCCGCTTCAATGCGCCCGGTCCCAATATGGTCGGACGCTGGTATTGCCCGGAGCCGGAGCAGGTGTTTGCCTGCTGGGAGGATCTGATCGCGGCCTACGGGGACTGGAGCCTGGCGCCGACATCAGACGAAGCGTACCCTCTGGGCTGGAAAAGCCCCGGCTGGGACAGCCGGACAGACCCGCCCGGGTCCCCGGCCTGCTCCGGCACGGGCAAGTGCCTGAACTTCCAGATCGGCGCCCGCAGTGCCAGGGCAAAGCTCCTGCTGGAGGATGACGACTTTGCCTGGGCAAACGATACGCGCGGCTTCCGCGGTTACGTGGACCACTTCACTCTGGGCATCGATGGGGAAGATGTGACCTTCGACTTCGAGCCGACCGACGGCGAGCTCCCGTCTTCGGAAGCGTGCGGCCTTCCCCGCGTGGGAGTCCGTGTGGTGGAGCGGACGAACGTCAAGCTGACGCTTGACGACGGCTCCGGTCGGCCGTTGAAGCTGTTCCTCTTCCAGAATCTGAAGGACGCCGAACTGGTGGGAGAGCACGCCGTCGACGTGGGCGATTACCTGAGCATCCGGGGATTGGTGGAGCCGGTCCCGTTCGCTCCCCCAGACCGGCCGCCCTGCATCTGGACAGCGGTGGAGCTTATCCGGCGCATCCGGTGAGCACACCCACCCTCCGCGGCCCTGTGGGGATTGCCGGAGAGGCCTCTGGGCGTACGGTATAATCTCACTATGAGGACCGCGCCCTTTCGTCTCTGCCTGCAGATCGTCCCCTGTTTTTCCGTGGAACCCCTGCGCCGGAAACTGGGGGCCATTGCTGCGCTTTTCCTGGCAAGCCTGCTGCTCGCCGCTCCGGCCGCGGCGCAGGTGTGGGAGTTCAACACCGAAGGTAACCTTCAGGGATGGTCGGCGCGGAAAAACGTCGGCGGTCTTCTGGCCGACCGCGGCGCTCTGTGTGGCGATATCACGGGCGATGATCCGCAGATCCAGGGACCCACAAGCCCCACGTTCTCGGCATCGGGACGGCGGTGGCTCCACGTCCGGATGCGGGTCACCTCCGGCAACTATGCGGAGCTGTTCTGGTCTACATTGTTCAACTGGTCTTTCAGCCAGTCCCGCTCCGTGCGGTTCAATGTCATGCCGGATGGCGTGTGGCGGGACTATGTGGTGGATATGTCCACCAACTCCAACTGGACCGGCACCATCCGGCAGCTGCGCTTCGACCCATCGGAAGCCTCTTCGGGACGGTTCGAGATAGACTTCCTGCGCCTGACCGGAACGCGTCCGTTCATCGGCTGGGAGTTCGACCAGCCCGGCGATATGGAGGGATGGTCCGCAGCGAACGCCCTGATCGCCCCGGCGGTCAGCGGAGGGTGCCTGCGCGCTGTGGTCTCCGGGCCGGATCCCTACTTCACCGGACCGTCATCTCCTGAGATTGATTCCGCAGTTTACCGCTGGCTGCACGTCAGGATGAAGGCCCCCGCCGGCATGGAGGCGGAGTTCTTCTGGGGAACCCCTGCCGAGCCCTGGCACTCACCGGGGCGCAGGGTGGGCTTCGCGGTGATCCCGGACGGAGAGTTCCACGAATACGTCGTTGACCTTTCCGGTCATCCCGGCTGGACAGGCGCTGTCATCTTGCCGCGTCTGGATCCGAGCGCTTCGGGCTCTTCCGGCGTTGCGGAGATAGACTTCATCCGCCTGACGTCCCAACTTCCTCCGCCCCGCATTCTCACCGGTGCGGCTCTTCCTGGACGTTTCGCGTTCGTTGGCGAAGAGGTCCCTGTGACGGCCACGATCTTCGCTCCCGGCTACACGGCTTCCAGCGGGCTACGGGCTACCCTCAGCCTGTCTGGCCAGATGTTGCTCTCACCCGCCACACAGTCCCTGCCGTCGCCTGCCGATGGGAGCGATCTGAGAACAGTGTCCTGGACTGTCCGCGCGACGGGACAGTCATTGACGCAGATGACCGTCACGGTGGAAGCCGATACCCCGTCCGCCACGGACAGGACCGTGACCGAAGCGGTGTTCAGCGCCCCGCCGCCCGCGCCGGAGGACACTCCCGGACCGGAGGCGGTCGCCTTCGTGGAGGACGACGGGTCTGCCGTGCTGCAGAACAACCGTCTCCGGCTGGTGTTCATCCGCAGCAGCTTTGGGTTCGGTGCGGCGCAGCTTTTCGCGCGCGACGGTGCTTCCTGGAAGCTGGCCGGGGGCGTGGCTCCGCTTTCCCGTCTGATCTACCGGCGGCCGTCGGGCGTTCCTGCTGGGCTCGCCATCGTGCCGTCGTCAGTCCTGGTCCAGACTCAGACCGGGTCCGCCAATCTGACTCTGTTCTTCACACGCTCCGACCCGGATGGGGGCAGCTGGAGCGGCGCATTTAAGTGGTATCTCGGTCAAGGAGAGGATCGCGCCAGGGCGGAGTTCACCCTTTCCTGCAACACGGCGAGAGACCTGCTCAGCTGGACCGGCCCCTCGCTGGCAGCGGGAAACCGCAGCTTCGGAAGCTCCAAAGTGGAAGCGCTCTTCCCGGGCATCGAGTGGCTGACCGGTGACGAGCGGTCCTCCAACAGCCTGGAGCACGATCCTCCGCTGGATTTGCGTGTGGTCCCGCATCCGTACCGCGTGACCGTCCCGTTGATGGCGGTCAGCTCGGGTGACGGACTCACGGCCATTCTTTGGGATCCGCTGCGGCCCTGGGACGGCGCGAATCGCTATCCGAACGCGAAGTTCTGCTCGCCCAACTGGCTGGAGGGCGAGGCGAATCACCTGATGGAGCTTTTCGTTCCATCCATCAGGGGTGGCTGGGTTCCGGAAAACGGTCTGCAGGCCGGGATTCCCTACTCGCTGCAGCCCGGTCTCACCCTTTCACAGGAAGCCTGGTTTCTGGCGCGTCCGGGAGCAGGCGTTCTGGATGCTTTGGATGAATGGTTCCGCATCTACGGCATGCCTCCTGTCCCCGGCGGGCCGGATCTGCTGGAACAGGGGCTGGCGACCGCCCGCGTGGGTCTGATGGAGACAGTCTGGGACGCGGCCACCAATCAGTGGAAGCACGCGGTGGAATGGGAGCCAGGTCCCGCTCCGGAGTTTGCAGCTGCGCTCTTCGCGGATTCGCTGACCGAGCCTAACCCTGCCACCCGCAGCGCGCTGCGGGCGCGCGTGAGCACCGCGGTCAGCCAGCACATCGCTTCCTACGGACCGGCTGTTCTGGGCTCCTTTGCCGCCAGCCACATTCCCGAGTACCGGCTGCCCTTCTTCATTGGCTATCTGGACGAGGTGATGGAGCACTACCAGTCGGACGTGACGGGACTGATCCAGAACCAGCAGCCAGACGGAGGATGGTTGGTTCCTGCCAATCCGAGTATGCCACGCCTTGTAACGCCGGGGACCAAGGAGTTGGGCAGTTGCGCCAACAATGCCCGCATCCTTCTGAACCACGCGCGCCTGACCGGTTCCGCGCTCAGCAGGCTGGCCGGGTTGAAGGCGCTCGATCATATGGACCGCTATAGCGTCCCGCGTGCCGCTCAGACTTGGGAGGTTCCGCAGCACGCACCGGACATTCTGGCGGCGGCATGGGCGGTGGCGGCGTATCTGGACGGCTACATCCTGACAGGAAACGCCGGCTATCTGGAAAAAGCCAGATACTGGGCCCGGGCGGGTCTGCATTTCGTGTATACGTGGAGGGCTGCAGACCGTGGCATTATGGACTACGCCACCATCCCCGTGCTGGGAAGCACTCACTTCGTCTGGTCTTGGCTGGGTCTGCCTGTGCAGTGGTGTGGGATGGTCTACGCTTACTATGTGGAGCGGCTTGCCGATTTCGACCGCACCTTTCCCTGGCGGCAGATCTGCGAGGGCATCACGCGATCCTGCATTCAGCAGATGAATGTCAGTCCGTACCCCGGCACGTATGGGGACTCCATCAACCTGATCGCGTCCAATACGCCGAACGGGGTTTACATCAATCCGGACAACATCTACAAGTGCGCGCTGAAGCTCACCGGCCGCTACGGTGAGGTGAACAGACAGGTGGTAACGGGCGGCGGCCGGACGGCATACGTGTCCAGCGCCGCGCGCCTCCTGTCAGCGGCCCTCGCCACCAACGGCTCCCAGATGCACGTGCGGGTGGGATACCCGGCGGGCGAGACCTGCTTCGTGATGGTCTACGGGCTTCCCTTGCCCTCACAGGTCCGGAAGGGAACCGCCACGCTGACACGGGTCTCGGACACGGACGCGGCGGTGGAAGGGTGGTCGTACGACATCGCTACCACGCGGCTGGTGATCCGGGCCAGGATGACCGCGCCGCAGGAGATGCTTTCTGTCGTGCTTTCCGGGACGTTTGCGCCTCCGCAGACGGTGTCCATCGGACAGGCGCGATCTCTGCCGGACGGGACGATGGTGTCGCTACGTGGCGTGGTCTCCAGCGGAGCACTTCCGGGATCCTCCAGCCTGCATATTCAGGCCGAGGATAGGTCGGCGGGGATCAGGGTGTCGCTGGCCTCGCCCGCGCTTGCCGAAGTGCCCGTGGGCGCCAGAGTGGAGGTGACGGGCACCCTGGGAACGGTGAGCTGGGAGAAGGCTTTGCTGTCCGCCGGACTTCGTAGTGGAGAGTGATGGCGCGGCGCCCGACCCGCTTGGCGTAGTCTCGAACAGGACCTGCGCCGGGCCGGGGCTCAGCAACGCCGGGCTGCTTGTGCGCACCTGGGGGCGCGTGACCGCGCGAGGGAACCGGCTTCTTCTATGTGGACGATGGCTCGGGGCTCCTGGACGGCAGCTCCACAGCGAGGAGTCCCAAACAGGGGGATCCGGGTGGCGGGAGACGCCGGGGCCGTTGCAGTGGGGCAGATGGTCCGGGTGACGGGCATCTCGTCTGTGTTCCTCACCGGCGGCGAGTTGCGCCCGCTCATCCGCACCCGTTCAGCGCAAGACGTCGCAGTGCTTGAGTAGCAATCCATTCTCTTCTTCCCTATGACGCTCTGACTCTGGCGCAGCAGTTGAGTCTGGAGGGGTCTCTCACGAGGCTTTCCGAACTCCACGACATCTTCCGGACAGTTTGCTGGCCAGCCATCCGGTCTCTCTGCCCGACGGCCACCCCGCCGCTTCGCCCTTCCGATGGTCGCGGAGAATACGAGCGAGGATGACCAATGGGCTGTCAGACCCCTACAACCGCACATCTTTCCGTGAGATTGGACCAAGGTCGTGGGGAGGGGATGGGCAATGGTGGGCGGTACAAGATTTGAACTTGTGACCTCCTCGGTGTCAACGAGGCGCTCTCCCCCTGAGCTAACCGCCCCCGGAAGACAGCGGGATTATAGCACCGCCGGAGCCCGCGCGGCAAACTCCGGGGGCCGGAAAAGCCCCCGTTCCCGCTCAGGCATGATGATTGGGAGAAACGATTACCCCATCGAAGACGTTGGCATTGGACTTAACGCGGCAGCCGCGTCCCACCACGCAGCGCTCGATGCACGTGTCCCGCATCACGGCCGCCTCCGGCCACAGAATGCTGCGGCGCACGGTCGCCCCGCTCTCCACCACGCAACCTTCTCCCAGCACGCTGTATTCCAGCACCCGGGCCCCGGCCTCGATCCGGCAGCCGTCCCCCAGCACGACGGGATACTCCACCACCGCCGAAGGGTCGATCTCGACGTTCTCCCCGATCCAGACGTATTTCCGCTGCTCCTTGCACTTGAGCTTCACACCGATGCGCCCGTCCAGCACGTCGTAATGGGTCTGCTGATACTGCTTCAGGTTCCCGATGTCCCTCCAGTAGCTGGAAGTCAGATACCCGAACAGTCGCATCTTGCGCTCCAGAAGCAGAGGCAGCAGGTTCTTTCCGAAGCCATACATCGTGTTGCGGGGGATCAGCTCCAGCACCTCCGGCTCCAGGAAGTAGACACCGGTGTTCGCGGTATTGGAGAACATCACCTCTCCGCGCGGCTTCTCCAGGAACCGTGTGATGCGGCCCCGTTCGTTCACCAGCGCAATGCCATACTCCGAGGGGTCATCCACCAGGGACAGGGCGATGGTGCACACCGCCTTCTTGTCGCGGTGGTGCGCCAGGATGCGCGTCAGGTCGAAGTCTCCCAGATCATCCCCCCCGATGACCAGGAATGTATCGTCGAAAAAGTCCTCCACCCGCTTGACGCTCCCCGCGTCCCCCCACAGCCGCTCCTCCTCGGAGTAGCTGATCTTCACCCCCCACCGGGAGCCGTCGCCGAGGTACTGGCGGATCTGGTCTCCCAGGTAGTGCAGATTCACCATGATGTCCGTGAAATCGTGCCGGGCGAGCAGCTCCACAATGTGCTCAATGTTCGGCTTGTTCACGATCGGCACCATGGGCTTGGGGGTGACCCGGGTCAGCGGGTCCAGCCGGCTTCCCACGCCGGCCGCAAGGATCATCGCCTTCATCGTCTGCGGGGTTCCCTCCTTGACTGTTTCCGGGCTTGATGCGCCCGGCTTTCAGTCACTACCATCATTGTCGGCCGTCCGGTTCCGGTCTTCAGAGGAAAAGGCGGAAGATAGCGCGGCCGCCCTTACAAAGGCTGCCCTGCAAAGCGGAACTCACCGGCTATGGCGGGCGCGAACGCCACTCAGACTCCGCAGAAATCCAGCACTGATTGAGCCACGCGGTCCACAGCCCCTTCCGGGAGCTCCGGGAACACGGGCAGCGAGAGCACCTCGCGGCAGGCGCGCTCCGCTTCCGGGAAATCGCCTTCCTGCCCCCCCAGATGGCGGTAGGCCTCCTCCAGATGCAACGCCCCGGGATAATACACGGCCGATGCGATGCCCCGATCTTTCAGGAACGCCTGAAGCTCGGTGCGCTGCGGCGTGGCCACTGTATACTGATGCCAGACGTGCTTGTTACCCGGCGCGGCCTGCGGAAGCCGGATCCCGCACCCTTCGAGCAGTTCCGCATAACGTGCGGCGTTGGCGGCCCGCCGGGCTGTCCACTCTGGCAGATGCCGCAGCTTGACCCGCAACACCGCCGCCTGCAGCTCATCCAGCCGACTGCACCATCCCACCTCCCGATACGAATAGGTGCCGCCCGACCCGTGGAAGCGCAGCAGTCTGAGACGTTCGGCCACCTCCTCGCTGTTCGTCAGCACCATCCCTCCGTCCCCAAGTCCTCCCAGGTTCTTGGTGGGAAAGAACGAAAGCGTGACGGCATCACCGAACTGTCCAATGCCCATCCCGTTATGTTGCGCCCCGATGGCCTGCGCGCCGTCGCTGATGAGTTTGAGGGAGTAGCGCTCTGCCAGATGCTTCAAGGCCGTGAGATCCGCAGTCTGGCCATACAGGTGCACCGGCAAGAGTGCCCGGCTACGCTCCGTGATACGGCTTTCCACGAGCGCGGCGTCCATATTGAACGTCACCGGATCAATATCCACAAACACCGGCATGGCGCCCACTCGGATAATGGCTTCCGTGGTGGCCACAAAGGTGAACGGGGTGGTTATGACTTCGTCGCCCGGCCCGATGCCGCAGGCCGCCAGCGCCAGAATGAGCGCATCGGTCCCGGAGTTCACCCCCACCGCATAGCGCGCCTCGCAGTAGCGAGCCACCTCTTCCTCCAGAGCTGAGACGTTCGGTCCCAGAATGAAGCGGCAGGACTCCAGAACCTCCCGGATCGCGCTGTCAATTTCCTCCGCAAGCGCCCTGTGCTGCGCCTGCAGATCTGCCATAGGAATCTGCATCGTCTAAGCCCTGTCCGTCCCTCCTCCGGATGATGCGCCCGTCAGAGGATCCTCGTCCCGAAACCGATCCTGCTGCCCGAAGCCAGCACCGCCCTGGCGGAAATGGCGACATTGTCTTCAATGAAGACATCGCTGTCAACGATGCAGTCCTTCAGATGCACGCTCTTGCCAATGGTCACACTATCCAGTACGATACAGTCCTCCAGCACCGAACCCTCCTCTATGATGCATCCCTGGCCGATGCTGGTACAGCCCTTCAGCTCCACGTTGCCCTGCAGTTTGGTGCGGTGACCCAAGTGCACGGTGGGGGCGATCTTCACGGACGGGTCCATATCCAGGTCGCCCATCCGCCACCAGCCGTGCTCCGTGCGAGTTCCCGCCAGCTCCGCCTTCACATCGCCCGTTAGCAGGGCCCTGTGCGCCTCCCGGTACTGCTCCGGGCGACCGATATCCAGCCAGTAGCCCGTCGCGGGGGTGGCGAAGATGCCGCGGTCGTTGGCGCAGAAATCGGGGAACAGCTGCCTTTCAAAGGAGTAGGGCGTGTCGGCGGGCACATCGCGGAAGATGGTCGAGTCAATGACATAGAGCCCGGCGTTGATGAACTCCTCGCCCTCCTGCTCCACCACTCCCTGAGCCAGCTTCCGCTTCTGCTCCTCGCTGGGCTCGCGGAACTCGCGGACCTTGCCGTCCGCATCCGTGATGATCACTCCGTAAGGGCTGGGGGACGGCACACCGTAGAGAGTCAGAGTGATGCGCGCTTTCCGCTCTTCGTGGAAGCGCACAATGGCGGAGATGTCGAAATCCGTCAGCACGTCCCCGTTGAAGATCAGCAGGGTGTCTCCGTCGAAGAACTGCTCCGCGTTCTTAACCGCGCCGGCCGTTCCCAGTGGAACCTCCTCCAGAGCGTAACGCATCTTCACGCCGAAACCGCTGCCGTCCCCGAAGTGGGCCTGGATCATCTCGGCCATGTAGTTGGTACAGAAGATAATCTCGCGGATTCCGTGCCTTTTGAGCAGCTCCACCTGATACTCCAGGAACGGCTTGTTGACGACCGGAACGATGGGTTTGGGACGCAGGTAGGTCAGCGGACGCAGCCGGGTACCGGGGCCTCCCGCGATGATGACACCTTTCATTGTTGCTGCAGCACCTCGGTCGGAAACTGTGGAGCCCCTGCGGCGCGCTAGGAAGCGCCTGCGGCGGGCTTGCGACTTTATACCCCAAACTCCGGCGCTCGCCAAACAGGGGCAGGCACCGGACTCCCTTTTTCAGTCTGAATGCTGTCGCTGCGGGCCCGGAGTCGGCGGACTTTTGTCCATCAGATCCGGGCTGCCGTCGCCGTCTGTGTCCCGGACGGCCGGATTTCCCAGCAGTACGAAGGTGACATCGTCATAATCCGCCCTCGTATCCTCCACCACCAGGCCCACCTGACCCTCCAGGATGTCGAACGTGCGGGTCTGCAGCAGTCTGCAGAACAGACCGGTCCGAGCTGATAACCCACCGCCCGGCAGCCAGTTCCCAGCCAGGGGTAGCCTTGCCGATCCTGCCCCCGGCATCAAAGAGGTCCAGCACGGTTGGCCGCGCCGGATCCCTCGCATCCTGTGAGTCGCTGGCTTCCGCGGGTCCCTCGATGAAAGGCCGGTCGCCGGGGTCCGCCGGGTCGGCGCTGTTCGGCCTCAGCCAGAACAGACCCTCAATAGCCAGGTCGCGCTTCCATTGCACCAGGTTTCCAGAGATATACTAGTCCACGCGAGGGCCGCTGGACTGCACGAGGTAGTACACCCCGCGGTATCCCACGGGGGCGGGGTCCTCAAAGCCGCACCCCACAGGGTTCCGGTAGGCCAGGGATGGTCCGCACGCTGCAGCCAGGACAAAGCATCCCGGCGCCACGGCCAGCCACAGGGTGCGAAGCCGCTTTCTTATGCGTCTATGGCAACAGCAGAGGCGGTGGGGGGCAAACCCCGCCGCCTCAACAAAGAACGCAGCGCCTCTGCCGGACCCGGAAGCGTTCTCAACCCTGTAGAGCCGCGATGATGGCGTCCGCCATCTCGGATGTGCCCACAGCCGTCGGGTCGTCACGGTCGGGCTTCATGTCATAGGTCACGGACCTGCCTTCGGCGATCACCGACGCGACCGCTTTCTCCAGCCGGTCCGCGGCGTCCTTCTCTCCGATGTGGCGCAGCATCAGCATGCCTGAAAGGATGAGCGCCGTCGGGTTGACGCGGTTCTGCCCTTTGTACTTCGGTGCGCTGCCGTGTGTGGGTTCGAAGACAGCCACCTCATCGCCGATGTTCGCGCCGGGAGCGACGCCCAGCCCCCCCACCAACCCAGCGGCCAGGTCCGAGAGTATGTCTCCATACAGGTTCGGCATCACCAGCACATCATAGAGCTCGGGCTTCTGGACCAGCTGCATGCACATGTTGTCCACAAGGCGCTCTTCGTACTCAATGCGGCCTTCATACTCCTTCGCCACATCCCGCGCAGCCTCATAGAACAGGCCGTCCGTGAATTTCATAATGTTGGCCTTGCATACCGCCGTAACCTTGCGCCGGCCGTTGCGCACGGCGTAATCGAAGGCAAACCGCACGATGCGCGCGCTGCCCTCATAGCTGATCGGCTTGATGGAGATGGCCGATCCCGGCCTGATCTTGCCGCCGGACATTCCGATGATAGTATTGGCCTCGTGGCTGCCTCGCGCCCACTCGACTCCCGCATACAGGTCTTCCGTGTTCTCGCGGACGATGACCAGGTCCACGTCCCGATAGTGGGAGCGGATGCCGGGATAGTACTTGCACGGCCGCAGGCAGGCGTAAAGGTTCAGCTCCTGCCGGAGCGCCACGTTCACGCTCCGGAAACCGGTGCCGATGGGTGTTGTGATGGGGCCCTTGAGGGCCACCTTGTTCCTGCGGATGCTTTCCAGTACATCGTCGGGCAGAGGAGTGCCTTTCTCCTCCATCACGTCCACGCCCGCATCTTTCACGTCCCATTCTATATCCGCACCCGTGGCATCAATTACCCGCCGGGCCGCCTCCACAAGCTCCGGCCCTGTGCCGTCGCCTCGGATGAGAGTCACTTTGTGAGCCAACTCTCGTTTGTCCTCCGGTAAAAAGTCGCGTGCCAGACGCAATCAGGATGATACCCGCAGCCAACGAAGCCCGGCAAACAGAGTCTCACCCCTTGCGCCTGCAGGCGGGAGCGTATTATCCTCTGCTGGAATAAGGCTCCGGCCCGCCGGCCGGAAGATCTCGGAAAGGCAGCCGCCCCCAACTGGCCCGTCTGCGTCCCAAAACATTAGCAATCGCTCTGATCGCTCTGGCCGTCCTGCTCCGGCTGGCGATGGCGGCCCGACTGCCGCTCGGCGACGACGAGGCGTTTTACTGGCTCTGGGCTCAGAGGCTCGCTCCCTGCTATTTCGACCACCCCGGCATGGTCGCCTGGCTGGTGGCGCTGTCCACGGCGATCCTGGGTGACACCACACTTGCGGTCAGGCTGCCCACCATCCTGCTGGGGGCAGCCAACGCCTGGATGATGTTTTTGCTGGCCCGCAGGTTCTTCAACGAACGCACGGGGCTGCGAGCGGCGTCGCTGTTCACGATGATCCCGCTCTATGCTCTGGGTGGCTTCCTGGTAGCAAGCGATGCGCCGATGGGCCTGTTCTGGCTGCTGACGCTCTGGCTGGTGGCGGACGCGGTGCTGGACGGCCGCCGGAACCGCTGGTATGCGGCAGGCGTCTCGCTCGGGCTCGCTTTGTGCTCCAAGTTCACCGCTGTTCTGCTCGTCCCGTCCGTGCTGCTATTCCTTGCGTCCTGCTCCACTGGCCGGCGAGAGCTGCAGCGGCGCGAGCCGTGGCTTGGAGCGCTCATTGCTTGTGTGATCTTCTGGCCTGTGCTTCTGTGGAACGCCCGGAACGAATGGGCCAGTTTCGCCTTCAATGCGGTCGGGCGGCACCAGGGTGCGAGTCTGAGGCTGACATCGCTGGCGGAGCTGACGGGAGCACAGCTTCTGGCGTTGTCTCCTATGGTGTTCGTGTCGCTGGTGGCCGCGCTGATCACGTTGACACGTTTGCGTGGTTCTGAGCATCGCTACCGCCTGCTGTTCTGGGGAGCAGTCCCGGCTTTGGTTGTGTTCTGGGGGGCCAGCCTGCTCACCCGCATACTGCCGCACTGGCCGGCGGCGGGTTACCTAACGCTCATCATCGCCTGCTGCGGTTTCTGGGGCGGAGCGGCCGGGCGGAAAGCCTCCCGCGCCTGGGTGAACTCCGTCTTCGCCGTGGCGCTGATCTTCACCGCCCTTCTGCACATCCAGCCGTTCTACCGAATCCTGCCTCTTCCGCCGGGCGACGACAACACCAATCATCTCTACGGCTGGGATGAGGTGACGCCTGTGGTCCGGGAGGAATTCCAACGTATAGGCGGACCGGACCGGGCCTTCCTCTGCGCGGACCGCTACCAGTTCGCCGCGCAACTGGCGTGGAACCTGAGGCAGCCGCTTCATACCTTCTCCCTGAACACGCGGAAAGATCAGTTCGACATCTGGGTGCGACCGGATGAGATCCTCGGCAAGGACGCTGTCCTCGTCTGGGAGGATGACTGGGGACTGAAGCCCGAAACACTGGAGGTGTTCGAGTCGGCCGAAGAGATCCGCACGATTCCGATCTTCCGGCAGGGGGTGAAAGTGCGCACGTTCCATATCGTCCGCTGCTCCAATCTGAGGAGGATCCCGTGACGGTGGCGCGCCGGGCGGTGGTGCTGGCGGCAGGGAAGGGCACCCGTCTGGGAGACTTGACTCGCGACCGCCCGAAGCCGCTGGTGGAGGCTGGGAGCAGACCACTTGTGCACTGGATCCTGCAGGGCTTGAAGGATGCGGGTATCAGCGAGGTCTGCCTGGTGATCGGCTATCTTGGCTCGAAGGTGCGGGAGTCCTGCGGAGACGGCTCGGCCACCGGATTGTCCATCGTCTATCGGGAACAGGAACGGCTGAACGGGACGGGAGGGGCGCTCTTCAGCGCTCGCGATTTCTGCGGAGATGAGCCGTTCTTTCTGTGCTTTGGGGACATCCTGCTACATCCCACACAGCACTACCGCGCCATGCTGGATGATTTTGAGGCTTCGCGTCCGGACGCCCTGCTGGCGGCCAACTACGTTGAGGACCCCGCTTGCGGGGCGGCCGTGTATTTCGATTCTGCGCTGCGCATCCATCGCATTGTGGAGAAGCCCGCTCCCGGCACATCCACCACAAACTACAATCAGGCCGGAGCATTTGTCTTTACCGCGGCGATCTTCGAGGCGCTGGACACAGTGGGACCGAGCCCGAGGGGTGAGATCGAACTGACCGCTGGCGTGGCCCGGCTGCTGGAGCAGGGCAAGACGGTGCGGGCCTATCCCGTGCCCGCGGAGCACTGGCTGGACATCGGCACGCCTGAGGCGCTGGCGCAGACGGACAGAATCTTGAGGGAGACGATGTGAGCGCGGAACTGGAAAGATTGCTGGAGCGCGTGGCGCGGGAGTGGTGCGGCGGCAATCCTGACAAGGAGCGGATGTGGCGCGGGCTGGCGTCCGAAGCCGGCGTTGACACAGGCGCCGGCGGCTGGCGGGCTCTGCGCGCTCCCGGCCGGGTAAACCTGATCGGCGAGCACACGGACTACAACGGCCTGCCCGTCATGCCCCTGGCGCTGGAGCGGGAAATCGCCGTCCTGTTCCGGCCGTCGGACACCCCGGAGGTCCGCCTTTCAAGCGCGGGCGGCGCCTATCCTGAGATCAGCTTCCAGGCAGTGGACCCGATACCGCCCGGAGCGGCGGGCGACTGGGGGAACTACGCTCGCGCTGCCGTGCAGGCGCTGCTGGCCAGAACCGGAGAGAAGTCTCTGAAGGGGTTCCAGGCGGTGGTGGGCGGCGATCTTCCTGCAGGAGGAGGATTGTCCTCCTCCTCTGCTCTGGTGGTGGCTATGGCTCTGGCGTGCGACGATGTGAACACGCTTGGCATTCCGCCGCAGGAGATGGCGGAGTTGATGGCCACCGGCGAGCATTACGTGGGCACGCAGGGAGGCGGGATGGATCAGGCCATCTGCCTTCTGGGGCGCAAGGGGTGCGCGCTGAAGATCGAGTTCCATCCCCTGCGCGTTGAGCCCGTGTCGCTCCCGGCGGGCGTCGCGGTGATTGTGGCGGACACTCTGGTAAAAGCCGAGAAGTCGGCCGGGGCTCGTCAGCAGTTCAACACCCGTGCGGCCGAATGCCGTCTGGCCGTCGCGCTGGTGAACAGGGCTAAGGGCACCTCTTACCGGCTTCTGGCAGACCTCTACCGGGACGCGCTGGATCCGGTCGAGGCACTGCGCTCATGCATCCAGGATGCGCCTTACTTTCTGGCGGACCTGGCGGTGGACCTTGGGCTGAGCGAAAACGAGATCCAGACCCGCTACCTGGCGCAGAGGGACGGAAACGCGCTGCCGGAGCCGCCGGGCGGTTTCCGGCCGCTGGCACGGGCGCTGCACGTGGTGGAGGAAGCCCGGCGGGTCTATCTGGCCGCCGACGCTATGCGTGCCGGAGACAGTGCGGCGCTCGGGCGGTTGATGGATGCCTCGCACGAGTCCGGCCGGGATCTCTACGAGGTGACCTGTCCCGAGCTGGATGCACTCGCGGATATTGCAAGGAAGGCGGGGGCCTACGGAGCGCGATGGACCGGTGCAGGTTTCGGAGGATGCGTCGTTGCCTTGGCGCGGGAAGAGGACATAGCTGCCATCCTTTGCCAGATAGCCGGGCGCTACTACCGGGATTGGCTTCCGCGGCACCGGCCGGATGTTTCCGTGCCGGAGGAGCTAAGCCGGGCGCTCTTCACCACGCGGCCCGCGCAGGGCGCCGCCATTCTGCGGCCGGAGTGAATGTCATCCTTCAGCGCCGTAGTGGCGGGCGTTGAAGTCGTCCAGAAGCTCCAGCGCATACAGGTAGTTTTCGAGCGGCACCGTGGGCGGGAGGGAGTGGTCCGAATGGAAGATGTAGCCGCCGTCCGCCGCCACAGCCTCCAGCTTGCTCACAACCTCCTCCCGGACATCGTCTTTCGTGCCGGACAGTTTGCGTACGTCAATGTTGCCGAAAAAGACGATGCGCTTGCCGTGAATCTGGCGAAGCTCCCGGACGTCCTGCTGACACTTGGCCTCCAGGGGCTGGATCGCTGAGAACCCGGCTTCGATGAAACGTGGGATAAGGGTCTTGATCTGCCCGCACGAATGCAGGATGACGGGCTTGCCGTGGCTCCGGAAGAAGTCGCACATCTTCCGATGCGCGGGAAACAGAAGCTCATCGTAGCACTCTGGCGAGAACAGAGTGCCATTGCGGTATCCCACGTCCCCGTAGACGAAGGCTCCGTCAAAGTCTATGCCCTGCTGCAGCGCCTGCTGTGCCAGCGCGATGATCAGGTCCGTGTAGGTCATGAAGACATCCTTCACCACCTCCGGCTCGTCCATCATCATCGTGAAAATGTTCACCTGCCCGAAGACGGGCCAGGCGCATTCGTAGGCTTCGGTGGAAGACCAGTGCGTGAACAATCCGCGATTCCTGGCCTGCTCCCAGCGCTGCTTCATCTCGGGTGAAAGCCGGTCGGCGTCCGGCGTCAACCGCTCCTTGAAGCGCTTCCAGTCGTCGCCGTTGTTCAGCGTGTGCGAGAGCCAGTGGGGCGTATGCCCGGACTCGCTTTTCCAGTCCTTGCGCTCTACACCGTTCGGATCCCGCCGATGAATGTAGGTTTCGGTCTCTTCGATGATCTCCGTTGGCAGCCGCAGGGTCATGTCCGGCCAGGGGAGCCCGGCGAAGTCCCAGCCGAAATAGTCAACAGGGTCCACATCCTCCGGCAGTCCCTGCTCCCGCCAGACCTTCCACGTCTCGGCCCAGGGACTTTCCGTTCTGCCGATGCGGTCCGGACGCTCGCCCTTCAATGTTGTCAGAATCCGCTCTCGCGACGTCATCTGCGCTCCGTCTAACCTCCGTCGCCCGCCTGCGCGGCACCCCGGCAAGTAAGCCTTACCCCCGCCGCTCCGTGAATCCTTCCGGGACCGGGAGGCGTCTAAACGTTAATACTGCAAAAGGCCTGACGCGTGTTCGTGGTTTCGCACATATTGGAACGCGCACGCGTAAGCGACCCGACCAGGAAGGAGCATCAACGAAGATGGAATCCGCAGTTCAAGAAACACGACACATCCCGCTGATCGGCGAGGACGCTCCCGCTTTCACCGCGAAGACGACTCAGGGAGAAATTGACTTCCCCAAGGATTACCGGGGGAAATGGGTCATCCTGTTCAGCCACCCGGCCGACTTCACGCCCGTCTGCACTACCGAGTTCATGACGTTCGCCACGATGATGCCTGAGTTCAAGGCACTGAACTGTGAGCTGATCGGTCTGTCCATTGACAGCATCTACAGCCACATCGCCTGGCTGCGTACCATCAAGGAGAAGATCGAGTTCCGGGGCATGAAGGACGTGGAGGTCACCTTCCCTGTCATCGAGGATCTGAAGATGGAGGTTGCCCGGAAGTACGGGATGCTCCAGCCTTCCGCGAGCTCCACACAGGCGGTGCGGGCCGTGTATTTCATTGACCCGCACGGCAAGATCCGGGCGCTGATCTATTATCCGCTCTCCAACGGGCGGAATTTCCAGGAGATCAAGCGTCTCCTCATAGCCATGCAGACCTCGGACCGTCTGGGAGTCGCCACTCCGGCCGACTGGAAACCCGGAGACGATGTCATCGTCCCTCCGCCGGGTTCGTGCGGGGCTGCGAAGGATCGCGTGGAGCAGGCGGGCTCGGACTACCGCTGCCTGGACTGGTTCCTGTGCCTCAAACCGCTTCCTGTGGAGCAGCTGGAGCTGCCTGAAGGGATCTCGGTGGCCTGAAAGGGTGAGCCTCCTGGCTCGGGAGGGCGGACACGGGGTGTTGTCCACGATGCCGCCATCCCTACGTTTTTGAGATGCTCGGCCGGACTCAGACGGCGAGGCTGCGCAGCGGGCGATAAAACCTGCCTGAGGCAGGACAAGTCCAAACGGTTGCGGAAGGTTTGTGCACGTGTCGAGAGAGGAGATAGTATCATTGGTTCATCCCATAACGCTTGCGCTTGCGGCAGTCTTTCTTTTGCTGGAAGGGTCCGCCGTTCACGCGGCGGCCGTATCTCCTTACGCCAAGGATGGCGATCCTGTGGCTGGCAGTTATCCATTCCGGCGACTGATGCTGGACGCGATGGCGGTGGAGGAGTCTAGTGGGCTTGAGCGGGTGTTCCACAAGTTGGAAAAGCACCCGGGCAATCCGGTGCTCCGCCGCGACCGACCCTGGGAGGGATGGGGACCCTATCTCTACGGTACAGTCCTGTGGGACGCCGGACGGTTGCGGATGTGGTACCAGATCATCGGCGACGGCAGCCGCGTCTGCTATGCGGAGTCCGCGGACGGCATCAACTGGGTCAAGCCCGAGCTGGGGCTGGTGGACTACAACGGCTCCAAGGCGAACAACATCGTGGTGGAGGGTCTGTGTTCCATCCCCAGCGTGATGCGCGTTCCGCAGCCGGCTTCGCCGGACAAAAAGTGGGTGATGTACGGGTACGGTCCGAAGGGCCCGCATCACGCCTACTCGCCGGACGGGCTGCGCTGGACCTGGCAGACACCGCCGGAGGGGGAGCGATTGTTCTCTTCATCGGACGTGGTGAACTTCTTCTGGGATCCCTATCAGGATCGCTATGTCGCGATGTTAAAGATGGGCGCGCGGCGGCACCGGTCGGTGGGGCTGGCCACATCCAAGGACGGCGTCCACTGGACGCGCCTGATGGATCACCCAGTCTTCACTGCCGACGACCTGGACCCCGACCCCACGCAGGTGTACGGGATGCCCGTTTTCCCCTATCAAGGAGCGTATATCGGACTGCCGTGGATCTATCACGCCCGCTTTTTCAAGTACGGCAAGTATACCGTGCCGCGCATGCACGAAGCACAGGAGGACAGCGACCGCACCATCGACGTTCAGCTCACGTGGAGCTGGAACCTGGTCAACTGGACGCGCACGCCTGCCCGGGAGCCGTTTCTGGAACTGGGGCCGGACGGAAGCTGGGACGATGGAATGGTCTTCACGGCCATTACCCCGGTGGCTGTGGGAGACAAGCTGTATTTCTACTACGGCGGATTCGACCAGGCCCACGACGACTACGAAGGGATCAAGGGCGAGATCGGACTGGCCACTCTTAGACTGGACGGGTTTTGCTCGCTTAGGGCCGGGGAAACGGAGGGATTCTTCATCAGTCGGCGGGAACTGTTCCGCATTCCGCGCGTCTCCATCAACGCCAGGACGCACGGGGATGGATACATTGTCGCGGAGATCGTGGACCGTCACAACAGGGTGATCCCGGGTTTCTCGCGTGAGGATTGCATCCCGTTCCGGGGCGACTCCGTGAGCCACTTAATGCGCTGGCGGACCGAAGCCTTCCCAGAGGAGATGCTGAAGCCGGACAAGAAACTCCGGTTCTTCCTGAAAAATGCCGAGTTATTCTCGTACCTGCCGGAAGGGATAGACGAGTCCGACTATCCGCACCGGCCGCAGGAAGGAAAGCCGGAATCGTTCCCGACGGAAGTGGCACGAAAGTTGCAGTAATATTGCAACGGGCGGCCGGTCAAAGCTGCCGTCCGACGGCAATGGAAAAATTTCCCGAAAAACCCGTACTCCATGATGCCAATGTCATGTTAGAATAGGTCTGACGGAGTGCGACGTCTGCTTCGTCGATAGCAGCAAGGAGACTGAATGATCATGAAGACCTCCAGATACCTGGGACTGTGGAGGATTTTTTCGAGAGCGGCGATCGTCGCAGTGGTGGGTGTAGCCATTCTGGCCGCGCAGGCCCACGCCGTAAGCCTGTCTGCTCTGATTGCCTCCAACGGTTCCATCATCGTTGACGACAAGAAGTTCAATAACTTCCAGCTGGTTAGCTTTGGCTCTGGTGACTACGTCTTTGACCCAGCTGCCATTGATGTCTCTGGTTATATGTTCGGGCCGGACCCGGGAATTCAGTTCACCGGTCTGATGTTTGCCAACACCGGAGCATGGCTGAACGTCAACATCAAGTTCGACGTGGAAGTGCTGGATCCGCTCAAGAGGATCGCGGACATCGGCCTCACCTTCAATGGCTCGTTCATCGACGGCGGGCAGACCCAGATAGTTGAGTCCGCTCTCGTCGGGATCCAGAACGTGGGCCAGGGCTTTGTCTACGCCACACCGTTGGGCACCAAGCTGACCGATCATCTGGTCCTGCAGGATCCCGTGAACGGCTACGAGAAGGTCCGGGTTATCAAGGATATCTCCCTGATTGGCGGTCCTCAGGGCACGGCCAAGATCAGCTACATTGGCCAGTCTTTCTCGCAGGTGGTCATACCTGAGCCGGCCACGATGACCGTGTTGGCAGCGGGAGTGGGCAGCTTGCTTCTGCGCCGACGCCGCAGCGCCTGAAGCGGCTCGTTTTCCCTCAGGGACTTTCAAGCTCCGCCTCTATGGGCGGGGCTTACTTTTTGCAGGACGCCGCTTCGCGAAGCAGCGCCGCAAGCCGAGGTGCGGTTTTTTCCAGAGAGAACCGCTCTTCCACACGCGCCCGACCGGCTTCCCCCATCCGCGTGCGGAGGCATTCGTCTTCCAGCAGCAAAGCCAGCGAGTCCTCCCAGTCGTGCTCCGTCCGGGCCAGAAAACCCGTCTCGCCGTGTTCCACGACAGTGGGATTCGCCCCCACCAGGGAAGCAACACACGGCAGCCTGCAGCCCATATACTGGATGAGCTTCAAGGCGCACTTTCCGCGCGTCCAGGGGGTGTCGGGAAGAGGCATGATGCCCACCGTGAACTGAAGCATCATCGGGACTTCTTCTTCCTCGGACCAGGGCAGATACTCGACATCTAGCCCTCGCACGGACCCGGGAGGCGCCCCGACGAGCCGCACGCGGGCTCCGTGTCGGCGGCACATCCGAAGTAGAGGTCCTGCAACCTCGTTGACATATTCCGCCGTGGTCGGCGATCCGATCCACCCGATGATGTGGTGCCGCTGCCTTGCGGGGCGGCCCGTATAGCGCCGTAGATCTATCACAGTGGGCAGGATCTCCACGTGCGCGGCGCCGGCTTTCCTGGCGCGATCCGCGAGGTAGCTGTTTCCTGCGATCACCAGGGCAGCATTACGCATGACCGTGTCTATCTTGCCGCCCAGAAGCGCCCTGACTAATCCCGATCGGTGAAGATCGTAGCGATGGAAGACCGCGTCGTCATAGTCCACAACGTAAGGAACTCGCAGGAAACGCAACCACCGCTCACAGAAGGGAGGTAACCAGGGAAGGGCTTCGCGCTCGATCCAGACCAGGTCAAATCTCCGGGCGCGGAAAGTGTCCAGGATACGGCGCCAATAGGCGGACGCCGTCCCCGTGCCGATCTTCCTGCGTCCCTCCTGCAGTCCGCGCACGTAGCTGTCTCCCATCAGCGGGGCGGGTGTGACTGCGATGCCTTCTTCCTCCAGGAAGGGCAGATACTGATACGAACGGTATCGGCTGCTGGCCGCCTGACGGGTATACCGGCTGAGGAGAAGCACCTTCATCAGCCGCGGTACGTTTCTTTCTTCTCCAGAAACAGCGTTATGCTGGAGACGTGTCTCAGGATGAGCGTCTCCAGCCAGTTCAGGATTCCGCTTCTGCGCCGCGGGTACAGATAAGGGGCGGAGAGCCGAAGCAACGACCTCAGTTTCGCCGTGTAGAAGTAGGGCGTGTAGCGGTAGGAAGCCCGCAGACCGGCGGCGCGCGCCAGTCCAAGCGCTTGGGACTGCGACAGGTACGATGTGTAGTGGTAAAGATAGTCGGCGTGCCGTTCCGAGTATTCGTCAAGCGAAACCCCGCTCGCGCGCCTTGACGACCGGTATTTCCCCAGACCCAGGCGGCTCAGAAACCGGATATACCGGAAGATCAGGTCGTGATCGCCAATCCAGTGCACGAACGGCAGATTCAGGTGAGTCTCGTAAAGATAATGCCCGAGAGGAAACAGATGAACCGCGAAGCCACCATTGCTAAGCACCCGGGCATTCTCGTGGAAAAAGCGAGCGTGGTCCCGCACATGTTCCAGCACCTGGTTTGAGACCACAACGTCGAAAAAGCCGTCCGAATAGGGCCAGGGTTCGGAAGTCGAAATCGTTGCTATGCGCCTTTCCCATTCGACCTCAGGGACCTCGGCGTGAAGCCAGTCCATGGTCTGCTGCATGTAACCCTGGGCCTGAACGCCGTGATCGTGGACGTCGAATCCGTAGATCTCCCAAGCGACACTGGGCTGCAGAACGCCCAGCGCACGGGTCAAATACGCGATCAGCTTGCCGTTGCCACATCCCGCGTCCAGAATGCGAACTGTCCTCCCGGGAGTTACTTGGCAGAACTCAGTGTTCACCACCGAGACGATGTGCTGGTGGGTGATGCTGGATGCCCGGGGGATCACCTCTCCCATTCTCTCTTTGCTCCTCGCAGCACCCAGCTCCAGAGACGAACGTAAGCTTGGAGCGTTTCTTGTATGCCGGCCGGATTTGCGCGCAGCGTTGCCTGGGCCAGGCGGGGTAATGGTTCCCACGTCAGTGTCGTCAGCGCCACCGCCATCGCGCCGGCCCGGCCAAAGTGCTTGAATGCATACAGCACGCGGCTGCGCAGCGAATAGAACAGACGATCCACCCGTGCTTGTTCCGAAGTGCCACCTCCCCTGTGAAAGACTCGCGGCTCGGCCAGGTAGTGGACGGTGTAACCTGCCTGCGCCGTGCGGACCGAGAAATCCAGATCCTCCAGATAGACAAAAAACCGCTCATCGAAGCCGCCGAGCTGCTCGAACAGATTGCGCCGCACGAGATAGAAAGAGCCCATGACATGGTCCACCGGGCGCGACTCTTCATGATCCCACTCACGCATGAGGTGCGTGCGCAAGCGGGGAAAGAGCGCGTCGACTCCGAACGCCTTTTTCAGAAAATCCAAAGGTCGGGGGCGTCGAGAGCAGCAGCGCCACGTGCGCCCCTGTGCATCCAGCAACCTTGCCCCCGCGACTCCCACTGCGCCATTTTCCTTCCTCTCCATAAAAGCCACCACTGCAGCGATGGCATCCGGCTCCACGACACAGTCCGGATTCAGGAAAAGCAGATAGTCCGATGCGCAATGCCCAGCACCCTGGTTGCAAGCCGCAGCGAACCCGCGGTTGGCGCTGTTGGTCAGCACACGCAGCGGAAGTTCCACCTCCCCGATGCCAGCAAGCGAATCGTCCCCGGAGGCGTTGTCCACCACCACCACACCTTCCAGACGCCACCCGTCCCTCCGGGAGGATGCTATGGAGTCCAGGCATTCGCGCAACTGCCGTCCCGCGTTCCAGTTCACGATGATGATGGCGACGGAGGGTTCGCTCACGCGGATTCCATCCTCATGTGCGCAGCGCCGGCCAACCGCTCACCGCGCTCCTCCAGCAAATGACAGTTGATGACAGCCACAGGCAGGAAGATGACCCAGAGATAGTCATACTTGGCGAGGTACGGATTGGTGGCGTTGGCGATCAGGAAGCAGGTGAGTCCGGTCAGTGTGGGCAACATAACTGTTGCGTATGGGGACGCACTGCGGATGATGCGCAGCCCCTGCCAGTAGATCCAGAGCACTCCGGCAGCATACAATGAAAAACCAACAGCGCCGGTCTGGAAGAGCAGGGCGACATAACTTAGCTCATAGGCCCAGGGCTGTTCGATTGACCTGATAAGGGCGGGAGCCACGGCACCGTGACCTGCTCCCAAGAACGGATTCTGCTGCCACACCGCCATCATGGCTGCGAACTGCGCCCGACGCACGTAAGGGGATTCGTCCAGCGACGTGAAATCGAATCCGGCAGCGAACTCCGCCGCCAGAACGCCCAGGTCCACCCCGTAGGCGGTCCGCGCGTAGAGATAGATCAGCGCCAGTGTCGCCGCCACGCCGCAGACAGAAGCGATCAGCGTATTTCTGGATAGGCGACGAATCTTGCCGGGCTGAGCGAACCGCAGGGTAAGCGCAAGGATGGGCGAGAGACCACTCACCAGCCAGAGCGCTCTTCGCCCGCTCAACAGAACCACCAGCAGGGCCCCGCTGACAACTACCCAGAGCCAAACTCGCCGCACCGGCGCTTCCCGCCCTCTGGGCCAGGTGAGCACCGC